>DATEVU010000001.1:0-5805 GCA_035258345.1 Bacteroidales bacterium
AAATCCATCATGCCCATGCTGTTGTTGATATCCGTCATCGCCATGGCCCGTACTTCATTTTTCAGGGCCGCGGCCGCGAGCTTTTCAACCGGCATGGTGCCGTAGCGAAGGCTGTAGTAGGAGTGGCAGTTTAAATACATCAGGAAAAATACTTCATTATTCATCATTCGGTGTTCCTTGTTCGGTGTTTTTGAAAACGAATATCGAACAAGGAACACCGATTTAAGAATTTCGAAGGGTCATCTGCATATTATTTTGAGCTGTTTCCACACTTTTAACAAATATGGATATAAGCTCATTACTTTCATCAATTGCTTGTTGCATAGACTCTTTTGATTTAAAAAGATTTGTTCTGTTTATTATTTTTAAGCAGACAATCGTTTCCCGCAATTCTTTCAGGACTATTTTCAATTTATGAACAAAATCCTTACGGGACTCGCCACTTTGGGCTTCTGCATAATTTAATGCCGGTGATGTGCCTGAGCGTATTAATTGCCCTGCATAATGATTCCCAGCTCTGGTATTTGGCATTGTTTCAACAATTTCTGTAATTAAGACAGAATAATTTATTAATCTTTCTTCAAGATTAAATCTTCTGGTTTTGACAGATTCTTCATTGTTAATCATATTGTTTGGTTTTAAATTCTTTATTATTCATCATTCTCCCAAGTCCCAAAAGGATCCCTTCGGGAGGATGCCTTTGGCAATAATTTATAATTCATAATTCATAATTCATAATTCATAATTCATTCTACATTCATTCATTGGGCAGGAGCAAGCCCTGCCCCTACGCCTTTTTCCCATTCCCGCTCCCTACTCCCTACTGATTTCATTCCCACTGCCCTCACCACCGCCTTCTTCCCGTACCGCAGCCTCATCCTGTCGATTTCCTGGTACAGCCGCACCATCTCGGGTGTATCCTCGAACAGGTTCAGCTGGGGTGTTCCCCGTACCAGGTGGCTGAATTTCACCCCGATGAGCCGGATGAGCATACGCCGCTGGTAAAGCCGTACAAACAGCGATTTGGCCAGTTCAATCAGCTTGTGGTCGAATGAGGTATAGGGAATGCGCTGCTGCAGGGTGTGGGTGTCAAAATTCGAGTACCGGATCTTTACCGTTATGCAGGAAGTAAGTTTCTCTTCCCTGCGGAGTTCATAGGCTATTTTTTCCACCATACCCACCAGCGTATTGTTCAGCATGGCCAGGTCGGTGGTGTCGGTGTCGAAGGTACGCTCGCTGCTGATCGACTTCTGCTCCCAGTAAGGGATTACCGGTGTGGTGTCGATGCCGTTGGCCTTTTTCCATATATCAATGCCGTTCCTGCCCAGCACCTTTTCCATCATTTCCATGGGTATCTGGCTCAGCGTGCCAATGGTGGCTACTCCCATGGAGCGAAGCAGGTGGAAGGTCTTATCACCGATCATGGGTATCCTGCTGATGGGTAATGGGTTGAGAAAAGGTCTCACCAGTTCCCCGGGCACTTCCTTTTCGCCGTTAGGCTTGGCTTCCCCGGTGGCGATCTTCGAAACGGTTTTGTTAACCGACAACCCCGAGGATATGGGCAACCCGGTTTGTTTAATGATGTCACGGCGCAATTCATGTGCCCATTTCAGGCAGCCGAAAAAACGGTCCATTCCCGTGAGATCGATATAATGCTCGTCAACCGAGGCTTTCTCATACACCGGGGCCCGCCCGGCAATGATGCCGGTGACAATATTCGAATACTTGCTGTACAGGTCCATGTCGCCACGCACCACGATGGCATCGGCACACAACTGCCGCGCCATCTTCATGGGCATGGCCGAATGCACGCCGTACTTCCGGGCTTCGTAACTGCAGCTCGCCACCACGCCGCGGCCCGACATACTGCCGATCACCACAGGCTTTCCGTTAAGCCTGCTGTTGATCAGCCGCTCCACCGAAACGAAAAAACTATCGAGATCGAAGTGGATGATGTTGCGGCGTGTTGTGTTTTCTGTATCATTAAAAATAATCATATAATGATTATAAAATAATCATAAATCATGATGATAATATAATCATTATTTATTATCTTAGCAAGAAAAATTGTGATTAAATAACTATTACTATGTACTTCTCCACCAACATCAAGCTACTACGCAAGCGAAAGGGCCGCACCCAGGACGACGTGGCCTTTGCCCTCAACATGAAGCGTTCCACCCTCAGCGGGTATGAGAACGAAGTAAGCCTGCCTACCATCCAGGCATTGGTTGCCTTTTCCAAGTATTACGGGGTAGCTATCGATACACTGGTTAAGATCGACCTGCGCACCCTTACCGAAAGCCAGTTTTCCCAACTCGAAAGGGGCGGGGACGTGTATCTCAGGGGCAGTAACCTGCGTGTGCTCGCCACTACGGTTAACAGCCGCAACGAGGAGAATATCGAACTGGTTTCGGAAAAGGCAAAGGCCGGTTATGCAACAGGTTTCGCCGATCCGGAGTTCATCAGGGATCTCCCCGTATTTCATCTGCCTTTCCTGTCAAAGCAAAAAAAATACCGCACTTTTCAGCTGAACGGCGATTCCATGCTCCCTATTCCCGACGGTTCCTATGTAACCGGCGAATTCGTGCAGGACTGGCACACCCTTGTCAACGGGCACGGATACATCGTGCTTACCCTGGATGAAGGCATCGTTTTCAAAATCGTTGAAAATCTCCTGGAGAGCGAACATAAATTTCGGCTGTTTTCGCTGAATCCCATCTACGAACCATTCGAAGTACATGTCAGTGAAATTAAGGAGATCTGGAAATTCGTCAATTACATTAGTTCTGAAATCCCCGATCCCATGATCTCTCCCGATGAACTGATCAAAACAGTGGCTGGGATGAAAAGGGATCTGAATATGCTGAAGAGTAAGTTTGGAGGGGAGGAGTAAAAGTTACATGTTGTGATTGTTGTGGGTTGTGATTGTTATGGGTTGTATCCACGGCCGACAACCTTCTTCTTCCCCGTTTCGTATAAGAACTGCCGTGATTAATTCCTGCGGTTTATTCGCTGATGCTTAAACAGTTCAAAATAGCTGCATACCTTGTTGTCATGCTGATTGGTCCGGCTGCTTTGGGGATTCATTCCCAGACAGCTGCACATGAGCATCGTTCGAAAGCCTATTTCGACAGTCTGGATAACCGCATCGCATATATACAAAAACAAATCCCGCGGTTAAAGCAGGCCAGGGATGTTTCCTATTATAACCAGCAACGGGAGCTTGACCTGACCATTTTTGTGAAGACCTATGAGGAGTATTTGCTTGAAGAAGATCTTGAAACTGCCAAAAAGCTTGTGGAAACCCGGTTGGAAAGGGCAGAATTCAGAAGAGATCAGTATTCGGTGAGTTTCTACAACAAGTACAAGGATAAGATATATGCCAGCATTAAACAACAGCGCATGCATTACCAGGAGCTGTTCGTCAAAGAAAAGAACTTTCGCAGGGAATTTGAGATCTACCTGGAACAAAAAGCTCCGGAACCTGTTGCGAAGGCCCGGCGGATGGTCAACCTTGCACTGAATTATGCCAGGGAGAACAACCTGGCAGAAACCGTGGCATACCTCGAACGATACCTGGCCTACACCGAGGCGCTTATTTTTGATAATGGTTCTGACTATGACCTCGCAGAACTTACCGGCAATACCAGGGATTTTGAAAATTTTTTTTTGCCGTTGGTTGAAAGTGACAGCCTTGAACATGTTAAAGAAGCACAGGTACTTGTTGCCCATTGTGCCAATTATTCCAGGCTCACCGGTGCGCACCTGGATCCGGAATACTTTGCCATGAAAAATATGGCCGTTACTTCAGCTATTTCCGACCTGCTTGAAAAAGAGGGCAGGGAAAGAGAACTTGCCAGGTATACCGATCAGGCTGTCAAAGCCCGTTTCGACACCCTAAATCCCTGCGGAGTTTTCAAATGGCATGATCAGATTGTTGTTATTGATGAGTTCATCCCTACTTCCACCATGGAAAATGTTAAAAAAGGAGAGGCCATTATGCATGCTGATAAAATGCTTGCCGCTTATTTGAAAAAAAATAAACTTTGTGGATCACCGGCTGAACTGAAATACGGACACACCTTTATAATACCCTATAAATCAAATGCTAAGAATACTGCCTTTTGTTTTAACAGGCTCACCCAAAAATGGCAGTTCATTGCATGTTATACCCTGGTGGTGAGCACCACGTATACCCTTGAAGTTAGCAAATACATGCCTCCGTTGATGTTTGCCGATGAATTGGGCGTCACCGGTATGCGTTAATTGTAAACCATTGTGTATTCCTGTTGTTATTCTAAAAAATACTTCTCTTATGAAAAGAATTGCAGGAATATCCATTATATTTATTGTTCTGTTTCAGGTCGCATCCTGTACACAACCCAAGAACAACAATGCTTTACATGAAAATTACACCCTCATGAACCAACATCTTGATACCATAACACTGGGTGCAGGTTGCTTCTGGTGTGTCGAAGCCATCTTCCAGCAGCTGAAAGGAGTTTATTCCGTTGAATCGGGCTATTCGGGAGGCAGTGTTAAGAATCCGTCCTACAAGGAAGTATGCACGGGTACCACCGGGCATGCCGAGGTATGCCAGATCACCTATGATACGCAGGAGATCTCCTTTACCGAGATACTGGAAGTGTTTTGGAAAACACACGACCCTACAACACCTGACCGCCAGGGAGGTGATATCGGGCCCCAATACAGGTCGGCTGTTTTTTATCATAACAATGAACAAAAAAAGCTGGCTGAGGAAATGAAAGCAAAACTGGATGCTGCGGGGGTATGGGACGATCCCATGGTAACCGAAGTAACGGCATTCACAGTGTTTTATAAAGCCGAGGACTATCACCAGGAGTATTATTTTCAAAATACCCGGCAACCTTATTGTTCCGCTGTTATTACCCCCAAGCTTGAAAAATTCAGGAAAGTATTTGCCGATAAGCTCAAAGAATCCAAATAACTGTAATTAGCATAATGAAAAAAATAGGCGATTTTCTCTTTTCATCAAAAATGATGGCCGTTGTATTGGCTTTGTTTGCCGTTTCCATAGCTGTTGCAACATTTATTGAAAACGATTTTGGAAGTTCATCTGCCAGGGCCCTGGTATATAATGCACGCTGGTTTGAGTTCCTCCTGCTAATAGGTATTATTAACCTGTCGGGTACCATTGTTACCAAGGAATTATACCGTAAGGAAAAATTCACCGTATTCCTGTTCCATCTTTCATTCATCGTTATACTTATCGGAGCTGCCATTACACGGTTTACCGGATTTGAGGGTTCCATGTCGATCCGGGAAGGAGAAAGCTCCCGGGCTGTATTAACCGACAGGACCTATTTGGAAGTAAGGTCGGGTGACAATGAGAATTCCTGGCATAAGATATTTCCTGTTTTCTTTAGTGAAAGGGGTGGGAATAAATTCAAATCAAGTTTCAATTACAACGGTACCGACTACCAGTTACGTTGTAAATCATTTGTTGCTAATGCAGTGCCGGAGATTTCCCCGGACAGCAACGGTAAGCCGCTTGCCGAGCTTGTATATACCGATGCTATGGGCAGGAAGAACCTGATTATTACCGCAGGCGAACAAAAATCTGCCGGAACGATCACTTTTTCTTTTCAGGCACCCGGATCCGATACTTCG
Organism: Bacteroidales bacterium; assembly: GCA_035258345.1. Classification (GTDB taxonomy): domain Bacteria; phylum Bacteroidota; class Bacteroidia; order Bacteroidales; family UBA10428; genus UBA5072. The sequence continues at coordinate 5,656 of DATEVU010000001.1, forward strand.
GCAGTGCAACTTACTGCAGTTGAAGATTCGCTGTTTTTTACTGCCCCTTTTCCGGTATCACGCACCGGAATGACTGATCAGACTGTAATGATGCTCGGGCAAAATGAAAGCCATCGTTTTTATCCGCTGCAATTGTATGCCTTTAAAGGC
>DATEVU010000002.1:0-31143 GCA_035258345.1 Bacteroidales bacterium
TTGAATTTTCTAAATGTTTGAAAAATTTGATTGGAACTCTATTAACAGTTGCTATTAGTTTTAATGTCCAGATGAATTTCTTCTTTACCTCGTTATCAAGGGTATTAAAGAAATCCAGGTAATAATTCTTGTAATAGAAAACGTTCCTTATAAATTTCTCATCCACCATACAAAGTTAGCTAATTAGATAACATTTTGCAACAACTCGCATATTTTATCTAGAGTATTCTGTCTTTGGGCTTTACACACAACGCCAGTCTGCGCAATAATTTAATTTCATTTGAAAATGTTTGCCTGAATAATGCATTTTAAAGCGATTTAAGAATGGGAATCTGATCCATTTTTGAGGCTGTCTTTTTGTGCCTTCAAAATTTAAGAGTCTCATTTTTAACCTAAAAAGGTCGATTTTTTGCAAAAATAAAGAGAATGCCTTTATCTTCTCAATTAAGGCATTGAACCCCAATATCTTAATAAGCCTCCTGAGGTTGTAACACAGGAAAATGAGACTTGCTTCGGCCTCCACTTTGTCGATACCCTTTAGCAGCACATGATCATAGCCCCATTGTCTTTTCACTATTCCAAACGGGTGCTCTATCATCTCCTGCCTTCGCCGGTACTTTTCCAGTTCCATTTTAACTCTGAGATTATTGGCGTCTACAGAGTCCTGGTAAATGCTTCGCTGTATTATCCTTCCTCTTTCTTTAGGTGAGCTTGTACATTTATTGCTAAAAACACAATTTCTGCATGCACTGGTTTTATACTGCTTCATTTGTGAATGGCCATTCCAGCTCTTTATTTTATACATATTGCCATTGCTATTGAGTATATTGCCGGCTGGACATGTGTAACTATCGGTTTCTTTATCATACCGGAATTTATCATTGTAAAACTCCGGTGTCGGTATTTCTCCTGAACGTGATGCTGATGGTTGAGAAATCAACGTTCTTATTCCATGTTCCTCGCATTTAGCAATCGCTTCTCCATCATGATATCCTTTATCGAGTAAATGATCAAAATCCCCGTTTCCTATTATTACTTTTGCCCTGCGACCCATCACCGGGGCCATCTTCTTATCATTCGTGTTAATTGCTTTTACATCTATTACCAGGTTATGCTTGCTGTCAGCTGTCGTTTGTATATTGTAGGATACCTCTGTTATCTGTCCACGGATCATTAACTGTCTGGATTCTTCATCTGTGGTGGATATCTGATCTTCTCCTGTTTCTTTCAGTTTCTTCTCTAGTTCCTCGTATTTTCTGCGTCTTTCCTTTAGTTCCTTTATTGCTTTTTGGACATCTTCCTTCCGGTTCCCGTTTTCTTCCTTGTCTCCTTTATCCAGCTCGTCAAGGTATTGCTGTATCTTCTCATCTATTCTGTCGAAATGAAAGGCTATTTTCTTTGCATTGTAATTGTTCTTCTTTGAGTTTACTGCCCGAAGTTTTGAACCATCCGTAGCCAGTAGGTTACCTTCTATCAGTCCCCATTGCTTTGTCAATGCAATAAACTGCCTGAATACCAGCTTTAATGCCCGTTTGTTATCACTCCGAAAATAGGCTATGGTTCTTGCTGAAGGTCTCAGATCCTTCAATAACCACATCAGCTCTATATTACGTGTGCATTCCCTTTCTAATTTGCGGGAGGTTCGTATCCGGTTTAAATAACCATACATGTATAACTTCAGCAGATCCCCCGGGTGATAAGGTCTGCATCCTATTTCCTTACTTTTAGCCTTTACAAACATTAATTTTTCAACATCCAGCGAATCTGCAAATGCCGCGATGATGCGCACCGGATTATCAGCTCCGATAAAGTCTTCAAGGATGGGAGGCAACAGGAGAAGTTGTTCCAAATCTGTTCCTTTTTTATGGGGCATATTCCTTGTTATTGTCTGTATTAAAGATACTTAAACACAATAAACAAGGCGATAATCTGCCCTAAAAGTTATCAATATATTATTAATAGTTATAAACGTTTTTGCGCAGTGTGACGCCCGCGTGTATGACCCGTTGCGTTGCCGGAGCGCTTTGTGGTCGAGTTACCAGGCGGTAACCAAAAGGGCGAACATTCGCAAACCCGCTGCCAGCAATGGCTTATACACGCCTTGGAGACTGTGCCTTATTATCTTCTATAGATTAAATTGATTTCAGAGAGTTCCTTGCCAATTTGTTGTATTCCAGAAAGAATCTTTTCTGTCTGTGACTCCGATGGCTTTTTATGCCCTTGAACATACTGAGATAAAAGAGTTGGATTCATACCGATTTTGTCAGCAAGAAATTTTGAATTAATCACTTTATAATATTGGAAAAACTGCTTAAAGTCAATTTCAAATTTAAAATTCTCATGCGTTATTTGAATATTCAGATCTTCAAAATATAGATTTGCTGCTTCATATGCATTATCAATCAATTCAGTTATTGTGCGACCAGTTGTATAAACCGGATATTCTTCCGAAAAAGCTGAAAATCCAGTCTCAGTCTTTTCAACTACCATTTTTATTTTCTTCTTAGTTGTCTTCATGTTCACTTAATTTAAACCCGCATCCTTCCTAATCTTCTTTTCTAATCCTTTACCGACTTCCTGACTACCATGATTTGGGAAAATTATTATTCCTGGTTTCTTGTCATGTTTCAATTTGACATGTGATCCGCTCTGAGAAACCGGATACCATCCATCTTTTATAAGAAGTCTATAAAGCTCAGAACATTTCATTCAATAACAATAATTAAGCCAAAGGTAAATATTTATTTACTTTAATCAAAATTGTTTAATGAGGTATTATTATTCTGGCATTGTCTCCAACGCCCGTGTATATGAGCCGTTGCATAAACAGGGCGCTTACTTATCTAGGTACACCAGGGTAATCAAGTGAGCCAACCTTAGCAAACCCAAGGCCAGCAATGGCTTATACACGCCTTGGGTGCTGGCAATTTAATATTAATCCTGACCAAACCAAGTAAACTTACCTGTTTTCTTATTCAAGATACCAAACTGGCTGTTATTGTAAGCTATCCAAATAACTTCTTGATTATTTGTATGTTCGTTATTGGTGAGAATGAAGTATGTGATTTTAGGTCTATTTACACGATAAATTGGTAATTTGTTATCCTTCCACGGATCAGTACTCCAGAGGGTACCATTCTTATAGTTAATGGCTGTTATTATTATTTGGGTTGTATCTAATATAAACCTATCTCCTGATAAAGAATCAACTAAAACTTTACAATAACTGCCTTCTTCAAGTTCTAAATTGTGCCGGCATGATTGTATAATGCACAAAACTAATGAGATGAAGAAACTTACTGTCAAGGACTTTTTTAACATATTCTTATTACGCAAATTGGTGAATTTGTCTTTTTGCTTGCACCCAACGTTACGGGTATGTTTCGTTGACAGTGTGCAAATGCTTAAACTTGTCTGGTTACCCGAAAGATATGTAAAAGCTTAAACATTAGCAAACGCACTGACTGGCAATGAAATATACCCGATGTTGCACAGGTGTTATTTCTTAAGCTTATCTTTTATCTCGTTAGTCGTAATAAATCTTTTAAATCCTTTTTGCTTTAACGTATTCATTAAAATTTTATCACCAGTCCACAACTTACATCTCAAATGAATTGCTAGCGGAACAAATATAACATCATCATAATCTACATCTCTTGTCAATTCGTCTGCTACAATAAGTACCTCTTTAGGAATAAATTCCTCTGATATGAAATTAATCTTAGCATAAAGAGCGTCGATCATTTCATCTATTTCAGAATCAGAAAGACTTGTATATTTCTTAATCTTTTCTTTATGATTCTGAATCTCGGTCTGAAGATATCTGGGGCTATAAAACTTAACGTTTTTATCAGAATAAAGAAGAATTTGACCAATCCAACTTTGGGAATTAAGAATTGCGCTGAAAACGATGTTTGTATCAACAACAATTTTCATTTCAGAAGTCTATCACGATTGGCTTTGTACCACTTTTTATTGATCTCTGATGAAAGCTGATCAACAACTGCTTGCGGAGTTTTAAATTTTGAGGTTAACTCTTTATATCTAAAGTAGTTCGCTAATTCTTGAAGTTCATCTGTATCAACTGTTGGTTGCAGCCTAATGATAACTTCCTTTTTTGTCCTCTCAATAATCATCTCATTAGTTTTTTCAAAGTTATTCAATTATTAACAAATGCCCAAATCGATGTAGAATGTCTTAAACACTTGTTTACAACTTGTTTATAGAAGCGGTTGAACCCACTTATTTTGGAAATATTGGTTGTATAGAAACGGATTGGATAGTGCGGAGTAAACTTCTATTTCTTTCATATGGCTTTTGTTTTTTATGATTAAAAATTGAATTATAATCCTATAACTTCAGGTTTTCATAGGGACTTTTTATCCTCTCGATGGCTTTCTCCGATACATGCGTGTATATTTCCGTGGTCTTGCTGCTTTTATGCCCCAGCAAAACCTGTATGAAACGCAAATCTATCCCGTTCTCCAATAAATGCGTGGCATAACTATGCCGTAAACTGTGCAGGGTTAACTTCTTCGTGATTCCCGCTTCTTTCATTTCATGAAAGAACGCTTCACGTAAACTCGTCTCTGAATACATCGTTCCAGCCACCTGTCCTTCAAACAACCACAACACAGGACGATATGCTCTATAATACTCCCTTAATAATCCTATAATGCTCTCAGGTAATGGCACCATCCTGTCATTATTCCCCTTGCCACCCTTTATAATTAGTAACTTGCGCTTTGAATTTACAGCGCTGATCCTCAAACTTATCAATTCATTCCGCCTTAAACCACATGCATAAATTAATGCCAGTGCAGCCTTGTGCTTGATATTCCTGATTGATTTTAAAAGTTTCTCAATCTCTGAAACGGAAAAAACGTCCGGCAACCTTTTACCCCTTCTCGGTCGCTCAATTTCCCCTGTTTTCAACTCCTTCCTTATTTGTGAACTAAAAAAAAGCTTTATCGAACTGATTATCTGATTTTGATAAGACACTGAAAATTTGTTCTCCAGAATAAAACAAGAATTAAATTCAATAACATCATCGTTCGTGATCTCATCAATCTTCTTCCCGGCGAAATAACCTAAAAAGGTCCGTATCGAATCTGTATAAATTTGAATGGTCTTGGGACTGTAACGCTTTGTACTGAGATACTGCTGAAATGATTGTACTGCCCTTTCCTTTTCCCCTGTTAATACCCTGTTGAAATATCTCAGCTTCTTCTCTTCTTTCAATAGTTCAAAATTCTGAATGTGGATCCCATTTTCCAATCCTAATCTCCCTATTTCTGCTATACTTTCATCGCTGTACGGTAAATGCCAGCATCTTATATCCGCACTCCACCATGCCCCCGGTATCGATTTTATCTTTTCAATAATCATTTCGTCATATCCAAATGTCAGCTTTATCCGCCTCACGCCCAGAAAAAGTGTTGATTCTACTGCTATAATTTTCATAACTAATGAATTAAATTTTTTCAGAAACCGAATAACCTGACTGATCGCTGTTCATAAATTTAATCAGCCAAACATGCTATCTTAGTGGTATCTGCTATTTAATTCATTGTCAGCTTAAAGCCCACTGATTCAAAAACACCTGTAAGACATGGACCTATGAATCGCTTTTTGATATTTGTTCTATAGCAGTAAATTACGTCTTTTCTTGATGTGCTAATTTAAGTTTTTCCGGTAAATTAGTTCAGGTTTTTAATACCTTATTGTTTCTATGTGAGGTTGTTATAACAATAATTTTGTGTGCCATAGTTGCCGCTTAAGCATACTTCGTACCCCTCAGTCACATATCCGCCCTGTGCATGCACCAACTTCCCAGGTTAAATACCAATCAAATGCAGCGCATATGTCTTTCTGGCATATAGTCTAAAATCCTCTATTTCACTAACCTAATCGATCACTCCCAATCAAAGATAATAAAATTGATAATTGGTGATAACTGGTGGGCTCTTGTTTTTTTAACAACATATGTTCAACTATAAACTGAAATAAATTTCTCCAATCCCATTCTTTTATCCATTTTTGCACTATGAAAGGAAAATTCGCACTTACGCTAACTACCCACCGTATCCTTGGTCCACTCTTTAACCCGGTTGTTATTATCCCCACTCCGAACAGGGAATATTTTACTGTAACTGACCGGCTTTCCCTCGCAAACCTGAAGCAATACGAAGAATTCCTTGCTCCCGAACAGATCACCATTGTAAGGATCATCGAAGAATACAGCGATAACCAACTGTTAAAGGTTTTTTCCAAGAAGAAAACCAGAACCCAGGATTTTCTGAATTCGGTGGATGAAACACTTTACGAGAGACAGGTGCGCCCTTATATCGAAAGGAGATTATTACGCTGCATCGAGCAGTTCTCAGGAAGTGATACCCCCGTTTACCTTAAAAAACAACTCAATAATATTTATGAGGCCGACCGGATATGGCTTCAGGACGATACCGCAAATGCCGTTTTTAACTTTATCCGTAATCCCGAAGGCATCCAGTACTACCTGACAGTTAGCTATAACGATGAAATTATCCGGCTTACCGGTAAAAAAGGATTTGTTCTTACCAACGACCCCTGCCGCCTGATCCTTGAAAACCGCATTTTTCAATTTGATGATATCGATGGCAAAAAGCTTTTGCCTTTCTTTAAAAGACAAACCATAAGTATACGTGCCGAAACTGAAAGGAAATTCCTCGAAACATTTGCTAAACCGGTAATACAGAAATACCAGGTGCATGCTTCGGGATTTACAATTACCGATAAACACCTGCAACCAAAACCTTCCCTGTCGCTCGAATCAAACCTCTCCGGAATGCCGGTGCTCATGCTGCGTTTTGGCTATGGCGAAAAAGCTGTTTACTTCGCAGGTAAAAAATCGGAACTGCTGGTGACAATGGCCGAAAATAACAATCACATCGAATTCTTCCGGATGCCACGAAACTTTCAGTTCGAGAACCATGTGGTGTCTTCCCTGCTGGAACTGGGACTGGCTAACCTCGACGCCTCCTCTTTCACTCCCCTGCGGGTAAAAAGAACGGAGAACATTTTTCTCTTTTATGACCTGGTCAGATGGCTGAATTTAAATTGCACAGCCTTAAATCAACTTGGGATTGAAGTTGTTCAGGCAGCATGTACCAATCGCTATTACCTGCAACAGGTTGAACTGAAACTGAAAGTAACCGAAAATAAGAACGACTGGTTCGACATCTTTGCCATTGTACAGTTTGAGGGCTTTGAAATCCCTTTTATCCGGTTCCGAAGTCATATCCTCGACGGAAGACGGGAATTCGAACTTCCGGACGGACGTGTTGTTGTTTTGCCCGAAGAATGGTTCGCCCGTTTCAAAGAACTGTTCTCCTTTGCACGTGATAATCATGATCAACTCATCCTGGAACGCCAGCATTTCCCGTTGCTGAAAGAAGGCTTACAAGGCCTCAACGGCTCCTACGGAAACCAGCTCCGGAAACTTCTAAACTCCTCAATATACGAGGAACAGCAGGTGCCCGACGAAATACAGGCCTCCCTGCGCGATTATCAGAAAAAGGGATACAGCTGGATGTGGAAGTTGTACACCAATGATTTTGGCGGATGCCTGGCCGATGATATGGGGTTGGGAAAAACATTGCAAACACTCACCCTGATACAGCAGGTGGTGAATTGTGAAAAAACCAGGCTCTGTGGTCCGGCTAAATCGGTTTTCGAAAAACAACTCACCATTTTCGACTCCTCCGATGCGGCCGAGGTGAAGGCCAAACCTTCCCTGGTGATAGTGCCTTCTACACTTATGCACAACTGGATCAACGAAGCAGTCAAATTTGCACCCGCGTTGAAAACCGGATTCTACGGCGGCCAGAACCGGAAACCTTTCCGGTATTATTATGAACATTATGATCTTATCATTACTTCATACGGACTTGCCCGTAATGATCTCGATACCCTGAAGAGCTACGAATTCCTGTATATCGTACTCGATGAAAGCCAGGTAATCAAAAATCCGCACGCAAAGACGTACAAGGCAGTGATCAGCCTCATCGCTTCAAACCGCCTGGTGCTCACCGGCACACCCATTGAAAACTCGCTTACCGACCTGTGGGCACAGATGAATTTCCTGAATCCCGGCCTGCTTGGTAATTTTGAGTTCTTCCGGAACCAGTTTGTCACCCCCATCGAGAAAGGGGCTAACGAAAAACAATCACATATCCTCCAGACACTCATCAAACCATTTGTCCTGCGCCGTACTAAAAAGGAAGTTGCAAAAGAACTGCCGGCACTCACCCAACAAGTGATCTACTGCGAAATGTCGGAATCACAGCAAAATTTTTATGAAACTGAAAAATCAAAGGCCAGGAACCTGATCCTTGATAACATCCGCCAACAGGGTATCGAGAAATCCTCCTTTGTGATCTTGCAGTCGCTTACCAAACTCCGACAGGCCGCCAATCATCCTGTGATGATCGAAAAGGGGTATTCCGAAGATTCAGGCAAGCACGATGTGATCATCAACAACCTGGAAAACCTGATTGCCGAAGGACATAAAGCACTTATTTTCTCTTCGTTCGTAAAACACCTCGAGCTTTTCACGGCGTATTGTGATGCCCGGAATATCCGCTATGCGCTGCTTACCGGAGATATCCCGCAGCAACAGCGGGAACCTGTGATTAAGAAGTTTCAGGACGACGCGGATGTCCACCTGTTCTTTATATCGATCAAAGCCGGTGGTTTCGGTTTAAACCTCACTTCGGCCGATTATGTGTTCATCCTGGATCCATGGTGGAACCCGGCAGTGGAGGAACAGGCCATGAGCCGGGCACACCGTATGGGACAGAAAAAAAATGTTTTTGTATACCGGTTCATCACCCGCAATACTCTTGAAGAAAAAATCCACCTGCTGCAGGAAAAAAAATCACAACTCGCGGAGAATTTCATAAATGACAATAATCCTTTTTTGGCCGGAGATAAGGAGGAACTGCTGAAATTGCTGGAGTAGCCACCAGTCACCAGTCACCAGTCACTTTTCACTATTCACTTTTCACTATTTTCAACCCCAGCTCCTCTCCCTTCTCAATCATCAATTGAAATGCCTGCTCAAAGTTGTTGCCAATATCTCCTTCCAGGATCGCTTCCTTAATTGTGTTCTTGATAATACCAACTTCACGGCAGGGACCGATATTGAAAGTTTCCATGATCAATTCCCCGTCCACGGGTGGCTGGAAATTGCGTACTGCATCCTTTTCCTCTATTTCCTTCAGTTTTTGCCGCACCTGTTGAAAATTCAGCAGATACTGCTTTACTTTTACATCGTTCTTTGAGGTTATATCCGCCTCACAAAGCATCATCAGGTCATCGATGTCGTCACCGGCTTCAAACAAAAGCCTGCGAACGGCCGAATCCGTTACCTCTTCTTCAACCAGGGCAATGGGCCTGAGATGCAACAGCACCAGTTTCTGCACAAACTTCATGGGTTGTCCAAGCGGCTGATGCATACGCCGGAAAATATCAGGAACAATTTTTGATCCTACAAATTCATGACCATAAAAGGTCCATCCGTGCCCTTTAATGTATTTCCGTGTGACCGGCTTGCCAATATCGTGCAGAATGGCAGCCCACCTGAGCCACAGATCACCCGATTTTTGTGAAAGCTTATCAAGCACCTGCAGGGTATGCCGGAAATTATCCTTGTGACGCAAATTATCAACAACCGCAACACCTTTCATCCGGTCAAGTTCCGGAAAGATCAGTTCCAGCAACCCGGTTTTTTCCAACAGGAAAAACCCAACCGACGGCTTTGGCGATTGCACTATTTTATTCAGTTCATCAATGATCCGCTCTTTTGAGATGATGCCGATACGATTCCTGTTTCGTTTAATCGATTCAAGGGATCCGGCCTCAATTTCAAATCCGAGCTGAGTGGCAAACCGTATGGCCCGCATCATGCGCAAAGGATCATCGGAATAGGTTATATCGGGATTGAGCGGAGTGCGTATGATCTTTAAATTAAGATCGGCAAGCCCGTTAAACGGATCTGACAACTCACCGAAAGTTTCCCTGTTCAGCGATACAGCCATGGCATTGATGGTAATATCACGCCTGTTCTGGTCATCCTCCAGCGAGCCATCCTCTACAACCGGCTTTCGTGAATCGGCCCTGTATGATTCCTTTCGTGCACCCACAAATTCAATCTCCATATCATCGTACCGCAACATGGCTGTGCCAAAATTGCTGTAGATACTGATACGCCCCTTCTTTCCGATACGTTTCGCAACAGATTTTGCCAGATCAATCCCGCTTCCCACTACTACAATGTCTATGTCCTTCGATGGCCGTTGCAGCAAAAGATCTCTTACATATCCGCCAATGACATAACAGGGAAGGCCGTTTGAAGTAACTATCTCCGAAATTATTTGAAATATCCTGTGGTTTAGCTGGATGACCATGATGGGTGTCTGCGTTTTTCAATGTGCCTGCAAAAATACAATATTCTGTTACATCGGATCAATAAAAAACGTACATTTGCCCTTGTAACACACTAAGGGGGTGCCTTAAAAAATCGGGCTGAGATCATACCCTTAGAACCTGATCCGGGTAATGCCGGCGAAGGGATTTGGTGGCAATGTATTGCGTTGCCGCTGTTTCATTAACATAAAAATATTAAACGTATGAAGCAGATAAGCATGTTTCTTGCGTTGTTCTGCATGGCATTGCAGGGTAACGCCCAGTTCGTCCTGAAAGGCACGGTTACGGATACCGGCAAAAATCCGCTTACCGGTGCCCACATCGTGTTGAAAGACACAAATTACAAAACCACAGCCGATAACCAGGGAAATTTCTCCTTTACGGGTATTAAAAAAGGAAAGTACCTTATGCAGGTTACTTTTGTTGGTTTTGAAAACGTACGAAGATCACTCGTTATAACCCGGGACACAGAACTTGTATTTATTCTGAATGAATCTGCCGTGGTTAGCGATGTCGTGATCGTATCGGCGGTAAGGGCTTCACAGAATACCCCGACAACATTTACCACACTCGACAAGGAAACCCTTACACGGAGAAACCTTGCACAGGACCTGCCCTATCTGTTAAACCAGGAACCATCGGTGGTAGTCACATCGGATGCTGGTGCAGGAGTAGGATACACCGGTCTGCGCATAAGGGGAAGCGACATCACCCGGATCAATGTCACCATCAACGGTATCCCGCTTAACGATCCGGAATCCCATGCAGTGTACTGGGTTGATGTTCCTGATTTTGCCAGTTCGGTTAACAGCCTGCAACTACAGCGCGGTGTAGGATCCTCTACAAACGGAGCCGGTGCTTTCGGAGCATCGATGAACCTCGAGACCAACTCCATCCGTTCGCAGCCCTTCGGTATGATTAATGCCTCCTACGGCTCATTCAATACTTATAAGACTACTGTTCAGGCGGGGACCGGACTGATCAGGGACCATTGGTATTTCGAAGGCCGTGCCTCAGCTATCGGTTCGGATGGCTACATCGACCGGGCCGGGTCTGCACTGAATTCCTGGTTCATGCAGGGTGGGTATACCGATGATAAAACCCTGATCAAAGCCATACTCATCAGCGGAAAAGAAAAAACGTACCAGGCATGGTACGGTGTTGATGAATATACCCTGGAATCAGACCGCACATTTAACTGGGCGGGAGCCATCTTTGAAGATGACGGCAGTATCCGCTTTTATGACAATCAAACCGACAATTACCAGCAGGACCATTATCAGCTGCATCTGTCAAGGCAGCTCACCAAAACATGGGGCCTGAACCTTTCGGGTCATTACACCTACGGACGTGGATATTACGAAGAATATAACCAGGGCGAATTTATAGGTGATTACGGATTGCAGGCATTTAACGATAGTATTGCCACCACCGACCTCATCCGTCGCAGGTGGCTCGACAACCATTTCTACGGAATTACCTGGTCCATCCGCAACAAACATGAAAAGACCGATATCCTGCTGGGCGGATCCATGAACAAATACGACAATGCCAGGCATTTCGGTGAGGTCATATGGGCTGAATACGCCAGCCCGGTGCGGCAAGGAGATCATTACTACGATAATACCGCCTTTAAAACCGATTTTAATGCATTTCTGAAAGCTGCATGGACACCGCTGGCAAATCTTACACTATACGGGGATATGCAATACCGGATTATCAACTACCGGGTTTCCGGGGTTGAAAGCCACGGTGAATCCGTTGATATCAATGAAAAATTCAACTTCTTTAATCCCAAGATCGGTGCCAGTTACGAATCAGAAATAGGGACCCTGTACGCTTCATACAGCATTGCGCACCGGGAGCCCATACGGGATGATTATATCGATGCCGCACCCGGTGAAAAACCCGAACCTGAATCACTTGGCAATCTTGAGCTTGGATTACGTAAAACTGCAAGTGACCTGCACTATTCCGTGAATTTTTTTCTGATGAACTACATCAACCAGTTAATTCTTACCGGTGAAATAAACGACGATGGGGCTTATATAAGAAAGAACGTGGGAAAAAGTTACCGGACAGGAATTGAACTTTCCGCCGGATACAGGCTAAACACCCTGATGGAAATCGACGGAAACCTGTCAGTAAGCACCGGAAAAACCGACTACCGTCAGATGAACAGTGAAGGGACTATCGAAAATTTTGATAATGTGGATATTCTTTTTTCTCCCAGGCTCACGGGCGCAGCGCAGTTGAGATTATTTCCCGCTAAGAACCTGGAATTCGACTGGCTGTTGAAATATGTAAGTAAACAATATCTCGACAATACCGGAAATGAAAACCTCGTCCTTGATGATTACCTGATCAATGATGTCAGGATCTGCTATACACTTAATGCTGAAAAATTCCCTGATGTTGAATTCAGCCTGCTGGTAAACAACCTGTTCAATAAAAAGTACGAATCCAATGGTTTTGTATGGGACAACACCCCCTATTTTTATCCCCAGGCCGGAACAAATCTGCTGGCCGGCATAAGTGTACGGTTTTAGTCAGGTGTCTTATATAGTAAACCTCGGAATAATTCTTAAAATTTCATAAAAATGCAACCCGATGTAACAATTATGGCATGATTTTCGTTATAGATTACAGTGGGTTAATAATTGAAGTTTTAAGGTTCAACAGTAGTTTCTCAGGGTTTTTTCATAAATTTTAGGTTTAATGGTTAGGGTTAAAAGCCAGGGATCAAAAAGATTCCTGGTTTTTTTCTTTTTTCTGTTGCATATACGTTAAAGACCATCGGGCTGTAAATTAATTGATATATCCGAACAATTAATTTAAATTTTTGCTTCTTTTGTAGATAAATTCAACCTTACTTTTCAGCAATGGTGAGTTTATTCAAAAGTGTCTGGCAGGCTTGTCATGCTTCGGTTTGTTCAATAAGGTTCCTTAACGGGAATGATATAGAAATTGTGGCTCTTACCGGTTTTAAAGCCGGTGAATACCTGTTTACCCATGACATGGTTAACCGGATCCGCAAGACCGAATTTGTTGAAATAAGGTTTACAAAAGAAGACGGGCATACTACATCTGCCCTGGAACGACTCTCCCTCCACGATTTTACAGAGAGGATCATTACTTCATACGACCAGGAAATTACCGGTTTTGCCGTGATTTCGCTTTCGGATCTCAACTTTAACAGCATTCCTTCACTGGAATTAGCTGCCAACAGGCATATCTCCATTGGCCAGGCTGTCGCTGTTATCGGATACCAGTACGAACATCCTGCGCTGACCATAAAATCGGGTATCATCTCCACCCTGATCCACAGGAACAATGGACGGTATCTTCAATTCGACGGAACCATCATCTGGGGAAACCTGGGAAGCCCGCTCATCGACCTGAAAACGAACGAGGTTTTGGGGATAATCGGGTACAAACTCGACAAGAAAAACAAATCCTACGAGAAGATGATCGAGATCAGCAATTCCAATATCAAACAACTCGAGAAGGCACTTGGAGAATTTGAAGTATCCGGCGTTGATCCCATCCAGGTATTGATTGCCTGGCAAAAACAAATTCTTCAGCTTGCCGGAGAAATTTACAAGGCAGCCGGTAACAGCAGCGGTATTGCAATTGATATAAAAGTGGTAAAGCAGCTGGTACGCGATTCGGGGATAGAAATCATCTGAAAGAAACGGACAATAACATCTCCCCTACTTCTTTTTCCCTAAATAATTATAATCGATATAGTACAGAATTTTAACTGACAGGCTGTTGGTCTGATCAGCCAGCCAGGTTTGCCGCAGGTTGTTCCAGTATCCCTCCACCACAACATCACGGTTATCCAGAATTGAGTTTTTCCAGGCCAGCGTCAGCTCCGATCCCGGAGCAAAGATCCACCGGAATACCAGGTCAACATTAAATGCATTGTAATTGTCATGCCTATCGGAATAGTACGAAGGATCACTCACCAACCCGCCATCGGGCTGCAACTGGTAATATTCCTTATTGAGAACTCCCGACCAGTAATGACGGATCCTCAGATCAAAGCCTGCTTTGTTGCTCACCACAAAGGATGATCCCAATACACTTTCAATGGTTTTGATATTGCGTCGTGCAAAATATATCGTATCTTTATTTTCAGTCATTTTCACAAACCCCCGGTCGTTGATTTCGTTGCTTACCGATGTGTTGTAATAAAGCTGGTAACGCCTTCCCACCCTTACATTAACAAACAATGATCCGGAGTTCGTCTGTTGATCCATTTCCGGCAACCTCGATCCGCCTAATCCCAGTTCTGCATACAGGGGTTTTCGGTAATCCGAAAACGCATACAGGTTATAGCTGTATTTCCGGGGCTCGAAATAATATCTTCCATCCACCCGGGGCTCATAATAGTCGTATTTGCTGCCGCTGTAACGCAGGTTGAGCTGGGCGCCGTAGTTGTTTTTAAACCGGCCGAATGAATTAAATCCCACCTCATTGCCGAACAATTTATTGCGCTTGTATATGCGGATATGGTCCCACCACAGTGTGGCATGCACTTCCTTGAATATCGAAAATGGCTCGTTTATGTTATAGTTGACATAGGTTTCCGTGGTCATTTCATTGTTCCGCCTAAGGTAGCCCATGTCATTCGGGTTGAACTTGTCGGAATACACCACCTGCGATACACCATACTGCAGTTTCCCGCTGTTCTTTGCCAATCCCAGCGATCCGAAAAATCCTGTTTCGCTCCCGGCATCATTCCGGGTGCTCACACCGCCCTTCCCGCTCACGGCAAATGTCTTCGCCTTGTTGCGGACCTGGAAATCGGTGGCCGTAACATTTGCCCGGAAAGGGTCATTGGCCATCAGCATGCTGGAATTGATCAGGCTTACATAGGAGTTATTCTTCAGCGTTTTGTCAACCGTCAGCACATTGTAGTTGGTAAAGGGCTGTATCAGAACATCACGCCCGGTCCCGGAAATGGTATCTTTCAGTGTGGCATGCGATGGAAGCGTCATGGCATTGAGCACACCCAATCCCCATCCTTTGGTGGTGCGGCCCGAGACTTTTGTGGCATTAAGCAGCTGGGTCTCGGTAGGATTGTAATCAACAATCTCGTTGTCCGCAAGGTCATCGAACGCCCGGTATGAAAATTTCGGACCCGACCCTATCCTGCGCGAATAAAAAATATTTCCCCGTTCAAAAAGCTCGGTTCCCTCGGTGAAGAACTGCCTTCTCTCGGAATAGTATAATTCGTAAGGCGATAGATTCAGCTGCTTGTCGTCCGATTGTATCTGCCCGAAATCGGGTACCAGCATCATGTCCAGTGTAAAGCTTTCGCTGATGCCATATTTCAGATCCATTCCCCCCTTGTAGGTAAACTCAGGGGATGTGTTACCGCCGTAAAATTCAGTATACGCCGCCGCATACGGGCTTACTGACAGCCGAATCGGCGGTTTAATATTTTGTATGCCTGTTAATTGCCCTTCCTGGTGGATAAAACCGGAGACATTCCTGTCAACCAGATTCCACGAACTGTTGGATGCATACCTTCTGATGTTCCTGAACATATTCAAACCCCAGGTACCTCCCCCGTTTTCCGGAAACCGAAGGGCCGAATACGGAATGCGCATTTCTACCACCCATCCCTTATCGGTGATCCTGGTTTTGCTTTGCCATACTGCATTCCAGTTGCTCTCTTCATTATCATATTCCCGTTTGATCGCTTTCAGGTCGGTTTGTATCCCGGCCGGCGTTATGAAAAAACCATAGGCAAGCTGTCCCTGGTTGTACGGATCGAAGTAAATACCGAAATAGTCCGAGATCCCGATATTATCACGCTCCGAAAAGAAATTGTATATGCTGTCCGGTGCACTGTCGTACAAAATGGCACCAACATAAATGGCGGTCTGGTCATAAAAAATATGCACTTCCGAAGGCTGGTAGGCCGGTTTTCCGTTATAGGGCTGAAGCTGTAAAAAATCCTTTGCCGGCTGCGATTGGCCGTAAACCGCTTCATCAGCAATGGCATCAATGGTAAGGGGTGTGGTGATATACAGTGCCGTAACACTTTTCTTTTCCTGAGCTGCCAACGAACAGGCCATAAGCAGGATCATCAGAGTGCTTAAGTATTTCATCGGTTTTCTGTCTTCTGATGTTAGTAATGTTATAACATGGCGGGTTTATTGGTAAAAGAAATACGAACAAAACCCCAATTCGCTGCATGATTATACGACCGGACCTGATTTTGGTAAAAACTGCAGGGTTCAGGATTTTGATCCGGCTTTTTAACAAGACTGGCAGGGAGGGTAAATACCCTGTAAAGAATGAAAAAAATATCGAACAGGGACTTCCTATCCTTTTAATACAATATCCCGGGTAACAGTTGCAATATCCTGAATAGTAACGTTCTCGAAATAATTGGTTCCGGGTTGTGACGGCATAAATTCAACGGGTACATAATGTTGCCCGTAACCTTTGGCAAGGCCACTTTTATTTACCTTTTCAATCAGCACGGTTTGCTGTTTTCCGACAAACTGCTGCCTGTATTTTTGTTTGATTTCCGAGGAAATTTCACGGATAATCTGACTGCGTTGTTGTTTTACGAGTTCCGGCACCTGCCCGGTCATTCGCTCGGCACGGGTACCCTGGCGCAAAGAGTATTTGAAGGTGTGAACATGACTGAACCCAACCTGCCGGATCACCCTGCAGGTATCCTCAAAATCCTCCTCCGTTTCACCCGGAAAACCCACCATGATGTCGGTGGTGAAATTAAACAGGGGATACCTGTTCCTGATCTGTTCAATAATATCGCCGTAGGTGGCCAACGTGTAAACCCTGCGCATTTGCATAAGAACTTTGTCGGAACCACTTTGCAGACACAAGTGCAGATGCGGGCATAGTTTCGGATGCGAAAACAGGGTATACATGGCTTCACCAAAACCTTCGGGTTCAATGGAAGAAATCCTGACCCTGAAATTTCCTTCCATCTCAAGAATTTCCTTCAACAGACCGGTAAAATCCAATCCGCCATAATCGTACCGGCTGATGTTCACCCCGGTTAATACAACTTCCTTATAGCCATGGTAAACAACCTTCCGTATATTCTCCAGAATTTCATTCGCCGGCCTGCTGACAGCCCTTCCCCGCACCATGGGAACGATGCAGAAGGTACAGAAATTATCGCATCCGTCCTGGATTTTTATCATGCTGCGGGTGTGAAAACTCTTTTCCGCGACCGTAAATCCAAAAACATCTTTTTTCAGGTTTTCCGGTGACAGAATTTCTCCGTTGAAATGTGCCTCTACCAGTGGAAGAATGGCTGATTTACTTTTATTATCCACCACGTAGGCTATGTCACCCCTGTTTTCAAGGTACTGCTTCTGGCTTTCGGCCATACACCCGGTAACAACAACCAACGATCCGTCTTTACCATGCACCGCCTGGTTGATGGCGGTCTTCGACTTTCGGTCGCCCTGGTTGGTGACTGTGCAGGTATTCACCACATAAACATCGGCTGGTTCGTTAAACCCAACGATCTCATAACCTGTTTTATAGAAATCAGTCAACACCGAATCGGTTTCAAACTGGTTGAGCCTGCATCCGAGGGTCTTAAAGGCGACTCTTCTTTTCATGACAACTCAGGCTCCGCGATAAGGTTGTTAACCAATTCTCCTTCAATAGAATAGCTTGCAGCCCCCGTTATGGTGAGCCATACAAAGGTACCGGGTAAAACAGGTTGCGGCGAGCCGAACCGCACCACGATGCGCCCTTCGGTAATACCCGACATATATCCCGGTTTCCGGTCGTAGCCCGAAACCAGCACCTTCAGTTTTTTTCCGATCAGATTGCTGTTGTATTGCAGGGTATGCACCGTAAGTTCTTCGGTGAGGATATGCAAACGCTGCTTTTTTACTGCCATGGGAATATCGTTATTCCACCGTGAACTGGCCGCTCCGGGCCGAGGGGAATAAACTGCAATATAAGCCATGTTGAATTCAATGGCTTTCATGGCCTTGCGGGTGTTTTCAAACTGCTCCTCCGTTTCACCTGTAAAGCCAACAATTATATCGGTAAATATTGTTGCTGAGGGTAGTATTCGCCGTATTGATCCGATTATTTTGTGATAGTCTTCGAAGGTGTGTTTCCGGTTCATCCGTATCAGCACCTTGTCGTCGCCCGATTGCAACGGTAAATGTATCTGCCTGGCCAGACAACTGTAAGACGCAATTGCTTCCAGAACCTCATCGCTCATATCCCGTGGATGCGGGGAGGTGAAATACACCCAGAAATCTTTCCCCGACGAATTGCCATATTCTCCTATGGCCTTTAGCAGTTGGGGGAATGTAAGTTCAGCCCCTTGTTTATCAAGCCCGTAAGAATTCACATTCTGACCAAGCAGTGTAATAGATTTGTAACCTTTCTCAACAACGTGCCTGAGTTCTTCCAGGATCTCGGCCGAGGGCCTGGATATTTCCCGGCCACGGGTATAGGGAACAGCACAGAATGTACAAAACTTGTCGCACCCGTTTTGAATGGGTATAAATGCCTCAAAATCTGAAATATAAGTAGGCCTAACCATCCAGAAGTCCCGTATTGCCTCTTTTGATCTAACCAATGGTGCATGCCGGGTAACAATCCCATATTGGATGATCATGTCGGGCACATCGGGCAATTCACTGATGGTAAACAACAGGTCGAAAAGTTTCAGAAATTTCTCCCGGTCGGCAGGCAAAACACAGCCCGAAACAAAGGTAAGCAGGTTACGGCTGTTTTTCCATTTGTTCCATTTGGCAATGCGGGCGTAAACCTTGTCAATCGATTTCTGCCTCACCGAACAGGCCAGGATGCCCAGCAGGTTTGCTTCTTCCTCATTGTCGGTCCAGTGGTAACCCATCCCCTCGATCACGGTTCGAACACGTTCACCGTCCGACTTGTTCATCTGGCAGCCCAGTGTCAAAATATGGTATTTCATCGGAGAATCAATACTTAATAAAGATGCTTCCCCCGATATTATCGGGATCAGTATGACCTATTCACGAGTTCAGAAATATACCTCGGTTCTTATGTTTCCGGCAGGAAACCCGCGCGAGGTAAGTAAATCATAAACATCATAAATCATGTCACAATTTCCGCAAAGATACACCATTGTATCAAAATCTGTTTCTTTCTGTTTCAGGTAATCAGTGACCCTTCCCCTGAAATCTCCGGTATCGTCACGCGAGGTGCACAATATATGACGATCCTTCGGATAAAAATGTCTCTCATAAGCCTCATCAGCATATCTTACTCCGTGTAACAGCGAATAGTTCAATCCCGGATATGATCCGGCAATGCTGTGGAAGGGCGCAATTCCCGTTCCGGTGCCAATGAAAAGGAACTTCCGGTCCATGCGTTGCCCGTCGAGCGTAAAATATCCAAACGGACCGTCGACATCAACCAATTCTCCGGGTATAAGCTTTCTAAGCTGCCTGGAAACTGTTCCATTATCCACCTCCTTGATCAGCACTTCAAGAAAATCTTCGTATTCATTGCTGTATATTGAATATTCCCTGACCTGGTTATTGCCCGGGATCCCAAGTGTAATATGTTGTCCGGCTTTGAATTCCATGCCATTGCGGTCGAACCGCATTACATAGGTTGAATCGTTAAGTACCCTGATCTGCTGAAGCCGGTAAATGTTCCTGACATACAACGTTTCAACTGCAGGCTGTATTACCTGCTGCGTGCGAACGATACTGTTCTTTCCTGCCTGATTTTTCGGATATATGTTTTTCATAATAAAATTAGAAATGAAAACAGGTGTAACAACTAAAATATAGATTTTGTTTTGGTTTAGACATTATCGGGTCTATTTTCAATTATTTTTGTATAACAAAACAACTGTGACACTTGATTTACCCGGCAAATTTTGAGATCAAAATCGGTTTCGACCAGATTCGTTCATTGGTTAAAGAACACTGCCTGTTTTTACCCGGTAAGCAAAAAGCGGATGGCATGGGCTTTGTTACCCAATATGACCAGCTGAAAGAAGTGCTGGAACAGACTGCCGAATTCAGGGAAATTTGCCTTTTTGAGGATAATTTCCCGGCCGACAACTACCACGATCTCACGGCAGGATTGCGGAAGGCACGGGTGGAGGGAACCTATTTCGAGGTAGAAGAGGTGTATGATCTCAGGCGGTCACTCGATACCATAAAGTCCATCCTGCGGTTCTTCAGCAATACGGCTGCAGACAAATATCCCAGGTTGAAAAAGTTTGCAGGTTCTGTAAAGTACTATAATTATGTTGATGAACGCATCGACGCCATCCTGTCCAAACAGGGAAAGATCCGGGATAATGCGTCCCCCGGGTTAAAGCATATTCGAGCTGAAATCGTTCAAAAACAGGCTTCGGCGGGCAAGAGACTGCAAAGCCTGTTGAAAAGGGCTATTGAGGAGGGTTATATTGAAAAAGACACATCCATATCTATCCGTAACGGCCGGCAGGTAATACCTGTACCTGTCTCAAACAAACGCAGGATCAGCGGGATCATCCACGACGAATCGGCAACCGGGCGTACTGCCTATGTTGAGCCGGCAGAAGTGGTTGAATTGAATAACGAAATAAGGGAACTGGAACTCGCGGAACTGCGGGAGGTCATAAAAATCCTGATTGCATTTACCGATTCGATAAGGCCATATATCGACGATCTGCTTATCACCTATGATTTCCTTGGAACGGTTGATTTCACAAGGGCCAAAGCCCTTTTTGCCCTGAAGATCAATGCCGGCATGCCTGCGTTGATAGATGCCGCGGGATTTCGCTGGAAGCAGGCTTTGCATCCCTTATTGTTACTACACCATAAAAAGGAGAACAAGGAGGTGGTGCCACTTGACATTTTCCTGGATGAAAAAAACCGGATCCTGTTGATCTCCGGTCCCAATGCAGGTGGTAAATCGGTATGCCTGAAAACGGTGGGACTGGTCCAGTTCATGCTGCAGTGCGGAATGCTGGTCCCAATGGCGGGGAGCTCCGAGGCAGGAATTTTTAAGGACATCCTGATTGATATAGGAGATGAGCAGTCGATTGAAAATGACCTGAGTACCTATAGCTCCCATTTACTGAATATGAAGAGCTTTTTGCGCAATGCCACACCCGGAAGTCTTATCCTCATTGATGAATTTGGAACCGGCACCGAGCCCCAGATAGGGGGTGCCATTGCCGAAGCCATACTGGAAACCCTCAACAACAAGGGTACATATGGTGTGATCACCACACATTACTCAAATCTGAAACACTATGCATCGGGAACCCCAGGTATCATTAACGGTGCAATGCTGTTCGATACGGCCAATATTAAACCCCTCTTTAAGCTGGAAACCGGAAAACCCGGCAGTTCATTTGCCATTGATATTGCCCGTAAAATAGGACTCCCGGAAGAGATCCTGAAAAATGCCTCGGCAAAGGTGGGAGAGGATCATGTTAATTTCGATAAGCACCTGCGTGAGATCATCCGTGATAAACGTTACTGGGAGGAAAAACGCGAAAGGATCAGGGTGGCTGAAAAACAGCTTTTAGGCACGCTCGGGGAATATGAAGAAGCGCTGGGCCAGACAAAAAAGATGCGGAAAGACATCCTTGAAAACGCCAGGAAGGAAGCTGAATCCCTGCTGGCAGATACGAACAGGGAGATTGAAAAGACTATTCGCATAATCAGGGAAACCCAGGCCGACAGGGAACAAACCAGGGAAGCGCGCAAGGAACTTGACGAATACCGGAAAGGATTACCAAACGAAGCTGGTTCGGGAAATAACCAACTGGAGGAGAAATTGGGTGAAGTACAGAAACAGGTGAGGAAATACAGGAAAGAACCGGATCAACCGAAGATTGTTGTCACTGCCAAAACGGACGATAACATAGCTCCCGGTGACCGTGTAAAAATTCTGAGCCTGCAGGCCGACGGCGAAGTGCTGGAAATCAACGGCGATCACGTGCTGGTTACTTACGGTGAAAGCATGATCACTTCGGTAAGACTGGGAAACCTGGAAAAAATACAGGCAAAAGGTAAACGTCCCAGGGAGGATGCCGGCCGGGCATCGCAATTCGACTGGAGCATCAGCCAGCGAAAGCTCAATTTCAAATCCGAAATAGATATCCGCGGGAAACGGGGCGAAGAAGCTGTGGAAATCGTCAGAAGCTTTATCGATGATGCCACAGTGGTGGGTGTGTCGGAATTGCGAATCCTGCATGGCAAAGGGAATGGAATACTTAAAAGCATGGTACGTGAATACCTCAACGCAGTGGATGTGGTGCAATCATGCAGGGATGAGCGGGTTGAAATGGGCGGTGCCGGGATTACCGTGGTAAAACTCGATTTTTAATCCATGGAAACCCCTGCTGCAATCCAAATCCTCACCTCCGGCATTTCCCCCAGACTGGAATATATAGCAGGCTTTCTATCCTCCACCCTGCAGATCCCTTTCACAGTAACCCCGTTGCCTGATGCCGGGAACATGCGGGATGTCAGCAGCGCGTGCGAAATTCATTATGGCGGTCAACCCGTTTCCGGAGCATTCAATATTTTTGCTGCCGGACTGCTGCATGAAAACGGAATCAGAAAATTTGAGCCTGGCGTGGTCAAACAAGGGGATCAAACCCTGCTCTTCCCTGCTCCGGCAGGATTTGATATGCCGTTTGATATTTTCTCCGCTATCTTTTACCTGCTATCGCGGTACGAGGAGTACCTGCCATTCACTCCTGATGAACACGGCAGGTTTGAAGCCAGCCAGAGCCATGCATTTCATCACAATTACCTGGAAGAACCCCTGGTAGATCAATGGCTGGAAATTCTTAAAACCGCCCTGACCGGTAAATTTCCGGAACGAGATATTCCATCCCGGGAGTTCCGGTTTATTTCAACAGTGGATATCGACCGTCCATGGGCTTATTTGCAGAGGGGATTAGTGCGTTCGGCCGGAGGACTGCTTAAGGATGCTCTGCGCGCGGATGCATCTGCATTTCGATTTCGCCTGCAGGTACTCCTTGGTAAAAGTCCTGATCCTTACGATACGTTTGAATACATCAGGCAAACTGAAGACAGGTTTGGGTTCCGTTCCCTTTACTTTTTTCTGTCGGGTAATTACGGAGGCAATGACGACAATTATGCCGTTGAATCATTGCATTTCCGGGATCTGATAAAGCACACCGCATCCGGAACAACGGTCGGCATCCATCCTTCCTGCAAGTCTTTCCGAAATATCAGGATATATAAAAAAGAATTCGAACGGTTCTCACAATTGCTTGGAAAAAAACCGGAAATCAGCCGGCAGCATTTCCTGCTGCTGCATTTGCCTGATACTTACCGGCATTTGATCAATATGGGAATACGCGAAGACTATTCCATGGGCTATGCTTCCCGTCCAGGTTTCCGCGCGGGGACATGTTCTCCGTTTCGTTTTTATGATCTTCCGGGAGAACATACCACAACACTTGTTGTTTTCCCCTTTGCCTTTATGGATGTTACTTTACGGCAGTATTTATCCCATACTCCTGACGAAGCGCTTAACCATATCATCCGGATCATTGATCGCATAAAAACGGTACATGGAACGTGCATAAGCCTGTGGCACAATGAATCGCTATCGGATCGGGGAATATGGAAGGGCTGGAGAATTGTATTCGAGGGAATGCTTGAAAAATTATACTATTGATACAACATCTGATCCATACCGAAATTGACAAACACCTGTGGGACACCTGCATTGAACGGTCGGTTAACAGGATGCCCTATGCCCTCTCCTGGTGGCTCGATGCGGCATGTGAGGGATGGGAGGCACTGGTAAAGGATGACTATTCGGCTGTTATGCCGCTAACCCGGAACAGGAAGCTGGGTTTTGATTATTTGTATCAGCCTTTCTTTACACAACAGCTGGGTGTTTTTTCGCAGCAGGCTTTAAGTCCGGAAGAAACAGACAGCTTTCTTGCTGCTATACCGTCAAAATACAGGTATATCGACATACAGCTCAATGCTGCGAATAACCCGCTTAATACTGCTTATTCCTATACAGCCCGGAAAAATTACACACTGGTTCTTTCGCCGTCTTACATCCGTTTGTCCGCCAACTTCCACCGCAATTGCCGCAGGAATATACGGAAAGCTGCACTTGCCGGACTGGAAGTTACCCGGGGTCCAGCTCCCACTCTTTTTGTCCGGTTTGTCCGTCAGCACCTTGACGCCAGACTCCGGCATACGGGGAAGAGTTTCTATCCTGTGTTGCTGCAGCTCACCATGCGAAGCATCGAAAACGGAACCGGTGAAATATGGAGCGTTTATTCAACGGGAAAGGAATTAATGGCGTCTGCCTGGTTTGTAAACCTGTCCGACAGGTGCTTATTTCTGGTATGTGCCTCAACGCCTGCGGGAAAGGAAAACAAGGCCATGTACCTGCTGGTTGATGAGGCGATCAGGAATAAAGCCGGAACAGCATGCATATTTGATTTTTCCGGATCCAACCTGGCCGGAGTAGCCTATTTTAATGCAGGATTTGGTTCCGAAGAATCCACCTACCCTGCCGTAAGGCGCAACCTGCTGCCCTGGCCGTTAAAACTGCTTAAAAAATAATTCGGCAGATGTAACGGATTGGAAAGTATTCCGTTATAATATCATTACAATTTTAATCTGAAATTCATGATAAAAGGAATTTTTTTGCTATTATTTGTCTTTCCGGCAATGATCTGTGCCCAGGAAAAAACGGGCTGCATGTATGGAAACTGTGAAAATGGCAAAGGAACTTACATTTATTCAAACGGGTACCATTACGAAGGCAGCTTTGTTAATGGCCTCCGTGAAGGAAGGGGTATGCTGAAGGGACCGGATGGAAGCTGGTACGACGGAATGTGGGTAAATGACAAATTCCATGGTCAGGGTACACATGTATGGCCAAACGGGGCGAAGTATACAGGAGCCTGGGAAAATGGCGTTCAGAACGGATACGGGATCTATTTCTATACAAACGGGGACAAATACACCGGCTATTTTAGGGATAACCTTTTTCAGGGTGAAGGAAAATATACCTGGGCCGATGGTACATCCGAAAGCGGGATGTATGAAAAAGGGGAGCTCGTAAAAAAGTAAATTAAACCTCCTCCAATACAGGCATCTGCCTGTCAATTAAAACATTCAATGAAATAAATGTTTCAGTACGCGCAACTCCCTTGATGGCCTGAATTTTATCTGCCAGCACCGCCCGCAGATGATCATTGTCGCGTGTGTAAACCTCCAGGAACATGGCATATTCTCCTGTAATATAATGGCATTGGGTAATCTCAGGGATCCTGATCAGTTTTTCCGAAACACTGTTGAACAATGCCGCATTATCGAGAAAAATACCAATAAAAGCACAGGTTTTATACCCCAGTTTTTTAGGATCAACATTGAACTGTGATCCGCTGATGATTCCCAGCTTGATAAGCCGCTGCACACGCTGGTGAACGGCTGCACCCGAGATATTGCAGGCACGGGCGACCTCCAGAAAAGGAGCACGGGCATTTTTAGTAAGGATTGAAAGTATTCTCCTGTCTAAACTGTCAATTTGGAAGCTATTTTTCATTTTCTGGTATTTAAAGCAGATTAATTTAATCAGTTTTAATTAAAAAACATCATTTTATAATCATATCAAAAGAAACATTACATATTTGTTATCAAGATAGCACCATCTATCTTAATTTTTTAAACATTTGCTTCATATTTCTTAAAATTAAGTATATATTTTTACAATTATCAATAAAAGCTTTGCAATCAAAAAAAATACCGGGTCCGGTGGATAATATGCCTGACCGGCGAATACCCGTTTTTACCTGTTGTTAAACCCGTGTATTATTTTATTTTTGTATGCTTCATTTCACTTTGTATCACATGTAAATAAAGAATTAGAATTTATGAGTAAGTCCCTGATTGTTCCTGCGAATTATAAGAGTTTGCTTGACCTGAACCAGACTGAGAAGGCTATAAAACTGGTAAAGGATACCTTTCAGCAGCAGCTGTCTGCCGAACTTAACCTGCGGAGGGTTACCGCCCCGTTATTTGTGCTGAAAGGCACAGGGATCAATGATGATCTGAACGGTACGGAGCGGAAAGTTGCCTTTCCGGTAAAAGATATGAAGGATACGATGGCCGAAGTGGTGAATTCACTGGCCAAGTGGAAACGTATGGCATTGGCAGATTACTGCATACCCCATGGAAACGGCATTTATACCGATATGAACGCCATACGGCCGGATGAGGAATTTTCGAATATACACTCCCTGTATGTAGATCAATGGGATTGGGAACGGGTGATTGCCCAAAAAGACCGGAATCTGGATTACCTGAAGTACATTGTCAGAAAAATCTATGAAGTACTGAAACGAACCGAGTATATGGTGTATGAGAATTATACCGGTATTAAACCGGTACTTCCGCATGACATCACTTTTATACATGCCGAAGATCTTCTTGCACAATACCCCAAACTTTCGCCACGGGAAAGAGAACATGAAGCAGTTAAGAAATACGGTGCCATTTTTGTGATCGGTATCGGAGGAATGCTTGCCAACGGAGAACAGCATGACGGGCGTGCTCCGGACTATGACGACTGGACCACCGAAACAGCCGAAGGTTACAGGGGTTTGAACGGCGATATCATATTATGGAATCCCGTGCTTGAGATCTCCTTTGAGGTTTCATCCATGGGGATCAGGGTGGACAAGGATTCCCTGCTGAAACAGCTTGAAATAACCGAAACACTCGAACGCACGGAATTGCAGTTCCACAAAAGGCTGATCAGTGATGAACTACCACTTTCAATTGGCGGAGGCATAGGCCAATCACGCATTTGCATGTTTTACCTGCGCAAAGCCCATATCGGCGAAGTGCAGGCCAGTATATGGCCACCAGAATTAATTGAACAATGCCGGAAAAGCAATATATTTCTATTGTGAATCGTGCAGGGATGAATTGCAATGCGTCCCTGCATTTCCATAACAATTGTTATATTTACATATAATCGACTATTTCAAAAACTTCTATCCATGGCAACATCAGAATCGCTTATCGCTAAAATCAACAATGGTAATAATACCGCGTTCCACGAGCTGTACGGCAAAGAGCCGGCTGAATTAAAACGGAATGCTGAACGGTATACACGCCTGCTGAAGCAATTCAATTCCGCATTCGGTAATAAGGAGGTTGAATTTTTCAGTTCTCCCGGCCGTACTGAGATCGGCGGTAACCATACCGACCATAACTATGGCCGTGTTCTTGCAGGTGCCGTGAACCTTGATAATGTAGCTGTTGCCGGAAAAAACAATACCAATACAGTACGGATCCTGTCCGAAGGTTATCCGGAATTTAAGGTGGATCTGGATTCACTTCAGGCTGATAAAAGCGAGCAGTTTACCTCTGCCGCACTCGTAAGAGGTATCAGTGCACGCCTTAAGGAACTTGGTTATGCCATCGGCGGTTTTGATGCCTGCATAGACGGCGGTGTGCCCAAAGGATCCGGGCTGAGCTCTTCGGCTTCTTTCGAAGTACTTATCGGAGCTATCATCAGCGAACTGTTTAACAACGGCAAGCTCGATCCCATTCAGAATGCAATCATCGGACAATATTCGGAAAATAATTATTTCGGTAAGCCCTGTGGATTGATGGACCAGACCGCCTGTGCGATGGGCGGACTAATCACCATTGATTTTAAAGATCCGTCAAAACCTGTGGTTAAAAAAGTTGACTTTGATTTCGTTGCTACGGGATTCGCCCTGGTTATTACAGATACCGGGGGCAATCATGCCGACCTCAATGATGAATATGCATCCCTTCCTGCCGATATGAAAGCCGTCGCAGCTGAACTTGGTTCCAAAGTGTTGCGCCAGGTAAGCCTGGAACAAGTGATCCGGATCGCTCCAAAGATCCGTGAAAAAGTAGGTGACCGTGCCATCCTGCGTGCCATTCATTTTCAGGGCGATAACCAGCGTGTGGTTGACCAGGTTGCAGCACTTGAAAGGAACGATTTTAAAGCATTCCTGGGTATGGTGGTCGACTCAGGATTCAGTTCGTACATGTATAACCAGAATATTTTTCCGGTTAATAATGTACGGGAACAAGGTGTATCCCTGGCGCTTGCACTGAGCGATCTGATACTGAAAGGCCAGGGTGCATGGCGGGTTCATGGAGGCGGCTTTGCCGGCACCATTCAGGCCTTTGTTCCGCAGAACCTGCTTGACAACTATGTCGCCACCATGGAGCACGTCTATGGCAGGAATGCATGTCATAAGCTTTTCATCCGGCATCAGGGTGCAGGGAGAGTGGAGTTGTAGTAGTGGGAGACAGTAAACAGTAAACAGTAAACAGTAAACGGTAAACGGTAAACGGTAAACAAATGGAAATAATCCGCGAAGAATCATTCAACGGCCAACATCTGGGGAAACAAACAGGCTTGTACACACTTGAAAACAAAAACGGGCTGGTAGCTCAGATAACCAATTACGGTGCCATCATCGTAAGCATTTATGTTCCTGACCGGAACGGAAAGCTTGCAGACATCGTACAGGGATATGATACCATCGCAGCATATATTACTGGTAACGGACCTTACATGGGAGCAATTTGCGGCCGCTGTGCAAATCGCATAGCAAAAGGCAGATTCACCCTGATGGAAAAAGAATATACCCTGGCGGTGAACAATGGTCCCAATCACCTTCACGGCGGAATTACCGGTTTTAATAAGGTAGTGTGGGATGTTGTGCACTCATCCGCAACGAGCGTTCAACTGGAATACCTTTCGGTAGACGGGGAAGAGGGATATCCGGGAAATCTCAGGATTGCAGTCACCTATTCGCTGACGGATGATAATGAACTCCGCCTGGATTACCGGGCCACTACCGATAAAACCACTGTAGTTAATCTTGCGAGCCATTCTTATTTTAACCTTGCCGGAGAAGGTTCGGGAAGTATATACGATCAGGAATTAATGATCAATGGTGCATTTTTTACGCCCACTGATGAAACATCAATTCCAACAGGAGAAATAAGAAGTGTAAAGGGTACTCCGATGGATTTTACAATCTCCAAAAAAATAGGCAAAGATATCGACCGGGATGATGAACAGTTAAAATTCGGTGCCGGTTATGACCACAACTTTGTGCTGGGTCATCACGCCGGAACCATGGGTCTGGCGGCTGTGGCCCGTGATCCGCTATCGGGGCGTGTAATGGAAGTATATACAACCCAGCCCGGAGTGCAATTGTATACCGCTAACTGGATTAACGGAGAGCAGGGTAAAGGTGGCAAAAAATACGGCCGGAGATGGGCATTTTGTCTTGAAACCCAGCATTTCGCCGATGCTGTCAACAAACCCCATTTCCCATCCGTGATATTAAATCCGGGAGAATCATATAGTCATAGTTGTATTCATAGATTTCTAACCAAGTAAATTAACTTAAACCTCAAACATCAAACAAACTGATATCATGCAAAAAGAAAAATCAAATTACCTGTTTCCCCTGATCGTGATGGCCTCCCTGTTTTTTTTACTGGGCTTTATCACCACCATGAACAATTCGCTGATCGATTACCTGAAAGATGCTTTCAGACTTAACGAGGTTGAAAAACAATTGCCCAACACCTTCTTTTATGGTGCCTATATTTTGTCGATTCCTGTAGGATACCTGTTAAACCGGATAGGTTATAAAAATGGTGTGCTGGCAGGTTTGGCAATGATCACTGCCGGTTTCTTCCTGTGTATTCCCGGTGTAGCCCTGGGATATTACGGATTTCTGAGTGCGGTATCTGTATTTGCCATCGGTGTGGTGCTGCTTCAGGTGGCCGCCAATCCTTACGTGAATGCACTGGGCAGTCCCGAAACTGCAGCCAGCAGACTTACACTTACCAATGCCCTTAATTCCCTGGCAACAGTCATTGCCCCGATCTTCGTTTCCATGCTCATTGTTTCTGCCAATACCGGTGGCGCTTCTGACCCGAAGGCTGTGCAGGGACCCTTTGCCGGAATAGGGGTTATTACCCTTATCATTGTGGGTATAATGTTCTTCCTGAAATTGCCAGAGATCATGGGTCACCAGGAAGCAGCCGGAAGTGTCAAGAAATTCAAATCGAGTGCATACAAATATACCCACATGTGGCTGGGATCGCTGGCGATTTTTTTCTATATGGGGGTTGAAATAGGGATTCCCAGTTTCTTTGCCGATTATTCTGCCAAGCTGGGATTTAAATTCGATGGTGAAATGCGGACCCAATTGCTCGCTTATTATTGGGCCGGACTTATGGTAGGCCGTATTGCCGGTATCTTTATCCTGCGCAAATATTCTGCAAGCCAGATCCTTAGCTTCAATGCAATATTTGGTGCTGTGATGGTGTTGCTATCACTCGTACTCGGCAGCATGGGAATGAACTGGGTAGCCCTGGTACTATTCCTCGGTAGTGGTTTGATGCATTCGATCATGTGGCCCTGCATCTACAATCTTGCTCTCGAGGACCTCGGCCCCCATTCCAAGGTGGGTTCGGGTGTAATTGCCACCTCGGTGATCGGGGCGGCCTTACTTCCGATCATGATGGGAGGCATCCAGAAGAGTGTTGGACTGGTGATAGCAATCTGTTGCCTCTTCGTTTATTATGCCTATATCACCTTCTTTGCACTGAAAGGCTCAAAGATCCG
>DATEVU010000003.1:0-11503 GCA_035258345.1 Bacteroidales bacterium
AATTTCTCAGCGATAGTTTTTATGCGGCTCCAGGTTTTGCAGTCCTTCAGCTTATATGCAATTCAAACACTCTTGTTTCAGGTTGATTTCCTTGCGTTTTGAAACAGCATGGCGGATGGCATGCCTGAACATATCCTTATCGGGTATAGCTCCATTATAAACTTCATGCGGTGTTAATCCATACAATGATGAATGCGGCTTGTTGTTCCGCTTTAAATCGGTATGAATTAGAATAACCATGATACAGAAAGATTTGCGGAACATATCGGTTCAGACGTACAGAAATATAAACTGGCCATTACCCATTTGCTTACAACGCACGGAATACCACAACTATATTATGGTACCGAGATCCTCATGGAAGGCCGGAAAAACAATGGTGATGGTGATATACGGCGCGACTTTCCCGGAGGATGGCCCGGGGATGCCAGAAATGCCTTTACCAGACAAGGGAGGAGCGAAAAGGAGAACGAAGTATACGATTATACCTCCGGGTGACCGCATTGGTGCTGGAAATATAATAGTATTCAGTAAATAAGCTTACCTCCTTTCACCACATTGTTAAAAGAATGCTATATTTGGTATCCTGAAGAAATATTCTTCTTGTATTGCAACCCTGTCCATGGTTTATTCTAAATCCTTATAATTCCAATTATTGAAAACATGCCCGTTATAGATTTGTTGTTGTGGTCGAAGGTCAAATCGGGTGACGTGGAAGCATTTGAGTTGCTTTTCAAAAAATATTATCCGCAGCTTTGCATTCTCTCCGGACGTTATACGAAAAATATTAACGATGCCAGGGAAGTGGTGCAGAAACTTTTTATATATTTATGGGAACACAGGGACGAGCTGAACGTGAATGTTTCATTCAAATCTTACCTGTACCGAGCCATTAAATACAACAGCATCCGTTACGTTAAAAACGACAAAAAAGCAGGCATTCGTATGGATGCCATACCGGAAAACGATCACAGCAGGGAGTTCTTTGATCATATCGAATACGCTGAATTACAGGGAAAGATCGTTGAAACTATTAATGCCCTTCCTGATCAATGCAAAAAGGTTTTTATGCTGAGCCGGTTTGAGCAGCTTAAATACGCCGAAATCGCAGCAAAGCTCAATCTGTCCGTTAAAACGGTTGAATTCCACATCACCAAGGCCCTTCGCATCCTGCACGAAAACCTGAATGATTATTAAGAATATGAGGTTGTCTAAAAAATAGTTATTTCTCGCAAAGCCGCTAAGTCGCAAGGAACTTATTACCATAAATTTATTTCTTGGCGTCTTGGCGTCTTTGCGAGAGATTTTCCCTACGGGGCTTTGCGAGATAAAAAACATCACCAAACCCTGAAATTTTTTTCATTTCCCACTCAGGGTATCCCTGCCTTTTTTGTTCTTATACACGAACAAAATATCGTGATGAAAAATATTTTACCGGAACATATTACAATTGAATTATTGGTAAGTTACATTGAAGGAAACGCTGATAATACCGCTAAGGATGTTGTAAATCGATGGATTAATGAAAATCCACGGAACCGTGCATACATGGACAGGTTCAAAGAAGCCTGGATCAATACGGAGGAACTGAGCACATTAAGTAATGAGACCATAAACAGCGACTGGAATGCGCTCCTGGGAAAAATTGATACCGGAAAGCAAAAATCCGCTGATAATAAAACGGCCAGGTTGAATACTTACAGATGGCTCCGTGTTGCAGGCATATTATTGTTGCTGGTTTCAATCCCTTTGGGATATTTTATTGGAAAAAAGAATTCACGGCCGGTAGTTCAGAACTCCCAGGTAGCCTATAATGAAATTATAGTTCCTCCGGGAGAAAGATCCGAACTTGCCCTTTCCGACGGCAGCAGGATATGGATCAATGCCGGAAGCAGGTTGCGGTTTCCCGACCGGTTTAACGAGGATTCGCGTGATGTGTGGCTTGATGGCGAAGGCTATTTTGAAATAAGCCGGGACAGGGTCAGGCCGTTTTACGTGCACACAAGTGATCTGAACGTTAAGGTATACGGCACAAAATTCAATCTAAAGGCTTATTCCCAGGAAGATATTATCGAGGCTACCCTGGTTGAGGGAAAAGTCAGCCTGGAAACAAAAAATCTTCTCAATAATAAAATTGAGGAAGTATTCCTTAAGCCCAATCACAAAGCCATTTACCTCAAAAAGGAAACTCAGCTGATATCCGCGGAAATTATCCGTGAAATTTCCAAACCGCTGGAACCTAAAAAGATCATAGTTACCAGGACCATTGAAGTAGAGCCATCCATTTCCTGGCGTGAAGGTAAGCTGGTTTTTATGGATGAATCATTTGATAACATTGCCATTAAGCTCGAAAGAAGGTTTGGTGTTAAACTGGTGATCGACAATGAGGAATTAAAGAAGATCCGGTATACAGGAGTATTGAAGAATATATCCGTAGAGCAGGCTTTAAAGGCCATTCAGCTTACGGCACCGTTCAGGTATGATATTCGTGACAACACAATAATAATTTCAGAAAGCAAACCTAAAGCAAATCAATGAATATTAACCTATTATTAACCAAAAAATATATGCCTATGGGGTGATATGTCCCTAAAAAAAAGAACCGGATAATGGTGGCACATTAACCGGTTCAAATCAATTCACATAACGCGCAACCCG
This sequence comes from Bacteroidales bacterium, assembly GCA_035258345.1. Lineage (GTDB taxonomy): Bacteria > Bacteroidota > Bacteroidia > Bacteroidales > UBA10428 > UBA5072. The sequence continues at coordinate 2,659 of DATEVU010000003.1, forward strand.
ACAGATTATTAAAAGGTTGCGACAGTCCTAACCTAATAACTGTTTCAATATTATGAAAAAAAATGAACAAACAGATGCTATACCTCGAAAATATAGCATATTAAAACTACTATTAATTATGAAGCTAACCTTCTTACTGCTCGCAGCTAATATCCTGGCCGTATCGGCAACAGGCTATTCACAGGCGACCAGACTATCGCTCGATTTGAAAGACGCTACCCTAAAGCAGGTTCTTTCGGAAATCGAAGGTCAGACCGAATTGTCATTTATCTACAAATCCGATCTGGTAAATCCCGATCAGAAAGTCGATATCCAGGCATCGGATGCTTCCATCGAACAGGTACTTGCTTATTTGTTCGATGACAAGGACATCCGGTGTGAGATCATCGACAATTCCCTGATCGTTTTGTTGCCCAATACTACGGTATTACAGCAGCAGAAAGTCACCGGTGTTGTTACGGATGCTTCATCCGGAGAATCACTGGCGGGAGTGAATATCATGATCGAAGGCACCAACCAGGGTGTTATTACCGACATGAACGGTAATTACAGCATCGAGGTTCCCGGACCAGCTTCCGCACTGCTATTCTCTTATATCGGCTATGTTTCCGAAAGGATCGAAGTGGGCAACCAGAGTGCAATTAATGTAAATCTTGCACTTGATATTCAAAGCCTGGAGGAAGTTGTTGTTGTGGGTTACGGTACCACCAAGAAGGCGACCGCAACCGGATCGGTAGCAACCACCAAGGGTGATGATATCAAACGTTCTCCTGCCACCAACATTTCCAATAACCTTGTCGGAAGGTTGTCAGGTGTTGTAGCTGTAACCCGCAGCGGTGAGCCCGGCTATGACGGATCAACCATTCGTGTCCGTGGGACTAACACCCTCGGTGATAACAGTGTTTTGGTAGTTGTTGACGGCATTGCCAACCGCAGCATGGAACGTCTTGACCCGAGTGATATCGAATCCATCACCGTGCTGAAAGATGCTTCCGCTGCCATTTACGGTGCACAGGCTGCCAACGGTGTTATCCTTATCACCACCAAACGTGGCCAGATGGGTAAGCCTAAGATCACCCTTACAGTAAACGGTGGTTTTAACCAGCCAACCCGTATTCCCGAAATGGCCAATGCTGCCCAGTATGCCAGTATGCTGAACGAGATCGATATTTACAGGAACCGTGATCCGAGGTATACCGCAGATGATATACAAAAATTCAGTGATGGTTCCGATCCCTGGGGTCACCCGAACACCGACTGGTTTAAGGAAGTATTCAGGCCCTGGTCGAACCAGAATTATGAGAATGTTTCGGTTTCCGGAGGAAGTGAAAACATGAAATACTTCCTGTCGATGGGACAAAGATTTCAGGATGGTGTTTACAAGAACAGTGCCACCAATTTCAGACAATATGATTTCCGCAGCAATATCGACGGCAAAATCTCCAAAAATATCGACATTGCCTTTGACATCGCAGGACGCCAGGAAAACAAGAACTTCCCCACCCGCTCGGCAGGTTCTATCTTCAGGATGCTGATGCGCGGAAAGCCAAACATGCCTGCCTACTGGCCTGACGGAATGCCCGGCCCCGATATCGAATATGGCGATAACCCTGCTGTAACCAGCACCGATGCCACCGGATATGACAAGGACAGGTGGTATGTATTGGAAAGCAATGTCAGATTGAACGTGAATGTTCCCTGGATCAAAGGCTTGACGGTTACCGGAAATATGTCCTTCGACAAGGCCCTCCGTTTCCACAAAAGGTTTGAAACGCCGTGGTATCTTTATACCTGGGACGGGAATCCGGAACATACACTGGTTAAGGGAAAAAGAGGACTTGATGCTCCCCAATTGTATCAGGAGACCCAGGATGGTCACAAAGTAACCTGGAATACCTATGCTACTTATGAAACATCGCTTTTTGATGTCCACAACATAAAGGTAATGGTGGGAACTGAGAGACAACAGGGACAGAAGGATTTCGTAAACGCATTCAGGAAAAATTACATTTCCCCGGCTGTAGACCAGATGTTTGCCGGTGCTGCTGACGCCTATCTTACCAATGGGGGATATGCTGAGCAGAATGCCCGTATGAACTATTTCGGACGTGTCAATTATGACTTCGGACAGAAATACATGTTAGAATTTGTTTGGCGGTATGATGGTTCCTACATGTTCCCCACAGGAAAACAGTTTGGGTTCTTCCCCGGTGTTTCTGTGGGTTGGCGTGTTTCCGAAGAGAACTTCTGGCAAAACAACCTTGCTGCCGTTAATAATTTCAAATTACGCGCATCATGGGGCCAGACCGGTAACGACCGAATCGACGAGTACCAGTATCTTTCTTCTTACGGTTACGCCAACAATTTTTATGATTTTAACATCAACGAGCAAAACAAGATCCTGTACGAATCGCGTATTCCCAATCCGAATGTTACCTGGGAAGTTGCCAACCAGGCCAATTTTGGGTTTGAGGCTCTGATACTTAATAAAATAAACGTGGAATTCGATTATTTCGACAACAGGCGTTCCGAGATTCTGTGGAAAAGAAATGCCTCTGTACCAGGCAGCGCAGGTTTATCACTGCCTCCTGAAAATATAGGTAAAGTGACTAACCGTGGATTCGAATATCTTATCGGCTACAGGAACGATATTGGTGATTTTCATTACGATGTTTCCATGAACGGCGGTTATGCCCAGAACGAGATCACGTTCTGGGATGAAACCCCCGGCAGACCTGAATATCAGCAATCAACCGGCCACCCGATCCCCTCAAATCCTTATAATATCAACAGCGACATGTATTATGAAGCAATCGGTATCTTCAAAGACGATGCTGATGTTGCTTCCTATCCGCATTGGGCCAATGCACGTCCTGGCGATGTTATTTTCAAGGATGTCAACAATGATGGCGTGATCGACGGGCTTGACAGGGTAAGAAGTGACCGGAACAACATGCCGAGATTTACCGGTGGATTGAGCATCAACCTGCGTTACAAACAATTTGATGCATCAATCCTGGTTCAGGGCGCTGCAGGTGCCCAGCAATACATCAGTCCCGAATCCGGTGAGATCGGTAATTACTATAAGGAATTTGCCGATAACCGTTGGACAGTGGACAATACTGATACCGAATATCCCAGGACCTGGAACCGGGATGAAGAATACTGGAGAGCCAATGCCAGTACCACCCCCATATTCCTAAGAAGAACCGATTATGTCCGGTTAAAGAACATTGAAATCGGTTTTAACCTGCCTTCTACCGTCAACAGGAAACTCGGGATCGATGGACTCAGGATTTATGTGAACGGGTTGAACCTGATTACTTTGGATAAAGTAAAACTGATTGATCCTGAATTGGAACAAGGAACATCGTACCCTCTTTCAAAAATTATCAATGCAGGATTAACCTTAACCTTCTAAATTTCGGAATTATGAGAAAAACACTTTATATCTGGATATTTTTATCCATACTGGCATTCAGTTATTCCTGTCAAAATGCAGAGGAATTCCTCGATAAAAAGCCTTTGGGGGAATACTCTGAAGTTGACGTCTGGAACGATCTTGCCCTGGCTGAAACTTTTGTCAACGGCATTTATAAGAATGCGCTGGGCTGGCCCTTTGCCATTGAACGGTTGTCGGATTATTCCGATGAGTCTCATTTTACGCCCGACTGGGGTGTCACCAACTTCAACAAATCCCTGATGACACAGGACGACTGGCAGGGATGGTCATGGGGCTGGGCTACACCCCATACCCTGCACCTTCGCTGGGATCCCCTGTACCTCAATGTAAGAAGGACCAATATCTTTTTTTCCAAAATTAACGAGAATACCTTTGATGATGAAAATTGGAAAAACAGACTTATTGGGGAAGTATATTTCCTGCGTGGTTATACCTACCATATGCTGACATCGATGTTTGGTGGTGTGCCAATAATTACCAAGGCTTATACGCTGACCGATAATTTTGAGGTACCCCGCAACACCTATGAAGAGTGTATCAACTATATCGTTGGTCAGCTCGATTCTGCCGCTATGTACCTGCCCGAATCATCGGGTGATCTCGGCAGGGCTACCAAAGGTGCTGCACTGGCGCTGAAAGCCAGGGTTTTGTTGTACGCGGCGAGTGATCTTCATCATCAGATGAATACCTATGCCCCGGGTTATGCCAATCCTGAATTGATTGGTTTTACTGGCGGAAGCCAGCAAGCCAGATGGCAGGCAGCAAAGGATGCCGCCCAGGCAGTTATGGACCTGGGTATATATGATCTGTACAAAAAATCACCTGCCCCCGGGGATTCCATTGCCCAGAACTTCGTTGATTATTTCACCACGAAAGGAGAAACCGACGAGGACATTTTACTGCAGTGCTTCTCAACAAAGACTACCAGTGAGGGCTGGGCACATTACAATCCCGCCCTCTATTGCGGTCCGAATGGCTACCATAACTGGGGAAACAACACTCCCCTCGGTGACCTGGTTGACGATTACGAAATGCGCGATGGGTCAAAGTTTGACTGGAGCAACCCGGTTCATAAAGCCAATCCGTATGCCAACCGCGATCAGCGCCTGTATGCTACCATACTGTACGAAGGTGTTCAGTGGCGAACCCGTCCCAGTGACGGCCTGTTGCTTGATCCTTACAGCAAGATACAGGTAGGTGCGGTTTACAATACCGACGGTGTCACCATGCTCAAGGCTGGTCTTGATACCCGCAAAGGTCCCATCGAAGACTGGAACGGAGGAAAAACAGGCTATTATGTTCGTAAATTCGTTGATCCTACTTTCGATCCCCAGTATGTTGCACAGGAAGTTCCTTTCCGCCATATCCGGTATGCCGAGGTACTGCTGAATTATGCCGAGGCTTGTATTGAACTGGGAGAAGAAGGACCTGCCAGGGATGCGATCAATCAGATCAGGGCACGTGCAGGACAACCTGCCATTACCGAATCCGGAGCTGCACTCCGTGAAAGATACAGGCAGGAACGCCGCATTGAACTGGTTTATGAAGATCAACGTTTCTGGGATGTACGGAGGTGGTTAATCGGCCCTGCAGCCTATCATCCGACCAGCGTAGTTTCGGTTATGTACAAGGTTGATGCTGCATCGGTTGCCAGCTACAGACAGCCTGACGGTTCATCCTGGGGCGATCCGGTTTTCGAAAAGATCGATTTCGCAGGCGATGAAAGGGCATGGGATGACAAGTGTTATTTCTTTGCGATCTATCGTGATGAAATGGGTAAAAACCCTGCATTAATCCAGAATCCCGGTTTCTAAGCGGTGTTGTTCTTTTTTAGGTTTTAATTAATATGTTATGGGAAGCAATTCTGTCAACACGGAATTGCTTCCTTCTTTAATACCAAATTCATTATGAAGACATACAAGTATTTTTGTTTTTTAATCCTGGGAGGGTTGATATTTCCAGCCGCCATTTATTCGCAGGTCACCGGACCCGAACTTGAAGATCCGAAGATCACCGGGATCAATAACCTTGCTCCGCATGCCTGGTTTATTCCATTCCCCGACAGCAAATCATTCAGCAGTGAAACAAGCAGGGAATCCCCCTGGAGTTTGCTGCTTAACGGCGACTGGAAGTTCCACTGGTCAAAAAACCCTTCGGAACGTCCCCTGGATTTTTTCAAACAGGAATATGATATCACTGCATGGAAAACCATAACGGTACCATCCGACTGGCAGATGCAGGGATATGATTATCCGATCTATACAAATATCCAGTGGCCGTTCAGGGCCGACTCCCCGCTTATGCCAAAGGATTATAGTGTTAATGAGGTGAAAGAAATTAACACGGAAAAACAGGTTCAACAAGATGACAGTCAGACAAAATCGCTTGGCAATCCGCCATTCATTCCCAAGGTGTACAATCCGGTTGGCTCCTATAAACACAACTTTACGGTTCCGGCCGGATGGGATGACAAACGTGTTGTTCTCCATTTCGGAGGTGTGAATTCCGCAGCCTACTACTGGCTTAATGGCAATAAGCTTGGTTATAGCGAAGATTCCAAAACCCCGGTGGAATTTGATGTGACAAAACTACTGAAAGATGGGGAAAATACCCTTGCCGTAGAGGTTTACCGCTGGTGCGACGGCTCATACCTCGAAGACCAGGACTTCTGGAGGCTGAGCGGCATCGAACGCGATGTTTACCTGTATGCCACACCCAACGTTCATATGGTTGATTACTTTGTGCAAACCGACCTGATTAACAACTATGCCGATGCCGTATTATCCGTGACCGTTGATCTGAAAAATTATTTCCCGGCTTTCCGGAGCGGAGATTACAGCGCTGAAATGAAACTTACGGACAAGGAAAACAAAACGGTTGCCAGTGAAAAATTGAAAGTACCCATCAACCTGAAAGAAACTGCACAGATTACCTTCACAAAGGAAATCCCTGCTCCGGCCAAATGGACTGCCGAAACCCCCAACCTTTACCAGCTGGTCCTTACACTGAAAGATAAAAGCGGCAATGAAACAGAGGTAATCGGATCGAAGATCGGTTTCCGCGAAGTAGAGATCCTTAACGGGCGATTGTGCATCAACGGAAAACCAATTTACCTCAAAGGAGTGAACCGTCATGAGCATGATGAAAAAACCGGGCATGTGATCAGTGAAGAAGGCATGCTGAAAGACATTGAACTGCTCCGGCAGAACAACCTGAATGCTGTGCGCACCTGCCATTATCCCAACGATCCCCGCTGGTATGAATTGTGCGATGAATATGGCATTTACCTGGTAGATGAGGCAAATATCGAATCACACGGTATGGGCTATGACCTGAAAAAAACCCTGGGCAATAACCCGGAATGGCTCGAAGCCCATATAGACCGTACAATCGCGATGGTAGAACGCGACAAGAATCATCCCTCCATTATAATCTGGTCACTGGGAAATGAAGCCGGCAACGGTTCCAATTTCTATGCCACCTACGACTGGATAAAGAAACGGGATAAAACCAGGCCGGTTCAATATGAAAGGGCAGAAATGGACAGGAACACGGATATTGTATGTCCGATGTACATGCCTGCATCGCAAATGGAAAACTATGCAAAAAAACATTCCGACCGTCCCCTCATCCAATGTGAATATGCACATGCCATGGGCAACAGCGTTGGTGATTTCCAGGATTACTGGGATATTATCGAAAGATATCCGGTTCTGCAGGGTGGTTTTATCTGGGACTGGGTGGACCAGGGCCTGGCACATTATGATAAAAATGGCAAAAAATACTGGACCTACGGCGGTGATTACGGACCGGAAGGTGTTCCAAGCGACAATAATTTCTGCGCCAACGGATTGGTATCACCCGACCGCAGACCCCACCCCACCCTTTTCGAAGTAAAAAAAGTGTATCAGCACATCAGGTTCAACAGCATAGATCCTGCTGCCGGAAAGTTCGGGATCAGGAATGGATATGTTTTCACAGGGCTTGACAATTATGATTTTGAATACACCATCGAAGAGAATGGGATCCCGGTGAAGACTGCCGGGCTGTCCCGGATAGAAGCCGATCCAGGAAATACCCAACTGGTAACGGTTAACCTGGGCGAGATCAGGATAAAACCAAATTGTGAGTATTTTATTACTTTCCGGGCCTATCAGAAAGCTGCCGAGCGCCTGATTCCCCAGGGTCATATTATAGCATATGAACAATTTGCCCTTCCGATGGGCACAAGATTACCCCTGCCGGAAGGATCAGCCGGTTCTGTTGCTTACGCTAAAAGCACCAATGGCACCACCATAACAGGTAATGCCTTTTCCATTGTGTTTGACAGTCTTGGCTGGCTGAGTTCCTATAAAACCGATAACAAAGAGATGATGCAATCTTCATTACGGCCGAATTTCTGGCGCGCCCCGATCGACAACGACTATGGCAACAACATGCAAAACCGGCTGAAGGTATGGAAGGTTGCCGCCGATAATATGAAACTGATAGAATTGAAATTTCATCAGGTATCGGCAGATGTCATTGAAGTATCCGCCATATATGACCTCCCCACCGTTCGGGCAACCTGGATGGCTAAATACCTGGTTTTCGGGGACGGACGCATTGAGGTGAACAACACCTTTGCAAATTCCGACAAATCCGGTCCCGAAATTCCGAGAATCGGCATGCGCATGCATATCAACAAGGAATACGATAATATGAAATATTTTGGCCGGGGACCCTGGGAGAATTATATTGACAGGAATACTTCGGCATTGGTTTCGCTTTATTCGGGTAAAGTAAGCGAACAGGGCTTTCTATATGTCCGCCCGCAGGAAAACAATTACAGGACCGATGTACGGTGGTTTTCCCTTACCGATGAATCCGGACGCGGACTTCAGGTTGCCGGCAAACCGGTATTTTGCACCTCGGCATTGAACAATTCCATGGAAGATTTAGACGACGGCGCAAAGAAAGATCAACGGCATATTACCGACATAGTGGCACAGGACTATGTGGAATGGTGCATCGACTACAAACAGATGGGTGTTGGCGGCGATAACAGCTGGGGGGCCAGGCCTCTAGACAAATATATGCTCCATCCCGGTGAGTACAATTATCAATTCACCCTTTTGCCGGTAGCGCCCTGACAGACACTGATTAATAACTGAAAACAGGCGGAGATTAAATCTCCGCCTGTTTTATTTAATGATGATACTGTTATAAGTTGCATATAATGCTGTAAATTACTAACAATTAATTACATTTGTTTCATTATTAAGATTTTATAAAAGAAAGTGAATTGAACAATAGGTTGAATTAATAAATTACTATTCGGAGGAATTATCATGAAAAGTAAAAATCGTAATCGGTTTATAGTTATCCTTTCAATCGCACTAT
>DATEVU010000004.1:0-26680 GCA_035258345.1 Bacteroidales bacterium
AAAAGAACCGGGAGGACTGCTTTTTGAAATAGCCTGTTTCTTTGGAATCGATCCGCCGGGTGTTTACAATTTCAAAGCCTTCCCTGAATTTTTCCAGCATAAGGGGAATAACTTCGGGGGGATGCTGCAGGTCAGCGTCCAGGGTGATCACAATACTGCCCCGTGCATGCTGGAGTCCGGCTGTAAGTGCAACCTGGTGACCGAAATTCCGCGACAGGGATATTGCCCTGATGCTGTTGTCCTGCAGGCTTAATTTCTTCACTACTTCAAATGACTTGTCGCGGCTGCCGTCATCCACAAAAACGATCTCCCAGAGTTGGTTTAATCGTTGTAGTACCGGAACCAGCGCCTGGTACAGCAATTCAATATTCTCTTCTTCATTATAAAAGGGAATGATTATGCTGAGTTGCGTTTGATCGGACATAGCTTGTATATTAATCCCTTGTACCGCAGAAAAAAATAAATATAGGCAATTATTTGCATTGTTAAAAAGCTGTATTTAAATACTCCTGGAATTGGATTACATTTAGTTTGCTTTTTGCCAAAGTAAACAGGATTAATCATGAAGAAATTCAACCGATTCGCCTTCATTGCCTTATTGGGGATAATCTTCTTATTGTTATTGTACAAAGCACGTACACTCCCGGTAGTGAATGATGAATCTCCCACCGCAGTCACCTATATCAATTATAGTGTATGGGAGATCATGATGTATCCTGATCACTGGCCAAATAATCACATCCTGAATACCTTGTTCACAAAATTGTTCGTCGGATTGTTCGGTAATGAACAATGGGTTATCCGGTTACCAAATTTATTGTCCTTTCTTCTTTATGGATTTGCCATTTTTCGCATCAACAAAATTGTTTTAAAAGAAGATTCTGTTTTCTTTTTGCCGGCTGCCCTGTTGTTTGTATCAAATCCCTATTTATTGGATTTCTTCGGAGTATGCAGGGGATATGGAATGTCATGTGCATTGGCCACGCTATCCGTAAGTTATCTGATCTCCGGTTACAGGGATTCAAAAGTCAGCGCTGTCTGGATCGCATTGATGCTGTCCATGCTGGCTTCGTATGCCAATTTTACCCTGCTGGTTTTTTGGGGTGCGACAAGTTTATGGGTATGGTTTTATTTTTTTTCAAAATCGGAAAAGCATCTGCGGCAAATCATCAGGCCAACTGTGGTGATAGGAATTCTCACCATCCTCTACCTGGCCTTAATTGCAAATCCCATGATCAAAATGCATAGTACGGATGAGTTTCAGTACTGGACCTCCAGGGGATTCTACCGGGATACCATATTTCCGTTGATCGGATATTCACGCAACGGGTCACCGCTTATCCTTGGGATCAGTTCCCATTTGATAGCCGGGTTCATATTCATGACCATCGTTGTTAATCTTATTTATATCTTCATTCATTTCCGAAGATCCAACTACGATCCCGCAAGCCTGAAACAACCAGTTTTTGTGACAACGGTCTTATTGTTGTCTACCGCATTCATTAATATTGTTCAATGTCATGTGTTAAAAACACCCAATCTGCATGGAAGAACGGCTTTATTTTTTTACCCGTTGTTTATTGTTGTGTTTGTTGGATTGCTAGGAATTTTGCCGGTTTCAAAATACGGTCTGGCAAAAAAGATCATCGCATTTTGCTTTGCATTCATTTGTATCTTCCATCTGGCTGGCAGTTTTAAATTGAATTGGGTAAGAGATTATTGGCATGATGTTAATACCTTTGAAGTATTGGAATATCTGGAAAATATGCATACCTGTGAACCAGTCACCCTTAAGACGTCCTGGTTTTTCTACCATTCATTTTATTATTATGTGTATACCGGCAAAATACCCTGGCTGAAACTTGAGGATTATGATCAATCAATGGATTTGAATACAAGGGCAGAATACTATTATATTTTTTCAGAGGATTTAAAATTGCTGGAACCAGCATTTGAACCGGTTCAAAAATTTGGAAATAACAGGGTGCTGGTAAAAAGAAAAGAAGAAAATCAGTTCCAATCTGCCGGAGATAGCAATAATCAGAACTGAAAATAAATGAATGGTTGCAATCCGGCTGAAACAGCCTGGTAAATTATGAATATCACCAGGGCGCTGATAATTACCTTCATGTAAACCGGTGTGGCGATGAACCGGTTCATTCCTTTTTCTTTGAGCGATCCCGGCAACCAGTGTAGCACAAAGCCGAGGGTCATAATGGCAAAGACCTTCCAGTAAGACAGCAACATGAGGGGTACCTGGGCCCAGCCGAAATTTGTCACCACCTGGTTCATGAGGTCGGTGGTACCCTGCATGGATTCACCCCGGAACCAGATGCGGGTGAAGGTAATGAAATTGAAGGTGATGAATATTTTCCAGAAGTTGGCGGTCCAGTGGTTGGATTGTTCCCAGGGACTGATCTTCCGCCAGAATTTATAAACAACGATACCAAGACCGTTCAGTCCGCCCCAGATCACAAACATCCAATTGGCTCCATGCCACAATCCGCCGATGAGCATGGTCATCATCAGGTTAATATTGGTGCTTATTGTAAGTTTAAAGGCGGGGGAAAAATACATGATAAGCAGGGTAATGATAACCACACCTGAAAACAGAGGCACCAGCCAGATCTTTCCGGATATCAGCACTACAAAGGCCAGCACGAGTATAAGACTGATATAGGTAAAAGGGGATGCTCCCCGGTTCCCGCCCATGGGAATATACAGGTAATCTTTCAGCCAGGAGGAAAGCGACATGTGCCAGCGTTTCCAGAAATCGCCTACGTTTTTGGCCTTGTAGGGCGAGTTGAAGTTCCTGGGCAGGTGAAATCCCATCAGCAGGGCCAGACCGATGGCAATGTCGGTATATCCCGAAAAATCGCAGTAGACCTGCAGGGAATAGGCATACAGTCCCATCAGGTTCTCAAAACCGGAATAGGAAACAGGGTTGGCAAAAACCCGATCGATCAGGTTCAATGCAATATAGTCGCCGATAAACATCTTTTTAAACAAACCCTGCAGGATCATGAATACAGCCATGCCGAACTCAGCCCGTGAAACGGAATAGTCCTTATATATCTGAGGGATGAATTGTGAGGCCCGTACAATGGGACCTGCCACCAGTTGCGGGAAAAATGACACGAAGAAGCCATAGTCGGAAAGCCTGGTCACAGGCTTTACATGTCCCCGGTATACGTCCAGGATATAGCTGATGGTTTGGAACGTGAAAAAGGATATTCCCACAGGGGGCAGCAATCTTCCGATATCGAAGCCGGTTCCCAGGAACATATTGGACCAGGCCGCGCCATGGTTGATCACCTCGAACCGGGTACCCAGCAATGTATTTACGGTCTCCGTAAAGAATATATCATACTTGAAAAAAGCCAGTACCGAAAGGGTGATCGTCAGGCTCAGGGCAACCCATGCTTTTTTTTGGCCAGGTGATTTTGCCCGGTAAATATACTTACCGATGAAAAAATCAATAACCGTAACTAAAATAAGTATAAAGAGAAAAAGACCGCCTGTTTTGTAGTAAAAGAAAAGGGATACCAGCCACAGGTATGTATTCCGGGCTGTTTTTTTCTTATAGAGTATGGAGTAAAACAACAGTACTACCAGGAAGAATCCCCAGAAATACAGCCTGGTAAAGATCAGCGGAGCTTCGGAATTGAACAGGAAGATTTGTTTAAGCTGATCGATCATGCGTGATGATTTATTTTTTCAGGGTAATGACCTCTGCCGTGTTATTAGTAAGATGTTTTTCCCAGGTGTTCAGAAAAGCATTGAAAAAAAGATCGCCATTCAGCAAATATCCCGGTTTGTTGAAATGGATATGGTCTTTGCTCATCAGTCCGTTGCTATACCAGGATGCCGCGGAATTCAATCCTCCCATTACCGAATAGAAATCCCATACGCCATATCCGTTTGACCGGGCAATATCAAAGATTATTTCGCGCATCGTGGCCGTATTCCGGTTAATGTACCGTTTGAACAGGTAGCTGTCATTCGGCACCGTAATCAAAATGGCGGCTTCCGGCATTGCTTTGCGTATGTTGGAAAGCAGGGTGGTGTATTCACTGCGGAACAATCCGGCATTGAACTGGCGGGTATTTCCATCGTTTGTGCCGATGGAAACAATTATCCAGTCGGGTTCCAATGCCTTCAATTGCGTCACCAACAATTCGCAGCGCAAATAAGAGCTAAGCCTTGCCCCGTTTACCCCTACCGAACTGTAGGTCACACCCGGGTCATCGGTTTCGAGACTGATACCCTGCAACTGAAAAGGCGCATGTGCGGAGTCTCCCTGATGGACATACAGGGTTAGGGTATCGATGGCATGTACCAGGTCATACTGAACATATCCCGAAGAATCATTGATAACACAATCTTTTACCAGGTGCGCGGGTACTATTTCGGGAAGACGGCTGTTTACGGCAGTATTGTAAAAGATCTTAACCCGGCTGAAATCATAGTGCTGCGCGGTATCGAACCTGGCAATGATCTGCAGGGTCGCGGCAGTATCGGACATTACCGAGGTGATCCCCGATAGTCCCAGGATATTGGCGGGGTTTGACTGCGTATTCTTACTGGTAACCCAGTGTCCGGTATAGGTTATTTTCAGGTTGTCGGGACTGTTGGTCCCCGCGAGCGGATACGGGAAGAAAAATCCGCGGCCGCCAAGGAAACCCGGGTAAAACGATTGCAGCTGCTGCCGCATACGGTGTGTATAAATATCTGCCTGGATATGTGATCCCCCGATATGAACAATGTTGATGTGATTGCTCCCGGTCCTGATCAGCTGGTCGAATTTTGAGAACAGCTGCTGGTACGACTGATTGCTTTCATCGAGTTCAAACTGGTTCAGATCGTAACGGATAAATCCATACCCGGGCATGAGAAATGGATATAGCTTGGGTTGGGCGCCGGCAGGAAATGCGAGTAACAACAACAGTATTAAACCGTGGAATTGTATCGGGAGACTATTGCGCATGTTTTTCAAATCGGTGATATTCAAGGATGAAAGAATTATAGAACATCTGGGCAATTGTCTTTGCGCCTCGCGGATTAAAATGCACGAAATCACCGGATGCCAGCGGGGGTTCGGCAAATACCCAGGAGGGCATGGAATTCCTGCCCCCCATGGCCTTGTACATATCCCAGAATGCGGCGCCCGACTTAAATGCGGCTTTTTTAAGTGCATCCCTGACCATTTCCACACTGGGATTGGTAACATAGCGGTTTTTGTCCTTAACCGACATATCGGCCACACCAATAACCAGGATAGCAGCTTTGGGGCAGAGTTTCTTTATCCGGAGCAACTGGTTGGTAAACCAGTCTTCATATCCCCTGTAATTGCTCAGTCCTGCGGGAACAAAATTACCGCCAAACTGAAGTATAAAAAGCCTGACATTTAGCTCCCTGTACATTTCTGCCAGCAATTGTTCGTCGAGCAGTGTAAAAAACAGACCGGAACAGCCTCTCAGCGGAATATTATCCACAGCAATACCACGCTTGCCGTCGAGGGCGATACCGTATATCTCGGGACTGGAAGATCCTTTAAATTTAAGTGTGATCTCCCTGGCCGTATCGTCGATATTCCACCGGATAACGTTAAGACGCCTGGTGGCCGGGAATAATTCTGCATCCACCAGCGTCTGGTCCTGGTAAATTTCATTGATAAAGGGTTCCTCATTCTGTCCGTAAAAAATCCGGCACTGTTCCACTTTCCTGGTATTCTGATAGGAATACGGAGATGCACTGAACCTGATCCAGGCTCCGGAGGTGTCTTTTTTGGGATTACCGTCGCCGGGAATAAAGGTGCAATAGCTCGCCAGCGCTCCATAACGCCGATGCCTGATGGTCGTATCCAGTTTACCGAAGCCGGTAAACCGGTTCCAGTTATCGGAATTGGTCTGTTTCATGGAAAACCCGTACGGATAGAGTTGTGATGCCGGTACGAGGCCGGCTCCTGAGCCACCGAAACGCGACTGAAGCCGGTTACGCAGCAGGGAGGTGATGCGGTCATCCTCAATCTGTGAATCGCCGTAATGCATGATCCGGATCAGTTGCCCGGATGCCGGCAGGTTTTTAAGCGTCCGGAAGAACGGGTAAAGTATCGAGGTGTCATTTTTGGGATATTCGATCCGTGTGATGCTGCTGATCAGGCTGTCGGCATTAGCCCTCAAGGTGTCGAAAGCAGGCATTTCCCCTGCTGCAAGGGCGGTGAGCACCGAATCGTTCAGGTAATCCTGCTGTTTCAGGATCTGTTTTATATCGGCATAGGATGCTTCATCCGGTGAAAAAATTTCCTTTCCCGTGATAAACCGCAACCGTAAATTTCCTGCAAGAGGAATACCATCCCCGGGAAAATACAGGGCCCCTGCAAAAAGCAGCAGAAATACCGAAATGAGGAACAGGAGTATGCCCGAAGGTTTCATAGCAGCGAACAGTAACCGGTAAACAGTGAACGGTAAACGGTGAAAAACCAACATCCCGCAGCCTGGAGCCTGCAGCTTTCATCTTATACGGCAGTTTCCCCTCCGCGTTTCAGGATTTCGGTTTTATTTTAAGCTGCTGGCCTGCTCTGATCTTACCTGCATCGGAGAGGTTGTTCAACCGCATAATATCTGTTTCGGTAACACCCGGGTATTTCTTGATAATATCCCAGATTGTATCTCCTTGTTTTACAGTATATAATATAAAGTCGCTGCCGGTAACAAGGGGTTGGACCGGTTGTGCGGCCGCAGGTGCCTGGGTGACAGTTTTTCCAATCCTGGCCTGTTTTTGGGCAAATGATAATACATTGATATCCTGATATTTGGCAAGGCTGGCCCTGGGGATATATATGTTCAGGCGTTGTCCTGACCGTATTGTATTGTTCCTGATATTATTCCAGTAACGGATATCGGAAATCCGCGTGTTATACCACATGGAAATAAACCCGAGATTGTCACCTTCCTTTACGGTATACGTTAATTTCTCATAATTTCCGGGAGGGGCTTCGTGTGCGGTCCTCGAATCATTGGAAGTGGGACTGACAGTTATCTTATCGGGATTGAAATATATGGAATCCTTGTATGTGAAGATCTGATCTTCCATATCGATAAACCGGGAGGTTTGTTCAAATGGTAACCGGAGTACACATGGCTTATTCCCTGCCGGAATAACATCGGTGAGGTATTGCGGATTCATATCGCGCAGCAACTGCAAGGGAATGCCCAGCACTTCTGAAACCTGGGCCATATGAAGTTCCTCACTAACTATAATGGTATCGCTTGTAAACGGGAAATTTACCGGAGCCGGTCTCAGGTTATGTTCCTTATAGTAATTCATAACATAGGTGGCTGCTATAAATGCCGGAACATGACCACGGGTTTCGCGGGGCAGGTAATAATAGATGTCCCAGTAGTTCCTTTTGCCTCCCGACCGCCGGATGGCCTTGTTTACGTTTCCCGGTCCGCAGTTGTATGCAGCTATAACAAGGATCCAGTCATTATAAATGGTGTACAGGTCTTTAATGAATCGTGCGGAGGCATGGGTTGATTTAATGGGATCACGGCGTTCGTCAACCATGGAGTTGATGTCCAATCCATACAGTTTTCCGGTGCCATACATGAACTGCCAGAGTCCAACCGCCCTGGCGCGGGAATTTGCCCGCGGATTCAGCGCCGATTCAATGATCGACATGTATTTCATTTCATTTGGAATACCGTAATAATCAAATACTTCATCAAACAGGGGGAAATAGTACTGTGATAAACCCAGCATAACCTCTACCGAACTTCTTTTCTGCCGGGCATAAACATCGATATAGCGCCTTACAATAGAATTGTAAGTCAGGTCAACCACGGTGGGTATTTTCTTAATCCGGTGGATATAAACCGAATCGGAAAAACTGGGTATCAGGCTGTCGGATTCGTTGTTCCAGAAATCAGGATTGTCGGCCATCGACTGGCCTACGTAATACAGGTTCAACAGACTGTCGAGATTTTCATCAAAATTCAGGTCGATGATAACTGTATCTTCCGGCAGGGAACGGATCGTATCCTGACTGAAAGTATTGGCAGATACCGTAAATATATTGAGGAGGATGGCAGATAGAATGAGGATAAGGATTTTTCGCATGGTTAGTATTTTTCGCAAAAATAATTAAAATCCGATATTAATCTGAAATCCTAATGCGGCAGTTGTCCCCGGCGCAGTAATCATAACCGGTTGCAGCTGCATGGAAAGATCATCGGATACATCATAATAAAAAAAACTGGCATCAATCATGGCATCGATAATATTGAGCAGGTAAATGGCCCCGAGACCAAGAACACTGATATCCCTGTATCGTCTGTAATAATTCATTCCGCGTTCCAGATTTTCACTGGGGATATACCTGCCGTCGATCAGGACAACCTCGTCTTGTGTTCCATTGGCGACGGCATCCCGGAATTTTTTGTATTTCAGCTGGTTAAAACCGACAAAATAGGCAAATGCACCACCGGCACCATAAATGACAGGCACTTTCCAGTATTTTTGGTTGTATACCTGTCCCATTCCCGGCAACAGGGCTGAAAACAATACAGCCTTTCGCGGGTTGTGGTTGTGGACAACCGTACCGACTGCAACAGTATCAGGTTCCTGGGACTTCGCCGGTTCCGCTATAAAAATCAACAAAGCTGCAACGAAGATGCAGTTGCCATAAAACAGGAACTTACGGGTCAACAGATAAAATGGATTCAAAAACAATATTTACCGGTTTATTCTTTAAGCCGGTCAAAGATACCGATTATTCTTTCGAGTTCGTCATCGGATTTAAAGGGGATGATAATTTTTCCGGAACCTTTGCTGTTGCGCCGGAATTCAATATCGGAGCTAAAAAATTCAGCCAGCTGATCCTTTAGTTCTTCATAGGGCTGGGGTAGTTTTTCCGTAGCTGGTACCTTTGGTTTGTGTATCAGGTTCTGTTCTATCTTGCGGGCAAATTCTTCGGTTTTTCTGACGGAAAGGTCTTCCTCCATGATCCGGTAAAAGAGCTTGAGCTGGTCATGCGGGTCATCAACGGCAACCAGTGCACGGGCATGGCCCATGGTAATTTTATTATCCCTGATCCCGATCTGAATTTCAGCAGGCAATTTAAGTAAACGCAGGTAATTGGCAACGGTAGCTCTTTTCTTACCAACGCGCAGACTAAGGTTTTCCTGGGTAAGGTCGCACTCTTCAACCAGCCGTTGGTAGCTGATTGCAATATCCACTGCATTCAGATCCTCACGCTGTATATTTTCAACCAGGGCCATTTCAAGCATTCCCTGATCGTTTGCCGTGCGGATATAGGCCGGTATATCTGACAAACCTGCCATACGTGCTGCCCTGAACCGGCGTTCGCCGGTAATCAGCTGATATCGCCCATTTTCCATTTCACGGATCGTGATGGGCTGGATAACACCAACTTCCCTTATGGATGTTGCCAGTTCTTCCAGAGCATTTTCATCAAAAAACGTTCTTGGCTGGAAGGGATTTGTCTCAATCAGGTCGATACTGACTTCGGCGCCACCAACTGCTTTTTCTACGATCACTTCCTGTTCAGCATCCTCAATCAGGGCTCCCAACCCTCTTCCAAGTGCGTTCTTCTTTGCCATAATATTTACTCAATGATTTTTTGACTTTCGTGTATCCTGGTATCACCGTTTTTCTGTAACATTTCACGGGCCAGGTTCAGATAGTTCAGTGAACCCTTTGATTCGGCATCATACATGATCACGGGTTTTCCGAAACTTGGCGCCTCGCTGATCTTAACATTCCGTTGTATGATGGTCTCAAATACCATCTGCTGAAAATGCCTTTTTACCTCTTCAACCACCTGGTTGGACAACCGTAACCGGGAATCGTACATGGTAAGCACGAAACCTTCAATCTCCAGGTCGGGATTAAGCCTGCTCTGAATGATCTTAATCGTATTCAGCAGTTTACCAAGTCCTTCCAGTGCAAAATATTCACACTGTACCGGTATCAAAATGGAATTGGCCGCAGTGAGCGAATTAACCGTAATTAAGCCGAGTGAAGGTGAACAATCGATTAAAATATAATCATACTTTTTTTCGATCTTATCGATCACTGTCCTGAGCATCCTCTCGCGGTTAGGCATATTGAGCATTTCAATCTCGGCTCCCACAAGATCAATATGCGAAGGAAGCAGATCCAGCCCTTCAATTTCGGTAGACAGAATTATGTCATTTGGATTTACTTCATCTATCAAACACTCGTAAATGCTGGTCTTGATATTCTTCACGTCAAATCCGGACCCCGAGGTTGCATTGGCCTGCGGGTCGGCATCAACCATAAGCACCTTCTTTTCCAGCACAGCCAGACTGGCTGCCAGGTTAATGGCCGTTGTGGTTTTACCCACTCCTCCTTTTTGATTGGCTATGGCTATAATTTTTCCCATCTGAAAATTTGTTGCAGTTTCATGTATAATCAGCATCAAGAGCGGGTTCAAAAATACAATTTAATAATTCAAGTGAATTTTTTTTAAATCCCCCTTTTGTAAACAATAATTTTTCATTTATGAACAAGTTATTAACATTTAAGACTATGCTGCTGATTGTTAATAACCTAGTGTAAATAACAGTAATTCAGCGATTTAATAATTAGCAAATTCCGGTAAATACCCTGTGCATATCAGAGTGCCGGGCTCAGTTCAATTTCATATAATACAGGCCAGTCTTTCCCCGTTACATAAATGTGACCTGTTTGCGGATTGCCGGCTATCCCGTTAAGGACTTTGCCCATATCTCCCTCCGATCCTTCGGGCATCAGGTCCGTGAGATCGAGCCTGCCAGTTACTTTCCCGGTTTCAGGATCAATGACCACAATATAGGATTCCCCGTAAACATTGGCCAGGATCTTCCCATTGATATATTCCAATTCATTCAGCGAAGTAACCATGCCCATGTTGTCAAATACTTCCAGCCTGTCGGTTTGGGTATAATATTCGGGTTCGATAAAAAACAGTTGTGCCGAACCGTCGCTCATAATCAGATTTATCCCGTCGGTGGTCAGGCCCCAGCCTTCCCTGATCTGGTAGTCGAAACTCCTGATCTGCTGCAGGGTTTCTTTATCATAAACAAATCCAACCTGGGTTTTATATGTTATCTGGTAGATCTGGTCCTTGAACAGGGCAATGCCTTCTCCAAAATATCCCGAACCAAGGGTTACGATCTTTTCGGGCTTTCCCGAGGAGATGTCAACAACGCGCAACGAGGATCTTCCTTCAAGGCCGGTGCTTTCATACAATAAACCATTGTCAAAAAGCAGTCCCTGGATATAAGCATTCTCATCGTGCGGATATTTTGCTATCACCCGGTAGCTGTAATTTTTGGGTGAAATATCCGACAGGATCACCAGGTTGATGTTATGCGACTCACGGAGAGAATCGTTATAATGGACGGTAAGTTTGATCGTGCGTTGACCCACGCGGATATTTCCGGCATGCCAGTATATGCTGCCTGCACTGCCGGTATGTGTGACAACCGGATTCTTATCGGTCAGCAAGGTTACAGAATCCACCCGGATATCAGGTTGCCGGGGTTCGAATTGGATCAGTACCGAATCACCGCTTTTGATCACTGTTCCCGTTGCGGGTGAGAGAATGCTGATTACGCTGGTATTGATCCGGCCGGCCGCACCGGATGATCTTTGCGACGAATGTTGCCGGCAGCAACTGAGTAAAATAATAGCCGGAATGATCAGAAGGGTTAGTGCGGGTAACCTGTGTATGAATTTCATGCTTGGTAATTCAATCCGGCAATTTACTGGAACAGTTTTTTCAGCCTGCTTCCGACACGGGTGTTCCCTTTGGCCAAACTGCTCAGTTCGTTATATTCCGAGTCGGCATAATCGGGATTCAGGATCTGCCAGATTTCGCTCCATCCTGGAAAACCGCCAACATTTCGGTCATCGATGAAAAGTTCAACATCCAGTTTCCGGCTGCTGTTTTCCATGTCAAACACTTCTTCGGGGTAGCTTTTGTTAACGGCATAGAACTCAATCCCTTTTTTACGGCAGAATTCAACCGCCTCATCCAGTTCCTTACCATGCCTGAAAGTCCAAAGGATCAACTGGTGCCCCAATTTTTGAAGCTGTTTCAGGGTTTCGAACGCGAAAAGCTTTTCTTCACCTATCTGCGGATACCTGTGCTCCACAATAGTGCCATCGAAATCAACGGCGATTTTCATAGTGTTATCTCCACAACATTAAAAGTATGAATGGCAAAAATATAAATTTACCCCAATTATTCATACGTGCATTTTAAAACAATGTTAAATTCGAATTACATTTGTGATATAACAACACCATAACGGGTAATATCCGTGCCGGCTTATTTTTTAAAAATATTCAGATGAACAAGTTGAAAAGAGGTCTTCCCAATTTTATCACCAGTCTCGGCCTTGTCTGCGGCTGTATTTCAATTGTAATCACCACCACACAGGGAGATTTGAACCTGGCCGGTTATTTTATCATGGCTGCCGCGGTATTTGATTTTTTTGACGGCATGGTAGCCCGTATATTCAAAGTAATTTCCGAGTTTGGCAAGCAGCTCGATTCACTTGCCGATGTTATCAGCTTTGGGGTGGCCCCAGCCATGATCATGTATCGCCTTGTACTGCTTTCCTATGTGGGCAGTTCCCCGGAATCGGATTTTGATGTCATCCATCCCCCGGCCGGAATATCAGTGATCTTGTATTCCTCATTTCTGATAGCCGTTTTCTCGGCGTTGCGGCTTGCCAAATTCAACACCGACACCGAACAGGTAAAAGTATTCAAGGGATTGGCCACACCGGCCAATGCATTATTGATCACGGCCCTTGGTTTCATTTCCGAAAGCAGCAGGGCATTTCCCCTGGAAGGAATTATTTTCAACAGGTATTTTCTGTTGGGCATGACCATAATATCCTGCGCCCTGTTGGTTTCAAATATCCGCATGTTCTCCTTTAAATTTTCATCTTTTGGATTCAGGGAAAACAGTGTGCGGTATGTATTTTTAATATTCGCGGTTGCGTTGCTGCTGGCTTACGGACTGCCGGGATTTGCCCCTGTAATCATCCTTTATATACTCCTGTCGTTATGTAATAACTGGTTCATCAGGATGGTATGATAATCCGCGTTCAGACTTCCCTGTCAGGCATTCGTTTTAACCTGATCTGCTTCTTTTCATAAGCCTTCAGGGCTAACAGCACTGCATACCAGCTTATTATAATAAGTACGGGCCATCCCAGGAGCATAAGTATTGAAGAGGTATACATAGATAAATCAGGTTTTCGGGTTAATACAGATGTGATTCTTGCTGAATTTCGGCTTCCGTTATCTTTTCACGGTTTATCGATCTCCAGGCATAAAAAATATAAGCCAGCACAAAAGGCACCATCAGCGATACATAGCTCATGGTTACCAGCGTATATTTGCTTGAGGAGCTGTTTTGTATTGTAAGGGAGCTTTGCAGGTCAAAGGTTGAAGGGTAGTAAGCCGTATTGCCATAACCTGCCAGGCAAAACAGGCTGAATACCACCAAAACGGTTCCCGGTCCCGAGAACCAAATCCCTTTTGACGTGTTGCCGGGCAGGCTGATTACGATACCATACAGCACGAGCAGTGTGCCTGTAAGGAACAGGATGGCAACCACAGGCATTGTAAAAAGGTTGTGGAGGTACTTGTAATTTTCGTAATACACACTGCCTGTTTGGGGATCTACGGCAAATCCTTTACGGGTAAGCAGCAGAACAACAAAAGTAAGGAAAACGACCAGGAATGGAATTGTATTCCGCAGCAGCGATTTTTTCGCCCTGACATGGATGTCGGGTTGTTCCACATTGTTAAGAAAGTACAGGATGCCCAGAATTCGGGCCAGGAAGAATACGGTGAGCCCGAGTGATACATTTTGGATATTCAGGGCTGCCTCAAGTCCCCGGTAGGGTGTTTCCCATCTGGATATCACCGGGTCATTCACCTGGGTTATATTGGCCAGGTCGACACTGAACTGCGAGCCGGTAAAGAAGGTCCCTATGGCAGTTCCAAGTAAAATGGTGCCGAGGGCGCCGTTGATGAAAAGAAAGGTCTCGAACGTACGGGGACCGAAAACATTGGCTGGTTTGGATCGGAATTCATAGGAAACTGCCTGTATGATAAAGCAGAATAGGATGGCAATCCATACCCAGTAAGCACCTCCGAAGCTGGTTGAATAAAAGAGCGGGAATGAAGCGAAGAAGGCACCGCCAAAAGTCACCAGGGTAGTGAAGGTGAACTCCCATTTTCTCCCGAGGGAATTGACCAGGATTGTCCGTTCTTTTTCATTTTTTCCAAGTGTATAGATCAGTGTCTGCCCGCCCTGAACAAACAACAGGAACACAAGCAATGAGCCCAGTAATGAAATAATAGCCCACCAGTATTGCTGCAATGCAAGGTATGATAATGATTCGAACATGTTGCTTCCTCCTTATTTTGGTCCTATTTTGATCTGTTTGAACATGATGCTCAGCTCAGCAATCAGCAATGCCGTGAAAAGTACTGCAAACAGCCAGAATGTGATCTGAACGGTTGTGGTATTGATATGCGAGATGGCAGCCATGGTAGGCAAAAGATCCTGAATCACCCAGGGTTGCCTTCCCATTTCAGCCAGTACCCATCCCGCCTGTGAAGCAATATAGGCAAGGGGGATAGTGAAAACCGAAAGCCGGAGCAGAAACCGTTTGTTTTCGAGCTTATCCTTGTAGAGATAGTATAATACAAATATCATCAGCAAAGCAAAATAAAATCCGAGGCCCACCATGATGTGAAAACTGTAAAAAGCTACAGGGACGTTGGGTATTACGCTTTCGGGATTATCCAGGAAACCGTATCCGAAATACCTGAAGTAATTCTCCTTGAAGGTATCATCGCTGAACCTGGCTTTGATTTGATTGTAGGTAGCCGAATCACCGTTGTCCCTGGCATTTTTGAGCAAGGCAAGCGATTCACGGGCAAACCTGCCCCGTTCCATCTTTTCGGCCACTGACATAATTCCCCGTTGGGGATTGCCATCAACAAGGTCATTCACCCCTGGCACGAACGCGTCAAATTTTCCATAGGCCATGTAGGATAAAAAATTCGGGATCTCAAGGCTGAATGTGAAATCCTTAACATTCCTCGAGTTGGTATCTCCAGGCGCAGTAGCCATAACGCCAATAGCAACAAGTCCCGCACCCTCCTGTCCATTGTATAATCCCTCGAGAGCCGCGAATTTCATGGGTTGGATATGAGCTATCTGCCGTGCGGAGCCGTCGCCGGAGAAAATAAGCATTACAGATGAAAGAATTCCGAAAACCGCAGCAATAAGGATACTTCTTTTGGCCAGGAGGTTTTCCCGGCTCCTGAGCAGGTACCACGAACTGATACCAATTACAAAAATCGCAGCCAGGACGTATCCCGAGGTTATTGTATGGATGAATTTACTAATGGCAACCGGTGACAGTAACACTTCCCAGAAGTTCAGCATTTCATTCCTGGCCGTGTCGGGGTTGAAATGCATTCCCACAGGATTTTGCATCCATGCATTTGCCACCAGGATCCACAATGCGGATAAATTTGCTCCGAAAGCTACCAGCCAGGTGGAAACAAGGTGAAACTTCCTGCTTACCTTATTCCAACCAAAAAACATCACGGCAATGAAGGTAGACTCCAGGAAAAATGCCATAATGCCCTCGATTGCAAGCGGCGCTCCAAATATGTCTCCCACAAACCAGGAGTAATTCGACCAGTTGGTGCCG
Organism: Bacteroidales bacterium; assembly: GCA_035258345.1. GTDB lineage: Bacteria > Bacteroidota > Bacteroidia > Bacteroidales > UBA10428 > UBA5072. The sequence continues at coordinate 15,783 of DATEVU010000004.1, forward strand.
AACTCAAATTCAAGGATTATTCCGGTGGCTACCCCGATGGCAAAGTTGATACCAAACAGGGTCATCCAGAATTTGGTGATTTTTTTCCATTCTTCCTGGCCGGTTTTTACATAAAGACTTTCCATGATGGCAATTATAAAGGAAAGGCCGAGGGTTAAGGGGACAAAAATCCAGTGATACATGGCAGTCAGGGCGAATTGCCCGCGGGACCAGTCAACAAGTGATGTGTCAATGTTCTCAAACATATTTATCGTGGTTTAGATAACTGTTCAATTACATAATCTCCCCTTTCTTTATCATCCTTAAAATTCACCTTCAGGATATCGGGGAAAAAGAAGATCTTCAGTACGGCAAACATTATGAATAGTTTAATGAGGATGATGATCCACAGTTTTTTACCAACGGTCATGCTTCGGAAACCATCGTAGTAGAAATAAAAGATCCTATGAAATATAGACCTTCCCAATGGAGTTATTTATCAATCTATGTAAAGATATCCATTTCATCCAATCCGGCATAAAATAAATATCATGAAACCGAAAGTAATATTTAACAACTGGTTAACATATGTACCGGCCAATTAGGATTATTTTCGTATAATATTACTAAAAAAATTGACCTATGAAGAAGTTAATAGCATTTTCTGCAGCAATTTTGTTTGCCGGGGCATTATCACTGTCGGTCCTGGCTTTTACAGATGGCGAGCCGAAAAAAGAGAAGTCAGCATCCGCCGGTACAGAACAATGTGAAAAACACAAGGGTACTACTGCTGACGCGCAAGCAGCAGGTGCTGCGGAATCAAAAGATGCCAATTGCGATAAAGCAAAGGGAAGCACCGCAGCCTCCGGATGTGGCAATCATAAAGAAGCCACGGCAGATACAGAGTAAATATATAGACCCTGCTGAAAAAACGGGGTCTTTTTTTTGATCTTTTTATTCCGTAACCGTCAATTTTCCATTTCCCACCAATCCTTCGCCGCCGATCATCCTGATCATATAAACACCATACGGGAAATCTTCAACAGGAATTTCGGTCTCATCCGTATTTTTTAACATCGTCCCGGTGTAAACCAAACTGCCCAGGCTGTTGTATAGTTCGATCCGGATATTCTCACTTACGGGACTTCTGAATTTCACTTTGGCCAGTTTTGAAGCCGGATTGGGGTATATGGCAAAGCCTGTCTCGTGCAATTTACCGGGACTGAAATCATTGATGCCCGATATGACGCCAATGGTGTCCAGTGCGGCCTGGTGTATCTCCCGCGTTAATTCGTCCTGGATAAACGCTGCAATCCGTAATTCCTGGATGTTATTTATGTTCTGCATATCCCATTCCGTGGTTATTCTATAGGGTTCACCCGGTTCCCATGTCTTGTAAGAGGTTGTCCCCGCGGCATTGGGCAATAACTTCTTTACAACGCTTTCAAATACGGTCTCGCCGTTATTGCCGGTAACTCCTGTAATTTTCCGTTCAATTACAGCCACATGAATTGTAAGTTCACTCAAGGGTATGCTTTCAAGCGCATAGGCCTCCACTTCTACATTCAGTATGTTGCCATTCACCTGTGAATTGAGGTTTATCTGGAATTTGCTGTCGTTCAGGGATTCTATATGTATTGTATTTTCATCCGGCGGGCGTAATTCATAATCAAACCGTTGCGAACTTTTAAAGCCTCCGTTGATCAGGGTAAAGGGCACGGCTGAAAGGCCATAGTAAATTAACCGGGTATCCGGGCTATAGGGTTCCTGCGTATTGAAGGGATCTTCGCCCGGAAAGCTGGTATGGTATTGCAGGTCAATAACATTTACCGTATCCGCATTCGCAATGTCATTCAGGATCGTATTGGCAATCTTAGAATCCTCATCGGAAGAGTTGGTGAAGTGTTCTGCGAGAACAGTCCGGTTCCGTTCGCCAATACCGAAATTGTCAAAGGCTATCCCATCGGTATTGCGGGCGGTGCCATCGGAACCATAGGCTACCCGGAACTGGATATTCTTCTTGTTCCTTAATTCATCAAGGCTGTGACGTGATTCCATCCATCGGGTATCCCTGATGTCGGACCAGCCTATTTTCTGATCGCCGGGCTCTCCGAGAATGTTGTATTGGTTAAACCAGTTGATTCCATCGAGCAACTGGCCCACATTCTGCCAGGTCTTGCCACTGTTGTCCGATGCCTGTAATACGGCACCGTCTCTGACATCATCGAACAACCGCCAGATATCAAGTTTGATCATGGGTTTCTGTGTGCCGGTGAAATCAAAACAGGGACTGGTTACCCAGGACTGCTCTTCAGGGGCATTACCTGTGGGAATTTCGGTATACCAGCAATTTTCACCCGTTGATGGTCCTGAAAAGCCTTTAACCGGGGAGCCAAGTTCCCAACTGTTTACGGATGATGATGAAGCGTTTTCAATTTTCCATGCTTCCGGCCGGTCTTCAAAGTCCTCGAAATAGTCTTCTTCTTTCAGGAGGAAGACAGGCTTCATACCGATCGATTTTGTTACGGAGCCGGTACACCCGTCGGAGGTGGCTATTTGCAATTGAAGATCGTAGTTGCCCGGTTCCGGGAACGTGTACGTAATGTCCCTGGTCAGCAGGCTGTCATATCCTGTTCCCGTGAAGATCTTCCACCTGTACATAGTAATGAAACCGGAGGAGGAACCGGAGGTATTGGTGAATGCAACAGGCTGTCCCTGATAAAAACATGCATTGTCCCATGTAAAATCAGTAACCGGCATATTGCTTACCTCGAATGAACTTTGAACCGATTGTGGTGAACCTGAGAAATAGGAATAGGTTATGGTGTAAACGTCGGGGCTTAACAGGGAAGGATAAACAGTGGCCGTATTATCATGATTATCAACAAGCCCTACACCTCCGCTTATGGAAAAACTTCCGGTAGCATCGTCCAGGTTTACACCTTCAATTACAAAAGGAAGATCATTGGTGCAATAATTTTTCCGGTCGTTTTCAAAATTAATGGCGGCAGTGGATGTGAGAACATTCACTACTGCGGTATCAAACCCATGGCAAAACGTAGTTGGGGACTGGTAAGAATAAACAATATAATGGGTTCCCAGTCCTGCGACGATCGGAAAGAAAAACATGGTGTCGGCCGGAGGCGGGTCAATGAGTGCAGGATGGCTGCCCCATACTCCGCCGGCGGGATTGCCAAATACCGGGACCTTAAATGTAGTAACACTGTAGGCAGCAGCAAGTCCGGTTATCGAAACTTCAGGAGCCGGCCTTATTGTAACACTGGCGCTGCCTGACACTGAACCATTGCAGTTTTTATCATGGACGGTAACGAGGGTGTAGGTTCCGCCCTGATACACAGATAAAATCCTCGGGGTTGAACTCACATTCAACACTTCTACAGGATCATTGGTATTGTGTTTATAACTGAACCGCCATGGAGGAATTCCCGTAAGCGTCACATTGAGATTTGCCAGGGAATGTTCACAAACGCTTGCATTACCCGAAATTACTGCGGTGGGCTGTGTATATTGCCGTACTATTCCTGTTCCGGATACATTACCATTGCAGGAAGCATCCGCTACATGCGACAGGGTATAAGTCCCGGTGGCAGTAACCCCCAGCATGAAATTCGCTGAAATGATATTATTCACGACCGTTGGATTCAAACCATTGCGCAGGTAGGTGATGCTCCAGGGGGCAGTACCTGTTAATGTTACCCTGAGCTCAGCGGTTTCCGAAGAACAAATTGTATCAACGCCCGATATCACAGCAGTTGGAGCAGTTTTCACAGCAACCCTGGCATAGCCTGATCCCGTAGTATCACCAACGCAATTGGCATCTGAGATTGATTTAATCCGGTAGGTTCCTGCCTGACTTACAAAAAATGTATAGGGATCCTGAGTTATGTTCCTGTAAGTCACATCATTCCCGCCATTCCTTATCAGAACGAATTCCCAGGGTGCCGTACCTGTAAAATCGATACCCAGGGGCACATCGTCAATTTCATTGTTGCAGGTGCTGACACTACCAGACAGGATGCCGCTCACCCGGCCGTTAACAAAGATACTCCTGTTCACAGGGTTGCTTTCTCCATTATTGTCGCTTACGGTAAATGTAATAACACGGGTTCCTGCATCAGGATCAATACTGTTTATATTTTCAAACCTGATGCTTCGAAGGGCATTCTGATAGGTGGCTACCGGAGCTTCACCGGAAAGGGAAAGGACACCCGTGGATGGCTCCCAGGAACCCGTAATGCCGCTCTGGTTGGTAAACCTCAGATAATCCTCGTTTTGGGAATATCCGGAGGTGATCGCAATTTTTGCGGAAACAAGATCGGGACTTTCCGCGCCGGTAACCCGGAGGTTTGACGTAACGGACACTGCACCGGAATTTAAACAGTAAATAATCCGGCTGCTTTCGATATTGGATAGGCGGGGAACCTTACTGGTCGTAAAAATTACAATATTCCTGGAAAGCGTGTTGCTGTTATCCTCACCGTCAAAAACCCTGAATGAAACAGTGCGGGTTGTTTCGGAAGGATCTGAGGTATTCGTATTTTCATATTGGATACTTCGCAACGCCTTCTGGTAATTCGAAACCGTGGATCTTCCTATTAAGGTCAGTACACCGGTCAGCTGATTCCATGTTCCGGAAATCCCATCCTTGTTATTGAACCTTAAAACATCCTGAAACAGGTTATAGCCGCTGGTGAACCGGATTGTGGCCGACCTGAGGTACCTGTCGTCCTCATCATCAACAGTGAGGGTGCTGGTAATTTCCACCCTGCCACTTCCTGTTTCATACAAAAGATCGGATGATTCAATATCATCAAGCTCCGGCTCATCGGCTACGGATGCCGGCCGGCTATTTGGTTCAGTGGTTGCATACAGGATTGCATTGCCGGGAAAAAGCACCAATCCGGTGATGAATAATGCAACTCGTCTGGCATGTGCAAGTGTTTCCATGACCGGGAAGGTTAAGTGAAAACAGATATTTTACCAAAACGGTACCGGCAGGCTTATTTCGAAACAGTCAGCTTGCCGGTTCCAACAAGTATTTCATGGTCGATCATACGTATCAGGTATATGCCGTCGGGAAAATCTTCAACCGGAATTTCGGTCTCATCTGTTCCTTCAGGCATCTCCTTGGTGAAAACCAGGCTGCCCATACTGTTGTACAGTTCTATCCGGATATCCTCCTTAACAGGACTGTAAAATTTTATCCTGGCAAGCCGTGCTGAAGGATTGGGGAATACCACAAACGCGTTATCGTGCAATTTTCCGGTCGAGGGATCAGTAATATCAGACAGGATCTTAATCGTGTCAATTGCTGCCTGATATACCTCATGCGTTAATTCATCCTGGATAAAGGCCACGATCCTTAATTCATCTTCATTATAAACGTCGTGTATTTCCCATTCATGCAATATCCTGTGGGGATCACCCGTTCCCCACGACCTGTACAACGTGGTTCCGGCAGCATCAGGAAGCAACGTTTTAACCACGCTTTCAAATTCGGTTTCCCCGTTATTGCCTGTAACACCCCTGATAACGCGCTCAATTACAGCAACATGAATAGTAAGTTCACTCAGGGGGATATTTTGCAGGGCGAACACTTCCACCTCTGCATTCAGGGCAGCGCCGCTCCGGTTTGCGTTGATGTTTATCTGGAATAGGCTTGGAAGCAGTGATTCAACAAGCATGGTGTTTGCATCAGGATCCAGAATTTCATAATCAAAGCGGTGTATGCTCTTTGAACCTCCGTTGAGTAATGTATAAGGCACATTTGAAAGGCCATAGTATAAAACCCGGGTGCCTGTGCTAAAGGGATCATGCCCGTTAAATGGATCTGCACCCGGGAAGGAAGTATGGTATTGCAGATCAATAAGACTTAACGAATCATTGTTCACTATGTCATTCAGCTGCTGGTTGGCTGTTTCCGAATCCTCATCGGATGCGTTCGTAAAATGCTCAACCAGTGCGATCCGGTTACGCTCACCGATCCAGAAATTGTCAAAAGCAATGCCATCGGTATCCCGGGCTGTTCCATCGGAGCCGTAGGCAAACCTGAACTGGACTTCTTTCTTATTCTTGAAAACGTCCAGGCTGTGACGCGATTCGATCCAGTTAACGTCTCTTGCATTGGCCCAGCCAATCTGCTGACCGCCCGGATTTCCCAGAATACTCAGCTCGTTGAACCAGTTGATACCGTCTTTCCACTGGCCAACATTCTGCCATGATTTACCGCTGTCGGCCGAAGCCTGCAATACGGCGCCGTCCCTGAATCCATTGAACAATCTCCAGATGTTCATTTTCAGCATGGGAGTTTCGGTGTCGGTGAAATCAAAACAGGGACTAGTCACCCAGGACTGTTCACGGGGAGCATTCGTACTTGTAATAAGGGTGAACCAGCAGTTCTCACCCAGTTCGTGCCCGGAAAATCCTTCTTCCGGAATGTCAAGTACCCAGCTGTTAACATTGGGTGTTACGGCATTGTCCTTCAGCCAGCCGACAGGTGGGCCTTCAAAATCCTCAAAATAATTGTCCCCTGCCAATAACTTGACTGTAGGCCTTAACCCGAAGATCCGCTCCAGAGAATCAGCACAGCCGTATGAAGTCCTGATCTGCAGGTCAACCCTGTAATTGCCGGGTGAACCATAAGTATAGGCCGCATTCTTGGTTACCAGGCTGTCATAACCGGTAGGATTGTGGAAAAGCCACTTGTAGGCAACAATTGTTCCCTCGTTGGGAAGGGATTTGTCAGTGAACGAAACAGCCTGGCCCGCATGAAAACATTCGCCCTCCCAGGCAAAATCCGCAACCGGTTTGTTCCCGATCGTAAAGAATTCCTTAACCTGCAACATGGCACCGTCGTAATAAGTATAAGTGATTTCGTATACTCCGGGTACAAGCAGTGCAGGAGTAATGGTGGCTGTATTATTGCCATTGTCCAGAAGACCTATTCCCCCGCTGATCGTAAAATTGCCCGTGAAGTTGGCTGTATTCAAGCCTGTTACGACAAAAGGGGCATCGTTGAAACAATAAAATGTTTTGTCACCGGGGAATATTATATCGGCATTGGCAGTCAGCACCCGAACGATGACGGTATCGTAACCGTAACAAAGGTTAACCGGACTGAGCCAGGAATAAACAATCTCATGGGTTCCGACACCGGCTATGGAGGGGAAGAAGAACATGGTATCGCGAACTTCAAACAAGGCCGGGCCCGTGAAAACTCCTCCTTCGGGATCGCCGAATACCGGGATCCAGTTGGTGGTGCTGTTATAGGCCGGTACAAGTCCGGAAAGCGTTACATCCGGTGCCGGCAGTACATTTACCGTTACGCTTCCCGAAACGGTGCCCTTGCAGAACTTGTCAATTACTTCCACGAGCGTGTATACTCCTCCTTTCTTAACGGACAGGATCTTTGGACTAGTTGCAACATTTATTACGTCAATTGTATCAAGGCCGATCTTGTATCTGAATTTCCACAAAGATGAACCTGTTAAGGCAACCGAAAGGTTGGTGGAGGTATGTTCGCAAATGGGGGCGGAACTGCCTGAGATCACAGCCGTGGGAACCGAATAAAGCCGTACTATCCCGCTGCCCGACACCTTGCCGGTGCAAAAGTTGTCACTTACCCGCGATAACGTATAGGTGCCGCCATTGGTAACCTGCAGGCTATGGTTCGAATTCATGATGTTGTTCACAACGGTGGGATTGGCCCCGTCCCTGAGATAGGTAATACTCCAGGGGGCTGTTCCAACGAGCGCAACATTGAGTATTGCGGGATCTCCGGGACAAATGGTATCCACGCCCGATATCACAGCCGTGGGGCTGCCGGGGGTTAAATAGGATACCTTAACGGTTCCGGAGGCAGTATCGCCTTCGCAATTGGCATCGGAAATCGCAATAATTCTGTAGGAAGTGGGAGAGGTATCTATAACGCGGCCATTTATTGTAAACGGATCGGATGTTATGCCTGTATACGTTGTATCGTTGCTGACATTACGGCGAACAGTGAATGTCCAGGGTGAATTTCCCGACAGGTCAAGCGTTAGCGGTGCCGTGGAATATCCGTCGTCACAGATCGTCTGCGATCCGCTGAGTATACCTCTCACCGTGCCATTTACAGTAATGTTCCGTGTTTCGGCATTGCTGTTGTCGGTTCCGTCATTTACCGTAAAGGATATGGCACGGCCTGTGGTGGCGGGATTAATCAGGTTGATGTTTTCATAGCGCACACTGCGGAGCGCGGCCTGGTAATTGGCCAGGGTGGTCAGGCCGGTCAGCGTCAATATACCGGTAGCAGGGGTGTATGAACCGGTAATTCCGTTCTGGGCAGTAAAGAGCAGCCTGTCCTCGGAGGCGATCAGCCCGGTTATGATCCTCACAATGGCAGAACTCAGTGTGTCGTTGTCAATATCATTTACGGTGAGCGTTGCGGTGACGGGCAATGCTCCGGGTTTTGTGCAGTATATAAGGGCCGTGGGCTCAATATTATCCAGTACGGGGGCCGTGTTGACAGAATTAATGGATATGTTCCGGGTAACGGTATTGCTGGGAAGTAAGCCGTCATTTACCGTGAAGGATACTACCCGTGTTACCGTTGTTGGATCTATTGCGTTGATGTTCTCATACCGCACGCGTCTGAGTGCAGCCCGGTACTGGAGCAGTGTAGCCACACCCGACAGGTTCAGTATTCCGGTTGTTGTGTTAAAAGTTCCGGTTATTTCATCCGCAGCCGTATATCTCAGCCTGTCCTCCGCGGTATTGAATCCCGAGGAGATCTGTATCACTGCTGAAGATAGCGAGGGATTGTCAACGTCGGCAACCGTCACGGTGGCTGTTACGAATACATCCCCTTCGCCCTCGTCATAGTCAAGGGTTGCCGCTTCAATGTTGTCAAGCAGGGGAGCTTCGTTTACATTGGTAACCGTAATTATAAATACTTTTTCGTAGAACAGGTTTCCGGTTCCGTTATCGGTAGTGCGGACGCGGATGGTATAGGAAGCCTTTGTTTCAACATCGAAAACAGCGCTTGAACGCAACTGGTTTCCCAGAATGTTAAAGCTGGCATTGTCGGTACTTCCCGTACCGGCAACAAGTGAATATACATGGGTATCGCCCACATCGGGGTCGGTGGTTGTAAGGTTGCCGATGACTGTATTCATCGCAAGATTTTCGGCTATTTCCGAGTTTGAAAGCAGGATATCCGTGGGGGTATCATTTGCGTTTGTGACAGTTATTGTAAATTGCTTTTCAAACGTGGCGTCAAGCAGATCAGTAGCCCTGATGCGGATTGCATAAGAGGATTTTGTTTCAAAATCAAAGGGACCGTTTATCCTCAGCTGGTTTTCTGCAATGTTAAAACTGCCGTTATCAGTGCTCCCGGCACCAGAAACCAGTGTAAATGTATGACTGTCACCCGAGTTGGGATCGGTAGCGGTAAGAGTGCCTACCACCGTATTGACAGGTTGATTTTCCGGTATTGATGTGGCGGAAAGGGTGATATCGGTAGGGGCCAGGTTGGCAAAGGAGACTGTTATGATAAATGCTTTTTCATAGATAAGGCTAGGGGAACCATTATCCGTTGTCCGGATACGGATCTGATAGGACGATTTGGTCTCATAATCGAATATGGCGCTGGACCGCAACTGGTTTCCCACGATATTAAAGCTGGCATTGTCGGCACTTCCTGTACCGGAAACAAGTGTATATTCATGGGTGTCACCGCCATCGGGATCGGTGGTGGAAAGGTTTCCGATTACCGTATTTACAGGCTGGTTCTCGGCAATTATCGAATTTGAAAGCGCAATATCCGTAGGATTCTCATTTACGTTGGTAACGGTTACGGCAAATGCCTCTTCGTAAAATGCTCCCCCTGCATCGGTGACCCTGATGCGAAGTGTATAAGAGGATTTTGTTTCAAAATCGAATATTGCATTTGACCGCAACTGGTTCCCCGAGATATTAAAGCTGGCATTGTCGGTACTTCCTGTACCGGAAACAAGTGTATATTCATGGGTGTCACCGCCATCGGGATCGGTGGTGGACAGGTTTCCGATCACGGTATTAACAGGCTGGTTTTCGGCAATGGTGTTGCTGGTAAGGGCAATATCAGTGGGTGGTTCATTTACATTCGTAACGGTGATGATGAACGCTTCCTCATAAGTTTCCATGGCTGCATCGGTAGTTCTGATGCGGACTGTAAAGCTCGATTTGGTTTCGAAATTAAAAGAGGCATCTGTAACCAACTGGTTTCCACTAATGTTGAAGCTCGAATTATCGTCATCGCCGGTACCCGTAACCAGGGTATAGGAATGGGAATCCCCCGCATCGGGATCTGTTGTGGAAAGGGTACCAACCAGAGTTCCGGAAGCCAGGTTTTCGGCAACGGAAGCATTAGAAAGGGCAATATCGGTTGGTTGTTCATTGATATTTAGCACGGAAACGGCCAGCGCTTTCTCTACAAACAGGTCCGTGGCATCTGTCGATCTTACCCGGATGGAATGGGAAGGCTTTGTTTCGTAGTTAAATGCCAGGGCAGTGTTCAGTTCATCTCCTGAAATAACAAAATTACCGTTATCGGCATCACCCGTACCGGTTACAAGAGCATAGGTAAAAGTCTCACCGGGATCCGGATCTGAGGTGGTGAAACTGCCAACTAGGGTGCCTGCAACCTGGTTTTCAAGTACAGATGCCGGAGATAGGGCAATATCCTCCGGCGGCGATGCCAGGGCAATCATGGTGTACGTGGCCGCATCCTGATCAGTTGCGTCATCCGGATCTGTTACGGTAAAAGTTATGGTTTCGTCCCCTGTCCAGTCGGTAGGTATATTAATAGTAGCTACCCGGTCGGGATCAATAAGGACCGAAAGCTCGGTGTTGCCGGCGTACGACCAGTTCAGCTCATC
>DATEVU010000005.1:0-4788 GCA_035258345.1 Bacteroidales bacterium
AGCATAAGCGCCTGGGTACCCTTTTCGGCATAGCCGAGGGCGGATACCGACTGGTATAACTGCTGTACCAGGGCCAGTCCGGGTAATGACAGTTCCATACGCCGGGCTTCTTCGAGTGCGATCCCCATATCCTTTATAAAGTGCCTGACGAAAAAGCCTGGTTCGAAATTGCGTTTCAGTATGCGCGGAGCCAGGTTGTCAAGCGACCAGCAGGCTGCCGCACCACCTGCAATGGAACTGAGCATGGTTTCCATGTCAAGACCCGCCTTATATCCGTATATCAGTCCTTCACACATGCCTATCACGGTACCTGCAATGACAATCTGGTTGCACATCTTGGTGTGCTGCCCCGATCCGGCCTTACCCTGGTAAACGATTTTTTTACCTATCAGGGCAAATACCGGTGCAAGGGCTTCAAATACAAGCCTGTCCCCACCGGCCATAATGGAAAGCGTGGCATTACGGGCTCCAACATCACCGCCGGAAACAGGTGCGTCGATTGTGTAAATATTACGTGCCAGGGCCTTTTCATAAATTTCAACAGCCAAAGAAGGACTGGTAGTTGTCATATCGACCAGAACAGAGGTTGGATCTGCAGTGTCGATCAGTGCTCCCGGGGCCAGGTAAACCTCGCGGACATCTGCCGGGATCCCCACCATGGTAAAAATCAACCTTGTGTGCCGGGCAACTTCGGCCGGCGAATCACACCATGTTGCCCCCTTTGCCAGTATGGGCAATGCCTTTTCCCGGGTGCGGGTATATACAAATCCTTTATATCCCTTATCCAGGATATGCCCGAACATAGAATGCCCCATTACGCCGGTTCCGATCCAGCCTATCGGAGTATTCTCAGTTGAAAGATCCGGCAGCATTTTTCAAATTATGTAATATATTTCAATAGAAATTGAAATTAACACATCACTCATCACTCATCACTCATTACTCATCACTTTTTCAGTACCTGTAGTGTTCCGGTTTGTACGGCCCTTCCTTTGGAACCCCAATATAAGCGGCCTGCTCCGTAGTGAGCCGGGTGAGCTTTACGCCCAGCTGATCAAGATGCAGGCGGGCTACTTCCTCATCGAGCTTCTTGGGCAGGCGGTAAACACCTGTTGCGTAATTATTTTGCCAAAGATCCAATTGTGCCAGTATTTGGTTTGTAAATGAATTGCTCATCACGAATGACGAATGTCCTGTTGCACATCCAAGGTTTACCAGCCGGCCTTCTGCGAGCAGGAATATGGCATTGCCTTTCGGGAAGGTATATTTGTCAACCTGGGGTTTTATGTTCAGATGCCGGATGCCGGGATAGCGGGTAAGCTTATCTACCTGTATTTCGTTGTCGAAATGACCGATGTTGCAAACGATGGCCTGGTCTTTCATCATAGCCATATGATCAATGGTAATCACATCGCGGTTTCCGGTGGCGGTCACATAAATGTTCCCTTCGAGCAGGGCATTTTCAATTGTAGTAATTTCAAAGCCTTCCATAGCTGCCTGCAGGGCACAGATCGGATCGATCTCGGTCACCAGCACACGGGCGCCGTATGCACGCATCGACCTGGCACAGCCTTTACCGACATCACCGTAGCCCAGCACCACGACTACCTTTCCTGCAATCATAACATCCGTGGCACGTTTAATGCCGTCGGCAAGTGATTCCCGGCAACCGTACAGGTTATCGAACTTGCTTTTTGTGACCGAATCATTCACATTTATGGCAGGAACAAGCAATTCACCTTTTTCCATCATCTGGTAAAGCCTGTGGACGCCGGTTGTAGTCTCTTCGGATACTCCCTTCCAGGTTTGGGTGAACCGGTGCCATTTTCCATGATCTTCCTGCAGCGTCTTTTTTAGTAATTGAAGAATTACACCTTCTTCCTGGCTTTCGGGAGTCTTATCCAGTATGCCGGCATCGTTTTCGGCTTTATAGCCCAGGTGGATTAACAGGGTGGCATCACCACCGTCGTCCACGATAAGGTTTGGTCCTTTCCCGTCGGGAAAAGTAAGTGCCTGATCGGTACACCACCAGTATTCCTGTAGGGTTTCACCCTTCCAGGCAAAAACAGGAACACCTGCCATGGCAATAGCGGCTGCCGCATGATCCTGTGTTGAGAAAATATTACAGCTGGCCCAGCGTACATCGGCTCCCAGATCTTTGAGGGTCTCAATCAGCACGGCCGTCTGTATGGTCATATGCAGCGATCCCGCTATGCGGGCTCCCTGAAGTGGTTTTTGTCCGGCATACTTCTGGCGGATGGCCATCAACCCGGGCATTTCTTTTTCAGCTATCTCAATTTCCTTTCGGCCAAATTCAGCCAGGGTAATATCTTTAACCTTATAGGGCAATGTTGCTGCCGCGATTTCTGTTTTCATACCTTGTTTCAAAAAGATTTATATGTTTACCTGTTACTAATTCTTATGCCGGCCGGAAAAGTTTTGATATTTCTTCCTTGTCAATGGCCAGTTGTTCCTTAAGTTCCTGTAAGGAACCAAATTTCTTTTCAACCCTAAGCCATTCCAGAAATGTTACGGTTATTGGCTTATGGTAAATATCAGCATCAAAATCAAACAGGTTCACTTCCACCGTACGCGAATGATCCTGTGAACTGATAGTTGGCCTGATCCCGATATTAAGCATGCCCTGAAACTCCCTGTTCATAACCCCCACACGCACCGCGTATACGCCATTGCGGGGTAGCAGTTTGTCAGGTTCGTTCAGTTGAATATTTGCAGTAGGGTATCCGAGGGTCCTGCCCAGTTTATTTCCCTGAACAACCGTGCCGTTTATAAAGTACGGATAACCCAGCGCTTCATTGGCGGCGGTTATCCTTCCTTCCTCTATCATGTGGCGAATCCCGGAAGAACTTATCCGGTTGCCGCTTACAATAACAGGATCGAGTCGCTCTGACCGGATCCCGTGTTCCCTGGCGCTTTTCTGCAAATTCTCGAATGTTCCTTTACGGTCTTTTCCGAAGTGATGATTAAAACCAACCACCACGTGCCTGGCACCAATACCGTTTACCAGAAAATCGGTCACAAACCGGTCGTATGTGATATTGGCAAGTTCCAGGGTAAATGGAAGGACCACGAGGTTGTTGATTCCCTGCTTTTCGATCAGTCCGATCTTTTCATCGAGTGAAGTAAGCAGCTTCAGGTCAGTATTTCCGGGTTGAAATACAAAGCGGGGGTGGGGCCATAACGTTACCACAACCGATTCACCCTTGCAGTCCGCGGCCAGTGTTTTAATCCGCTTCAGAATTTCGACATGCCCGAGGTGCACACCATCGAAAATCCCTATGGTAACTATGTTATTGGAGGCCTTAAATTGTGATATGTCGTTGAATACTTTCAACCGTTATGGGGTTATAAACAGGCTGGCAAAGTTAATAATTTGCCGGTAATTATCATGTGGTAACCCCGGTGATTGGGATTATGATTCCCTGGTCATATCAAAACCGGAAGAAAAGAACTGAAAAATTGAAAGCCGGTTAACAGGGAATCCGATTAATTCCTAAATTTAAGGATGATTCGGACTATTAAAAAAGGGTGGGGCGTGAAGGAGAGATTAATTTCAAATAATCCAGGATATGATGAATAAAATACCCGCAATTGCGGAAAAGGATCCGTGGCTTGCGCCCTATGCCGAAATTATATACCGGCGACAGGCTGAGACATTTACCAAGGAAGAGGAACTTACCGGCGAAGGCAAAACACTGTCGGACTTTGCCACAGGTTATCTATATTTTGGATTGCACCATTCCGGCCGGGAATGGATTATCCGGGAATGGGCGCCGAATGCTTCGCAGATATTCGTGGTGGGTGATTTTACAAACTGGAAAGAAGTTAAGGAATTCAGCATGCAAAGCCTGGAAAACGGTGTCTGGGAGATAAATATACCGGCACCTACCCTGAAGCATGGAGATCTGTTTAAATTATCTGTCCATTGGGAAGGAGGATCGGGATACAGGCTTCCGGCCTATGTTAGGAGGGTAGTCCAGGATGAGAAAACAAAGATCTTCAGTGCCCAGGTTTGGTTGCCCGATCACCCGTATCAATGGCAACACCCCCGTTTTGATGCTGCGGGAAGGCCGCCGTTTATTTATGAGGCACATGTAGGCATGAGCACTCCTGAGGCAAAAATCGGCTCATTTGATGAATTCCGGCTGAATGTTCTTCCCAGGATTAAAAAGGCGGGATACAATATGGTCCAGTTGATGGCCATTCAGGAACACCCGTATTATGGATCTTTCGGGTACCATGTATCCAATCTTTTTGCAGTATCCTCGCGGTTCGGAACTCCCGAAGAGCTAAAATACCTTATAGATACGGCACATGGGATGGGAATTGCGGTAATCATGGACCTGGTTCATTCACACGCGGTAAAAAATGAACAGGAAGGATTGGGCAATTTTGACGGAACGCCATTCCAGTATTTTCATGCAGGTTTACGAAGAGAGCACATTGCCTGGGACTCCCTCTGCTTTGATTATGGCAAAAATGAAGTGATCCATTTCCTGCTGTCGAACTGCAAATTCTGGCTCGATGAATACCGGTTCGACGGTTTCCGTTTCGATGGCGTAACCAGCATGTTGTATTATGATCATGGCCTTTCGAGGAACTTTACCAATTACGGCATGTATTACGACGGGCAGCAGGATGAAGATGCCATTACCTACATTGCCCTTGCCAACAAATTGATAAAGCAGGTTAATCATTCGGCCATCACTATTGCCGAGGAGATGAGTGGTATGCCCGGCCTGGCGGCTCCGCTTGATCAGGGTGGAT
>DATEVU010000006.1:0-4554 GCA_035258345.1 Bacteroidales bacterium
CCCATATAAAAACAGTCTGACCCAAAGGATCACCAATGGAAAAGAGAATAGGAGCCATCATCATTCTGGTTAAAGAAAAGGAAAACGTTCAGTTGCTGAATGAAATTCTCACCCGGCATGCTTCAGTAATTATTGGGCGGCAGGGAATTCCCATACGGGAAAGGGCAATTAACGTGATATCTCTGGTGATAGAAGGAAGCAACGATGAGATCAGCACACTCTCTGGACAATTGGGACGACTGGAAGGAATCACAAGCAAGGCAGTGTTTGCCAAGGAGTGAGAATAAAAGGTTGTGGGTTGTGGGTTGTGAATGTTGTGATTGTTGTGATTGTTGTGATCTGTCAAATAATTATTGCATAATGAAATTTACCCCGGAAAAATATTCGATTGCCGATGAACCGCAGAAACCATTCATTGATCCTTCGGAGATTGAACATATGTTGCACCATGCAAAACCCAATAAGGATATTGTGAGGGGAATCATTGCGAAATCACTTGACAAGCACCGGCTCAGCATGGCTGAAACAGCCATGCTGCTAAACGCCACAGAACCCGGTATGGTAGAGGAGATCAAGGCAGGTGCAAACCGTCTGAAACAAGCTGTTTATGGTAACCGGATCGTGCTGTTCGCCCCGCTTTACATAGGCAATAAATGTATAAACAATTGCCAGTATTGTGGTTTCAGGGCTTCGAACAAGGATGCAATAAGGACCACATTAAACACCAGCCAGATCATCAGTGAAGTAGAAGCGCTGGAAGATCAGGGTCAGAAACGGCTCATCCTGGTGTTCGGAGAACATCCTGATTACAGTCCCCGGTACATAGCCGATGCAACACGGACTGTTTACAGCGTTAAAAAAGGGAACGGTGAGATCAGGCGCGTTAACATCAATGCGGCACCACTGGACACCGAAGGATTCAGAACAGTGAAAGAAGCCGGAATAGGAACCTACCAGATCTTCCAGGAGACTTATCATCGCGCAACCTATAAATTGTATCATCCTTCCGGAAGAAAAAGCGATTATGAGTACCGTTTAACCGCACTTGACAGGGCACAGGAAGCAGGATTGGATGATGTTGGCATCGGGGCGCTTTTCGGATTGTATCAGTGGCAGTTTGAAGTCATGGCCCTGGTTCGGCACACCAATCACCTTGAAGCCTGCTATAATGTCGGTCCGCATACAATTTCATTTCCCCGTGTCAAGGATGCCTCCTCCGTGGTGCTGAACGAACAATACCATGTAAGCGATCATGATTTTGCAAGAATGGTGGCTATTTTACGTCTTGCCGTACCTTATACGGGCATGATACTTACCGCACGCGAGCCGGCAGCAATCCGTACCGAGTTAATGCGGTACGGCGTTTCCCAGATTGACGGGGGAACAAAACTTGAACTGGGAGCTTACGCCAAAACCGGCAGCGCTGTTCAGGACCTGGATAAAGAACAGTTCAAGATCAATGACGACAGGTCATTAAACGAAATAATCGATGAACTTATCGAAACGGGTCATATACCTTCGTTTTGTACGGCATGTTATCGCCTTGGCCGTACCGGAGAACATTTTATGGAGTTCTCAGTTCCCGGTTTCATTAAGAACTTTTGTTCACCCAATGCCATGCTCACCCTGGCAGAATACATCATGGATTACGCTACACCGGAAACAGCCCGGAAAGCATGGGATATTATTGAGGACAATATTCAGCAACTGAATGGTAATGTTGGTGCCGGTGAAATCCGGAAACGGCTGGAAAGGATCAAAGCAGGGGAAAGGGACCTGTATTTTTAAGTATGCGAAAGGAAACTGATTTTATCGGTACAGTTGAAATTGAGGATAATGCCCTCTACGGAATCCATTCCGTACGTGCATCCTTAAATTTTCCGGATACCACGCCGTTCCATCCCGAATGGTACCAGGCTGCAGGAACAGTCAAGAAGGCCTGCCTGATCACCTATGGAAAATATGCCGGAGCAGTAAGGTCGGCCCATCCCGGCACTACCCTGCCCCTTCCGCTGATCGACGATGCAATAATTACGATGCTCATACAGGCCGCCGGAGAAGTGGAAAATGGCCAGCATTTTCAGCACTTCATCGTCCCTGCGATTCAGGGAGGAGCGGGTACAAGCATCAACATGAACATTAATGAGATCATAACCAACCGTGCACTGGTTATGAAAGGCCATCTGCCGGGCGATTATCAGACCATAAACCCCATTGAACATGCCAATGTATTCCAGTCGACCAACGATGTGATACCGTCATCGCTCAAAGTAGCCCTGCTGCGGTTACTTCAAAAACTCGAACCGGCCATAAATAACCTTCGGACAGCCTTTGAGGAAAAGGAAAAAATCTCGCGTGATCATGTGCGTATTGCCTTCACCCAAATGCAGGAAGCTGTTCCGTCTACCTTTGGCAGGCTGTTCAGCACATATTGCGATGCATTGTCCCGCGACTGGTGGCGGGTTTCCAAATGTTTCGAACGTCTCAGGACCATTAACCTTGGCGGAAGTGCCATAGGCACCGGGATAACTGTTTCCCGCTATTTCATGAATGAAGTGGTGTCCACACTACAGCAGATCTCAGACCTGCCTGTGACACGGGCTGAAAACCTGCAGGACGCGACCTGCAACCTCGACTCACTTGTGGAAACCCATGCGATTTTGAAAGCCCATGCCGTAAATCTTGAAAAAATTGTTTCCGACCTCAGGTTATTAGCATCGGATATGATGAAGAACAGGGAAGTACAAATTCCGCAACTCCAAACCGGCAGTTCTGTTATGCCAGGCAAGGTGAACCCGGTGGTTCCTGAATTCGTGATCAGTGCTGCGCACAAAGTATACAGCAATGATCAGCTGATCAGCAGCCTGTGCGGACTGGGATGTCTCGATCTGAACTCGTATCTGCCGGCCATTGGTCATGCCCTCATCGAAAGTCTTAAACTGCTTATAGCCTGCGATGAAACCCTGGGGACAAACCTGGTAAGCGGACTTCAGCTTAACAGCGACAAGGCAGGTGAGAACCTCGCGAACAGTCCTGCCATCACCACAGCACTGCTGCCTTATATCGGATATGAAAAATCAGCACTGCTGGCCAGGGAAATGAAAAAGAACAACATCAGCATTACCGAAGCTAACAAGGTACTGCAACTGATTCCCGAAGACAAACTTTTGCGGATTTTAGAACCGCAAAGCCTGCTTAAAGAAGGATTCAGTATTCAGGAAATTCTTGGTGAACATGGATAAAGGACGGGAAAGCAAACCGCATATCGGTATTTTCGGGCGGAGAAACCTGGGGAAAAGTTCCCTGATAAATGCACTCACCGGCCAGGAAGTTGCAATTGTCTCCGAACAACCCGGTACCACAACCGACCCCGTAAAGAAGTCAATTGAGATACCGGGCATTGGTCCGGTGATTGTGATTGACACAGCCGGTATCGATGATTCCGGCAGTCTTGGTGAAATGCGCGTGGAAAAGGCCATGCAGGTGCTGAAAATTATAGACCTGGCGATACTGGTGCTTATTGATAATACCATCGGGGAATTTGAGCGGAAATTGCTGGATGATTTTTATGAATCCGGTGTTCCATATGTTTTTGTGCATAACAAATCGGACCTGGTCCCGCTAGATCCCGGATTCAGGGAAGGATTGGCCATTGAACACCATGCACCGGTAATCGGGTTCAGTGCCGTCGGACGTGTTAACCTGGAGGAACTTATTTCTGCCATTCGGTTGACAATTCCCGAAACAGCCTACCGGAAGCAATCGTTACTGGGTGATCTGGTGCGGTATGGGGATATCGTCCTGCTAATTACCCCCATTGATACCGAAGCTCCCGAAGGACGGCTTATCCTGCCGCAGGTGCAGGCAATCCGTGATCTTCTCGACAACGATTGTGTAGCTGTAGTGCTTAAAGAACGTGAGGTGGATGCATTTTTGAAAAATACAGGGATCAAACCCAGCCTGGCTGTTTGCGACACCTCGGTGATTCTGAAAGCCGATGCATCCGTTCCGAAAGATATCCCGCTTACCGGATTCAGCATCCTGTTGGCGCGATATAAAGGAGAATTCGGGCATTACCTCAATGGTACGCCACGCATCAGTAAACTGCAGGACGGCAACCGGGTGTTGTTGCTTGAATCGTGCACGCATCATGTTTCGTGCGATGATATAGGCAGGGTGAAGATCCCTCGCTGGATGAGCAGTTTTACCGGAAAACGGCTTGAATATGATGTGGTCACAGGTTTGAACCACATGGCACGGCCTGTGACCGATTATGCCCTTGTTGTGCAATGCGGTGGGTGCATGATAACCCGCAAACAATTGGTGAACAGGCTGAAACCTGCCATTGATGCCGGTGTTCCTGTCACCAATTACGGTATGGCCATTGCCTGGATGCAAGGTGTGTATGCCAGGGCAATCGGGCCGTTCGTGAAGGAGGGGGTGGGGGAAGAATTGTTGTGATTGTTGTGATTGTTGTGATTGTTGTGATTGTTGTGGTTGTTGTGGGTTGTGGGTTGTGGGTTGTGAGTTATTAAGATTTTTTTCATGCAGGAT
>DATEVU010000007.1:0-3343 GCA_035258345.1 Bacteroidales bacterium
CGTGTAGACGGTCTCAGGTTTTTATTTGGATCATTGGCCACCGCCCTTGGCACGTCAGTTATGTCCCCGGGTTCACGCCACCTGTCGAGTACTTCAGCAGATGCGTTAAAAGGCCGTATCATTCCGGTGAGCCAGTATGTGTAAAAGGCATTAAATATTTTGTTGCCCCGAACGCCGGCCACCGACAGGGAAAAGTCGAATCCATGGTATTGGAGGTTACCTGACAAGCCATAAATGATGCCGGGAACCGGATTTCCGATCATGGTACGGTCTTTGTCGGTTATATGGCCGTCTTTATCCAGGTCCACAAATCTTAGGTCTCCCGGTTTGGCAGCTTCCTGGTAAAGCGTTTCCAGGTTACCGGTAGCTTCTGCTGCCATGGCATTATCGGCATCTATTTCTTCCTGCGTAGAATAAACCCTGTCAACCACAAAACCATAAAAATGCCCGATAGGTTTCCCTACCTCAGTTCTGGTAATGTTATATCCGAAGTCCCACGTGCCATCCAGCAAAGGCTGTCCTTCTCCCAGGGAGGTAACTTTGTTTTTGATGGCGGCAATATTGGCTGAGAAAGTATATTTCAGCTTTCCCCTGCGGTTCCGAATGGCGAGCGTTGCTTCAATTCCTTTATTCTCAACACTGGCAGCGTTTATCGTCGGGTCTCCTCCCCCGTCATTCAGGCCCATGCCCCCGGAAGGGGGTATTGGAACCTGGACCAGGATGTTTTGGGTGTTCTTTATGAAGTAATCCGTGGTGAATGTCAGTTGGTTATCGAATAAACCCAGGTCGAGTCCCACATTTACCGTTGAGGCAATCTCCCATTTGGCATAGGGCGATGGGAGTGAATTAATCGTGACACCTTTCACTGTTTTTTGCGGATCGCCAAATACATAGTTGATATTGGTACTATGAAGACTGGATAGAAAGATATAATCGCCGATAAGGTCGCTGCCGCTTTTTCCCCATCCGGCCCGCAATTTCAATGTGCTAACCGACAAGTTCAGGTTTTTAAAGAAATCTTCCTGGCTGATTTTCCAGCCTGCTGAAAAGGAAGGGAAATTTCCCCAGCGGTTCTGGGGAGAAAAGCGCGGACTGGCATCCCGGCGGAAATTAATTGTGAACAGGTATCTGTTCAGCAGGGAATAGTTTATCCTTCCAAAATAGGAAATCAATATGCTTTGCCATGAGCCGGTTGCATTGCCATCAATACGGGTAAAGTCGGCTACGGGCATAACTTTTATCTCTTCATTTGAAAATCCCCTTCCCTCAACCGCGAGATATTTACCGGTAGATTTAACGGGCAATGTATTCCCGGCGATTATGGAAAAGGCTCTTCTATCATTCGAGCGTGCATATTCCAGGGTGTGCTCCATGGTTGGCGTAATTCCCCAGCTATAGCTCTCATACAGTATGGAAGGACTTGTAAGGTTACCATTTTTATTTTCTTTGGTAAAGCTAAAGTTGTAACCATGGGTATAGTCAATCCCGAGATTGATTTTATAGGTAAGTCCGTTTACTATTTCCAAACAGGCATACATATTTGCCAACAGCCGGAATGACCGGTTTACCCTGTCAGACAAAGCTACCACTGCTACCGGATTGAGAGCATCATTTAAGTCGTCAATGGTGGTGACTTTGCTGTAGCCCCCGAGGTTTGATGCGTCGAATACCGGCAGGTAAGGCGGTATTCTCAGTGCTGCGGCAAACAGGTTCTCATCAATGGGATTAAGATTGGAATAGGAAAGCCCCAGGTTCTCTCCAATCCTGAATTTCCGGAACAGGTTAAACTCGGTATTGGACCGGAAAGAATACCGTTCATAGTTGTTCCCGCTCATAATACCCCGGTGTTTCGTATATCCGCCCGAAAAGTTATAAGAAAAAAAACCATTGCCACCTGATACCGAAAGGGAATGGTCCTGGATATTACCGGTCCGGAAAATTTCATTCTGCCAGTCGGTACGGTCTGTCATAGCATAGCCGGTAAAATTTCCATTACTGTACAACCTGGGGGGCAGTAATTCACTTACGGGCTTCCCGGGGGAGCCATTTTGCTGGATATCCCTTACCAGGTCGAGGTATTCCGCCGCATTCAGCAGATCAAGTTTTTTATGGGCGTAAGATACTCCTGCAAAACTGTTAAAGCTGAAACTGGGCATACCGGTCTTTCCCTTTTTTGTTGAAATTATTACCACTCCGTTTGCAGCCCTGGTACCATATATGGCCGAAGTAGAAGCATCTTTAAGGATCTGGATGGATTCAACATCATTTGGGTTTATCATGGCCAGGGGATTCGACTGATCGTCACCGTTTCCGCGGAACGCCAGTCCGTCAATAACATATAAGGGATCGGTATTGTATAACGTACCAATCCCCCTTATTTTAATTGATACACCTGCCCCGGGCATTCCCGAATTATTAATAACCTCCACTCCGGCAGCCTTCCCCTGGAGCATCTGGTCGAAACTGACGTATCCTTTGTCGGAAAGCTCACGGCTGCTCAATGAGATAATGGAGCCTGTGACATCCCCTTTTTTCTGACCCCCGTATCCCAGGATAATAACCTCATCAAGCCTTGCCACATCAACATACAGGCTCAGGTCTATATTGGCAAGGCTATTCACCGGGACACGGCGGGTCAAAAATCCCACATAAGAAAATACCAGGGTGACATTTCCCGAATCGGTGTCGATTGTATACCGGCCGTTCATATCGGTGGTGGTGCCGGTACCCGATCCTTCCTGCACTACGTTTACCCCTGCCAACGGTTGTCCGTCGGCGGCAGCATTCACCGTGCCCGTAATGATATGTTTTTCCGGTTTCTTATTCGGTTTTAAAGGAGTAATAACAATCATGTCCCCATGAATTACATAGCTTGCGTTGAACTGTGAAATAACAAGGTCCAGGATCCGGGTAATGGAAACTCCTGTTGCATGGAGGCTTATTTCCCTGGAAACATCTATCTGACCAACCTTATAAAATATGTTGTAATCGCTCTGATCTTCTATGAAATTGAAAACATCGGCAATAGTTCCATGATCAACATCGATGTCGAATTTTCTCTCCTGTGAAAAAACTGAAAAATTTGAGAGCACTTGCAGACAAACTATCAGGAGTATCTTTATTGATAATTTACAACCCATTCAGTTCACCTAATTAGGCTTAAAATTAATCTAATTTATCACTTCCGGAAGAATATAAAAGAATATGAGTATCCGGAATCATGCATAATCATTTGAAATCATCATTCAATAATCAATTGGAAACTTGAATAACTGCATATTACCCTGAAAGGGTATAATTTCAATAACCGTGGGTATAACCCACGGAGGTGAAGGCATGCAAA
>DATEVU010000008.1:0-2691 GCA_035258345.1 Bacteroidales bacterium
AGAATGATGCCAAGCCGTTCCATCTCTTTCAGCAACTCCCGGCCTTTGTTTGAGATCCCTCCGGAAGCATCTGTTCCCTGCGCATAGGTGCCGGGTCCGTAATGTGCAGGTCCTATTGCCCTGAGTCCATCGGCAAAGGCACGTTCGAGATAAGCAGGTGACAGGATTGAATCTGCACCCTCAAGGCTTAGAATATAACCAATTGGTGCATCTACGGGTGGATCTTGCCATATCCCGAGGTGTCGTTCGAGTTGTTCTTTACCGGTGATTTGAACCATTTCTCCGATATCCTCCATGGCCCGGTACCAGGCTAGTTGACCTTGCGTCATAGCCCATGCCTGGTAAGGTGATCTCCATCCCGGTAGTTTGTTATCCGGTTTTACAAACCTGGCGATCTGTGTTGCTACGCATAGGCCAACTTTCCCCTTTCGCATTGCAGGAAAGCTCACCGTACCTCTCGATCGGTCCGGCTTATCAGTCATTCCTCTTTCCTGCCTGCGGATCTCTTCCACGGGAAGGATCAGATTTCGGTTCCATTCCAGCGCGTTCATCGAAAGATCGAGGTGTCCGTCTATTATCATGTGCATAGCAGGTCCTCCGGAAATTACACGGTTATTTTTCTGTCCCTGGAGGTTATTGACCATTCCTCTGAAACGATCCCCTGTCTTATGGCATAGGCCGAAGGGTAACGCGAGACGGTGGGACAAATATGCCAGGGTATTCCATACAATACATCACCCGTATGCCACCTAAGAGCATCCGGGGTCTCAACCACCATGTGCTCCTCGCTGTGGCTGATAAACTTGCAATCAGGCAATTCGGGCAAAAATACCCTGGGGGGAGACATTTCTGCAGCAATGGCTTTGTGCCCGAGATCGAGGCAAAGCAGGTCACCTTCCGGCTTGCTCACAATGCGTATCAGCAGGACCGCTGCCGGAAGAAAATCAAGATCGGGGAAATTTTCCTGATATCCCCTGTCCCATAGCACGCAGGTTCCCGGACTTGTTTCCCGGTCTCCATGGCCGGCATGAACCGGGAAGGTAGGTGTACCGCCGGCTACAATACCTGGGACAGGCAGTCCTGATTTTTTTAAATTTCCGATAAGAATATTCACCGGTTCAAAATCTTTTTCGCAGGTTTTTATTCTGTCACCAATCATACGGTCATGGATATGGCCATCATAAACATGCAAACCACGCGGATTTATAAATGGAAGATCGCAGATTTTTTTATAAAGTTCCAGTGCCCTGTCGCCGGGTAATACTCCCGTACGGGCCATACCATTGTTAATATCCAGCCACAGACCTGTTTCTGATTTGTATTTTTCAGCCAGTGCCGAAAGTTGTCCGGTAATTGCTGCATCATCCACCAGTGTCGAAAAGTTAGTTCCGGGATATTTACGTTGAAGACCGAAAAATCTTTCAAGCTGAGGACCAACGGGCTGCATGGCAAGAAGTACATCCTTGCCGCCGCAGGCAGCAACCATCTCGGCCTCACCGACAGTGGCACATTTGAAGCGGGTAATACCATATTTCAAGGAGATGCTGATGATCTCAGCCATCTTGTGCGTCTTGACATGAGGCCTTAATCTATCAGGAGAACCTGCCATGTCGAGCATCCGGCGTATATTTTCTTCAATCCTTTCGGGGTAAACCAACAGGGCAGGAGTGGGGATATCACTATGATTTTCAACAGTATACCAGTATTTCATTGCTGAAGAATTTTCCAAAAGCCTGTTGTCAGTATAGTTCAAACATAGCTTCAATCTCAACCGCAATGTTCATGGGAAGGAACATCCCCACGGCACTGCGAACGCCAATTCCATACTCTTCGCCAAAAACTTCGCCCATCAGCTCACTGAAACCATTTATTACGGCAGGGTGCTGGCCGAAATCAGCCGTACTGTTCACCATACCCAGCACTTTGACTATCCTTTTTATTTTGTTCAGGTCTCCGATCTGGCTTTTGATGGTTGACAGCATCGTAAGTCCTACCTGTCGGGCAACCACTTTTCCCTCCTCCAGACTCAGGGTATCACCCAGCCGGCCCGTTATCATTGAGCCGTCGGTTCTTATGGGTCCCTGTCCGGAAACATACAACATGTTGCCAATGACAAGCACCGGTTTATAAACGCCAACAGGTTTGGGTGCCGGAGGAAGCACAAGCTTCAGTTCAGCAATCCGTTCTTCAGGTTTTGTATTCATGATTTATAAAATTGAGTTGAGTAGCAGCACACCAATAAGCCCCGATACGCCTACAATAGTTTCCATCACAGTCCAGCTTTTCAGGGTATCCTTGAAACTCAGGGTAAAGTATTCCTTGTACATCCAGAAACCTACGTCATTCACATGGGAAAGCATAAGGCTGCCTGCGCCAATTGCGAGAACCATCAATTCGGGATTGACTGTTCCGCCTGCCACCATGGGCATAATAATTCCGGCTGCCGTTAATCCGGCTACCGTTGCCGAGCCCACACATACCCTTATCACGGTAGCTATCAGCCAGCCAAGCAACAGGGGTGACAATCCGGAATTGCCAAGTTTCCCTGCAATATATTCGCTTACCCCGCTGTCTGTTAACACCTCCTTGAAGATACCCGCCCCGGAAATGATCAGCAGGACCATGGTGATACTCATCATTGACTGGACGATCATTTCCGATATCTCCTTCATTTTTCTTCCCCTTGCCAGG
>DATEVU010000009.1:0-5104 GCA_035258345.1 Bacteroidales bacterium
GGTTTTACCTCACCGAGGCACTTTTTGAGTGCGTCGAAATTGCGGATATCCCGGTTGAAGTGCCGGATGTCCCTGTCAAGTTCAAGCTGCCTAAAGAGCGCGGGTTCGGTAGGGGGATCAAGAGCATAGCCATATACTCCGGCGTTTAGCTGCAACAACCACTGACTTATCCAGCTTCCTTTAAATCCGGTATTACCGGTCACCAGTACTTTTTTGTTTTTGTAAACTTGCAGTAACTTTGCCAGCATCAGGAGAGGTTTTTAGCTTATTTAATCAACTCCATACTTTCCAGGGCGGATTCCCGGATACCCACATATCTTCAAGCACATTTTTATCGCGCAGGGTATCCATAGGCATCCAGAATCCTTCGTGTTTAAAGGCAATTAATTTGCCATCCTTGGAAAGCATCTCCAGGGGAGCCCGTTCGAATACCGTTGAATCATCTTCTATAAAATTAAATACTTCGGGTTCTAGTACAAAAAAACCCCCGTTGATCCATGCCGTCTCTCTTCCCATGGGTTTTTCCCTGAAATGCTCCACTTTCTCTTCATCTCCCCGCAGGGTAAATGATCCGAACCTTCCGGGTTCCTGGACGGCTGTAAGGGTAGCGACAGCCTTTTTACTTTTGTGAAAATCAATTAGTTCGGAGATGTTAACATCACTTACTCCATCACCATACGTCATGCAAAATGTCTCGTTTCCAAGATATTCCCTGACTTTTTTAAGCCGTCCGCCCGTCATGGTGTTCGGTCCGGTATCAATTAGGGTTACTTTCCAGGGTTCCGACTGGTTATTCAGCACCTGCATGGTGTTGTATTTGAGATCGAAAGTAATATCAGAGAGGTAAAGAAAATAATTGGCAAAGTATTCCTTTATCAGGTAGCCTTTGTACCCGAGACAAATAATAAAATCATTTATGCCATAGTGTGAATAGATTTTCATTATATGCCAGAGAATTGGTTTCCCGCCAATCTCAACCATGGGCTTCGGGCGGATCCCGCTTTCCTCGCTGATACGGGTGCCGTAACCTCCGGCTAATAAAACTGCTTTCATATGCTGGATTTTAAATTTTCAGTCTGTCAGGTGAATTGAATTGCCGGGATCAATTGATTTGTTCAAAGATAATGAATGATGTACATCCATTTTCTCCAGCATTAAATTTAATGCGATATCAATTCCTTTTGAGTTCCAATGCGTATCCGTGCCATAATACAACGGTTCGGGATGGTTCTTAAACTCATGGTAAACATCAACATAGCATACCTGCCTTTTGTCAAGTTCTTTGAACAGCCCTGGAAGGAATCCGTTATACGGATCATTATTGATCACTTTGTGATACAGGGAATATTTATTCGGTATGGGGAGGAAAACCAATTCCAGCTTGTACTGTTCCATAAGGCTGTTTTTAAGCCTGACAATATTGTCAGCAAATGAACTTATTTCAGCATCTGTATACTGGTAATAAAAGTTGCCGGGATCAGTACCGTATTCCTTATCATAAAACAACCAGGGACTATCTCCCGTTCTATATTTTGAAGTTAAAGGAGATATGTAACCAAAAAAGTTGAATTTAAGGGAGGCGATCCCAGAATAAACACGGTGTGTAAAAAAACTTTGCTTCAACATCACTTCGTACAGATTCTCCGAATTTTTCCGGAATATAATATTGAGTAACCCGTCATATACCCGCGAGAATCCGTCTGATACAGGCGCCTCGCAATTGACAGCATATTCCTGGCTGAATTTAACCGGGATGTTTCTTTCAACGGTTTCATAAATGAAATATTTCGGACTATCTCCCGGCTGATAATTTGCCGTACCTAACAGGCAAAAAGGATTAGCCTGGGTAGGGTCCTGAGTGACATAGGAGTATACCCTGGTGTTGAGCGTATCGGAGATCCTTTCGGGAATACTCTTTGTGAATATTATATCAAAAAAGCTATCTCCATAGGTAAGGATATCAGCTTCATTAATATCCGGATTATCGTTTGAGTATCTGTATTTCCGGACCCTTGGAGGATAATCCTCCCTGAATTCCGAAATACAGCTGAAATAATACAAATCGCCATATTTATTAAAATCCTGTGTTTCCTGATCCATTTTTTCATATAACACAGTATTCATTAAGGGGAAAATCCTGACCGCAACAAAAGCATACAGGCAAACCAATCCGGCAATATATATTATGATTCGCAAATATTTTTCTTTCATAGGGTATACTTTAAAATTGAAAATACAGAAAATCAGATGCTTCCCATACACCCAGAATGAACAACGCCAGGGTTATCAAGGTAACCAATGCCCATTTGTAACGCGCCGGCATGATTCTCAGGCGTGCATACAATTCGTATCTTTCCTCCAGTATTTCGATAATGATCAACAACAGGATCAGGAAAATGCAGATGTAAAAATCAACCGGAAATGAAAACAGGTTAAGCGGAGTTTCAAAATTTAAGTTGGGCATGCTGCCGATGATGAAGATCGCATCATCCAGTGTATTGGCCCGGAAGAATATCCAGGCAAAATAAGCCAGAAAGAAGGTTATAATGCGCTGGAGGTTCAGATGAAGGCCGGGCCGGCTCGTAAGGCCGAGCGCATTATTGAACTTTTCACGCCATGTTTTGATCCATATGGCGAACACCAGGTAAAGACCGTGCAAGGCTCCCCAGATAACAAAGGTCCAGTTTGCGCCATGCCACAGTCCGCTTACCAGGAATGTGAAAAACAAATTGAAATAATACCTCCATTTGGAGGCAACACGATTGCCTCCCAGGGCAATATAAAGATAATCCCGGAACCACGTGGAAAGAGAAATATGCCAGCGTTGCCAGAATTCCCTGATACTCGCGGCCATATAAGGCCTCCGGAAATTCACCATCAGCCGGTATCCCAAGATCCGGGCGGTTCCAATGGCAATGTCGGAATATCCCGAAAAATCACAATAGATCTGAAATGAGAAAAAGAGGGTGGCCAGCAGAAAATGAGGACCCTGGTAATCACCGGGTGTATTGTAAACAGTATTCACATATTCAGATAACCTGTCGGCGATCACTACCTTTTTAAAGAAGCCCCACAGCATTTGAACAATGCCATCGCGGATATTTTCATATGTCAGGTGGTTTTCTTTCCTGAATTGCGGCAGGAGGTTGGTGGAGCGCTCAATGGGACCCGCCACAAGCTGCGGGAAAAAGGAAACATATAAGGCGAAAATTCCAAGATGATATTCAATATGCTGATTACCCTTGTACACATCAATGGTATAACTCAGGGTCTGAAAGGTGAAAAAGGAAATACCAACCGGAAGCAATACATCATATGCCGGTACTTTATAGAAAATATTGAACTGATCGAAAAGGACATTAACGGATTCGCCAAAAAAGTTAAAATATTTATAGAAAAAAAGTATACCAAAACTTACCAGCAGGCCGGTTGTAAGAAAAAGTATTTTAAAGCTTTTTCGCCGGGATCGTCCGATTCCAATTCCGCACAGGTAATTTATAATGGTGGTGATGAAAATCAGCACCACATACTTGTAATTCCAGCACATGTAAAAATAATAGCTGGCAATGATCAGAAGCACCCAACGGAAGCGGTGGGGCAGCATAAAATAGAGTGCCACCACCATGGGAAAAAATACAATAAAATCCAGTGAATTAAACAGCATATCCGGTGATTGATAGGAACAACATCTTTAATATACTATGTTTCGGGGGCAAAGGTTATTTTTTTTTGCAAGAATTGCCTGCCTTTTTTTACAAAAGCCGGGGAAGATTTGATAGAAGATGGCAGATAGCGGATGGAAGAACCCAGATGTAAGGTGGAAGATTTAAGATCGAAGATTTAAGATGGAAGATTATCACTTCCTCACCCCATCACCTCATTACATAAAAAAGCCGTACTGCATACCACAATCCCTGCCGTTTCTGTTCTGAGCCGGTTTGGGCCCAGGGTCACGGGAATAAAACCGTTATTTGCGGCAAGTCCGATTTCATCCGGTGAGAAATCCCCTTCCGGCCCGATAAGTACGGTCACATCGGATCCGGGGATCACAGCGTTTTTGAGGGTTTTCCTTTCCGTTTCGGCACAATGGGCAATAAAACAACAACCGGGGGATTCGTTAAAAGCAGCCAGGAATGATCGCAGATCTGTTAATTGGTTTAGCACAGGAAGACAGGGAATAACGGCCTGTTTCATGGTAGACAGGATCAGTTTGTGAAGCCGGTCGGTTTTTAATACCCGTCGCTCCGACCGCTGGCAGAGCAGGGGGGTGATGGTGTCTATTCCAATTTCAACCGCCTTTTCCACAAACCATTCGAAACGTTGCATACTCTTGGTGGGTGCAATGGCAATGTGGAGTGAGAAATCCCTGTTCTTTTGATGGATTATGGTACCCTGCAATTCCAGTCTGCATTGCTTTGCATCCGGTACTGAAATCCTGGCCTCAAACATTCCACCTTTTCCATCAATCAGCTGCACCTTGTCGCCTTTGGCAAGCCGGAGCACACGGATGCAATGGGTCGATTCCTCCGGGGAGAGGAGGGCTTCATTTCCGGTTATGGTTGGGCAGTAGAAAACATTCATAAAAAATAAGTATCACAGAGACACACAGAGGAGACACGGAGATTATATTTTATATCTTCTGATTCCATTTTTTAATAATTTAACATTAAAATTTATCAGCAAACCTACTTGCTTTTTTGCAAAATGCAAATAGGTTAACATCTGGGCTTCATGTACTGGAATAAAAACATCGACCGATTTCAATTCGACAATTACAGTATTTTCAACCAAAATATCAATTCTATAGCCACAATCTAGTTTTATGTTTTATGAGTATCCGGAATCATGCATAATCATTTGAAATCATCATTCAATAATCAATTGGAAACTTGAATAACTGCATATTACCCTGAAGGGTATAATTTCAATAACCGTGGGTATAACCCACGGAGGTGAAGGCATGCAAATATCTCAACCCTGATAAGGGTTGAATTTGTTATGGGAAGAAACGCTCATCAATTTTTATTCCATGCTCTTCTAAGAGCCGTTTGTATTCCTCAGCGAATGCCTCTCTTTCATGATGTTTCTGTTGGTTAATTATATA
>DATEVU010000010.1:0-3694 GCA_035258345.1 Bacteroidales bacterium
TCATTAAAGGGGAACTCTGATCCCAGCTTTTCATTTGTAATTGCAGGTGGAAGATTTGTTTTCTTTTTTACCATTGGTATCGCTCCTATGGGGCTAACCAAAAATATTACTTTTTATTGGTTAATCGAATAAAATTACCTATTATTGTATCAAAATGATACATTAATATAAATAACTATGAAAAAGATAATTATCGTATCTATATTTTAAATCGCACGGAATTGCACACTTCGCCATTAAAAGGCTTTATGTCTGCAAAACCGCTTCCTTCGTCGATTTGTTTTGATCAACTGCCGTTTTTTATTCTAAATTCAATGATTCTAAAATATTATTATCCGGAATCTTGAAGAATGGATAATGGCCTTTAATAACTAATTAAATATTCAAACTATGGATAAAAAAAATTCAGGCAATGGAAATGCAGGGAAAAGTCCGTTAAGCCGGCGGAGTTTTATCAGAACTACTGCGGCCGCTTCGGCGGCATTTACTATTATTCCGAGCTTTGCCATGGGCAGAAAACTCGGTTATCAGGCACCCAGCGATACGCTGCGTGTTGCGCTGATAGGTGCCGGAAGCCAGGGTTCGGGTGATATCGGCAGTATCTGCCTTCCCGAAGTAGCAGGCACATCGCAGGGTATGTTCGGAATGGCAGGCACACCGGGTACTGAAAAGCTCGTGGCAATCTGTGATGTCGACTGGGGCTATGCACCTGTGCTCAACACGTTCGACAAGTACCCAGGCGCAAAGAGGTACAAGGACTGGAGGGTGATGCTCGATGAGATGGCAAACTCAATCGACGCCGTTGTGGTGGCAACCGCCGACCACAACCATGCCAATCCCGCTGCAACCGCAATGACCATGGGAAAGCACGTGTATGTTGAAAAACCGCTTACCCATACGATTTACGAATCGAGACTTTTGACAAAACTGGCTAAGAAACATGGCCTTGCTACTCAAATGGGCAACCAGGGTTCTTCAGGAGACGGCGTTCGTACAGCCTGCGCGTGGGCATGGGCCGGTGAGATTGGCGAAGTCCGCAAGGTAGATGTTTGGTCGAGCAGGCCCATCTGGCCTCAGGGACTCGATACTCCTTCTGTAGCAATGAAAGTGCCTAAAACGCTCGATTGGAATCTGTTTATTGGTCATATGCCTTTCAGGCCTTATAATGATGCCTATCACCCCTGGAATTTCCGCGGCTGGTGGGATTTCGGAACCGGCGCATTTGGCGATATGGCCTGCCATAATATGCATCCAGTTTTCAAAGTGCTGCAGTTGGCTTACCCGACTAAAGTACAGGGACAGTCAACCCCGCTGAAAAGAGATGCTTGTCCGCTTGCCCAGGTGGTGAAAATGGTATTCCCTGCACGGCCGAATTTTGCAAAAATGGCCATGCCGGAAGTGGAAGTTACCTGGTATGACGGCGGTTTCCGTGCCATGATACCCGATGTGCTTCCTGCCGGTAAGGAATGGGAAGGCGAAGGATGTGCCTTATACGGCACTAAAGATACCCTGATTCTCGGAAGTCATGGTGCTGCTCCGTATCTGCTCTCAGGCAGAACTCCCAAGTCGCCCGAAGTATTGCGGACTATTCCCGATAATAACCATTACCTCGACTGGGTAGCCGCATGCAAGAATCCTGATCTGCACGAAAAAACTGCTTCTCATTTCGGAGAGGCCGGTCCTTTCAACGAAATTGTTCTGATGGGTGTTCTAGCTGTTCGTCTGCAGAAGATGGGAAAGATCCTGGAATGGGACGGCCCAAGTATGCAGTTTACCAACTTATCAGCAACTGATAAGGTTTCAACATGGACTGATGTCATGGATATCGGCAAGATGATGGCTGCCGCTGCGGCTGCTGCCAGAACAGCAGGTGGTGCAGGTGGTCAGCGTGGTGGCGGATTCCCGGGCATGGGAGGAGCCGATCCGAGCGAAAAGAACGCAAAGGAATTTGTTGGTTCATTGGTTAAGCATGAATACCTGAATGGATTCAAACTGCCGGATATGCCGGCGTAGGATATAGGCTATAGGCTGTAGGCTATAGGCTGTAGGATTTAAAATATATATATACAAATAAACATTTTATATCATGAAAAAATTAGTTTATCTGAGTTTTTTATCATTACTGGCAATTTCTTTAACCTATGCGGCAGATGATCCCAAAAAGCATCTTGGTATTGCCACGTATTCGGTAAAGGGATTGGAATCGGATATCGAAGGCACTTTTAAGTCGCTTGCCGAAGCCGGATACGTAACAATGGAAATTTCAAATTACAATGCACAGAATGGAATGGTTGCGGGTTATAAACCTGCCGATTATACCGCATTGGCTTCAAAGTATGGCCTGACGATTATTTCGAGCCATGCACGTGCCAGGTTCGATGTTAAGGATGAAGCCGCCACAGTAGCCGCATGGGCTAAAGTTTTTGACGATCATAAGCTGATGGGTGCTAAATATGTGATTTTCCCAATGAACATGTGGTCAGGTAATTTTGATGTCCTTAAACAGGAATGTGAACTGATGAATAAGATTGGTGAAGCTGCCAATCAAAGGGGCATTAAATTCGGCTATCATAATCACCATATGGAATTTGCCACTATTGCCGGTACCGAACAGCTGTATGAAGATTACCTGATTGCCAATACAGATCCCGAAAAGGTGATCTTTCAGATGGATGTATATTGGGTGACACAGGGAGGACAAGACCCTGTTGCATATTTGAAAAAATACCCGACCCGCTTTAAATTATTGCATATTAAAGATGATTATGTCATTGGGGAAAGCGGTAAAATCAATTATGAAGCCATTTTTAAACAGTTCTACAAGAATGGTAACCAGGATTGGTTCGTGGAAATTGAAGATAAGCAAACCCCTGAGCAGAGAGAACAGTCGAAAGCCATGATGGATGGTATGAAGGAAATGCAGGCAAAAGGTGGCAGCATGGAAGATTTCTTTAAGGAAATGATGAAGAATCGTCCGGCAGGCCAGGGTGGCGGTATGCCTGGTGCAGGTCCGCAGGATCCAGCAATCGTGGCTGAAAAATTAAAGAATTCGCTTGATGCAATCAAGCTCAGTGCCGATTATCTGAAGAATTCAAAATTTGTAAAATAATCAGGTGTTCTGTAAAAAGAGCGGTGTGCTGATTACGGTATCACCGCTCTTTTTTTATGTCATTTTATATAAAAGAAAGTACACTTTATGCATTGCTAGCCTGTGTAATGAATGATAATTTTATTGAAGATTCCTGTTGCATTACCAAAAAATACAAATCATGAAAGCAAATGCTGGTCTATTCAGAAACAGCCTGAAAATCTGTATGCTGTTATTACTTTCACTTTCAGTGGTTCAATGCGAAAATGATAAGGAAAGCACGAATCTCGAAGCCGGATTTATCAATCCTCCCGAAAGTGCAAAACCCAGAGTCTGGTGGCACTGGATGAACGGCAATATTACGAAGGAAGGCATCCGGGCCGACCTGGAATGGATGCACCGTGTGGGTATCGGCGGATTCCAGAATTTTGACGCTTCCCTGATGACCCCGCAGATCGTGGACAAACGGCTGGTATACATGACCCCTGAGTGGAAAGAGGCTTTCTTGTTCACGACGAAACTGGCGGATTCCTTGGGACTGGAAATGGCAATTGCCGGCTCTCCGGGATGGAGCGAAAGCGGCGGACCCTGGGTGAAACCCGAACA
>DATEVU010000011.1:0-49671 GCA_035258345.1 Bacteroidales bacterium
TAGCCTGTTAGGTCTGACAGTGTAAATTCAGAGAAAGAAAAACTATTTTTTGGCGATCACTTCGCCCTTTATGATAAGTGAAACATTGCCTTCGGTGGCATTTGTGGTCACAACAATTGATTTCTGAAAGAAACCGCTTGAAGCCGCATTGAATGTAACGCTGATCTTACCCGATTTCCCCGGTTGAACCGGTTCCTTGGGATAATCAGCAATGGTGCATCCGCAGGTGGGTCTTACCGAGCTTATGATCAGGGGAACCATTGACGGGTTCTTAAACTCAAATTCAGCATTTACCGGCTTACCCTGTTCGATTTTTCCAAAATCAAGTGTGGTTTCCGTCCACGAAATTCCTGAAGATGGCTTTGCAGCATCTTGTCCATTTACCGCTAAAACAGGACAAAACATTAAGATTATCAATAAGGCAGCTGGGAAAATACGATATATTTTCATGATATATAAAATTAGTAATGAATTTTGATTGTATAAAAGTACGTTTAATTCATAAAAAATGTTTTAAAATAAAGTTAAAATTTATCAAATGCATATACAAGCAATGAAATATTGCAGTATATTTGACCAATTAGTTAAACCAAAGAGTTAAATTAAATGGTAAATACACCCGAAATGCATGCTTCACCTAGTGAAACGAGGATCCTGGAAGCAGCTAAGACCGTATTTATAGCGAAGGGACTCGATGGAACCAGCATGCAGCAAATCGCCGATGAAGCAAAAATCAACAAATCCTTGCTTCACTACTATTTCAGGACCAAAGAGAAACTGTTCAAGGCTGTATTTAGTTATGCCTTTCAGCAATTTGTTCCCCAGATCCAGGAAATACTGACCTCTGATACTACCATTTATATTAAAATTGAAAGGATTGTTGAGGAATACACAAATATGCTGATGAAAAACAAATTCATCCCGGCATTTGTGCTGCATGAAATCAACAGGAATCCGGACAGGTTATTTGATATTATGCAAAGCTCCGGAATAAATCCTAAAATCTTTGTTGACCAGTTTGTTGCAGAAATATCAAAAGGCAATATCCGGCCGATAGATCCCAAACACCTGATTGTGAATATACTTTCCCTTTGTATTTTCCCCATTGCCGCACGTCCCTTAATTCAACGGATTTTTTATAACAATGAACCGGTTGCCTATGAGCAATTTCTTATGGAAAGAAAGAAAATGGTTACTGATTTTATTATACATTCAATACGGGTTTAACATGAACAAAATATTTTTGATACTGTCGGTATTTGTGATGCATCCGGCAGTACATGCACAGCAAAATAACCCCCTTAGTCTGGAGGAATGTATCCGGAAAACCGGAAACAGAAGTCCGCTGAACAGGCAAAAGGAGATTTCAAGGGAATCTCATGAACTACGGCTCAGAAATCTTACTACCGGTTGGTATCCTGCTGTGGGATTAAACGCCCAGGCCAGTTATAACTCCGAAACAATTGATCTTTCAGGTCTGATGGAAAACCCGCCGGTTTCAATACCATCGCTCCCGCTTGATCAGTACAAGCTATGGGCCGATGTCAACCAGCAGCTTTACGATGGTGGATTAACCCGTGCACAGAAAACAATAGAAAAAATATCCCATGAATCCGAATTGCAACTGGTTGAGACCGATTTACTGGCCATAAAGCAACAAACCAATCAGGTATATTTTTCACTGCTCTTAACGCTGAAGAACAGGGATATTTTGCAGGTTTCCCTGGAAGAACTGCGGGAAAGAAAAAATATCATCCGGTCAGGTGTGGATAATGGGGTGTTATTGCAGGAGAATTTGTTATCCATGGATGCCGAGGAACTGAAGCTCGAACAAAGACTGCTGGGACTTGACCTTTCGCGGCAGCAACTGCTGAATACTCTTTCCGTTTTAATGGATACCTCCCTGTCTGAAAATACCGTGCTTGCCATTCCGGATGAACCTGCCCGGGATGACGGGCCCAGCAGGAGACCGGAGTATTCCCTGTTCGAAATGCAGAAATTAAAATTCGATGCCAGCCGGAAACTGGTATCTGCAGCCGAATTACCCAGGTTCTTTGCTTTTTCGCAATTGGCATACGGACGACCGGGTTACAATATGATAAGTACTGATTTTCATACTTTTTATACAATTGGTGTGGGAATGAAATGGAATTTCCTGAACTATGGCAACCATCTCCGGCAGAAAAAGATTTTGGATTTGCAGAAAAGCACTGTAGATATAAGGCGCGAAAATTTTGATGACCAGGTGCGGCTACAATTGGATGCAGAGATGGCCAGTATGATAAAATATGCTGAAATGCTGAAAAAGGACAGTCAAATTGTTGCTTTAAGGAAGAATATCTCTGCTTCAAGCTTTGCAAAGCTGACAAACGGAGTGATCACGGCAACCGATTACCTTTCGGACCTGAATGCAGAACTGCTCGCACAGCTTATGTATGAAAACCACGGTATTCTGAGGCTTCAATCAGCTTACAACTACCTGCTCCTGCAGGGTAAAATATAATGCTTCGATTAATTCATTTTTCATAACCCGGTAAACATGAAAAAACAAGTGAATAACAGGATTTTGTATATAGGAATTGCTGTTTTTACGGCAATGCTGGCCTTTTCCTGCGGTAATTCCAACCGACAGTCAGATGCATTTGGCAATTTTGAGTCGGATGAAATCATCGTATCTGCCCAATCACAGG
This sequence comes from Bacteroidales bacterium, assembly GCA_035258345.1. Lineage (GTDB taxonomy): Bacteria > Bacteroidota > Bacteroidia > Bacteroidales > UBA10428 > UBA5072. The sequence continues at coordinate 2,691 of DATEVU010000011.1, forward strand.
GTATTCTCATCCATTTGAACCTGAATGAAGGGGACATGTTAAGAAAAGATCAGCTTGCTGGTACAATTGATACCAGCTCTGTTATCCTGAAAAAAAATCAACTGGCTGCTCAACAGCGTGTTATACAGGCAAGGTTGAAAAATCTTGACGCACAGCTTGCCGTACAGGATGAGCAACGGAACAACCTGGTGCGTGAAGTGGCGCGAATTGAAAAATTACTCAGCGATAAAGCAGCTACACAGCAACAATACGATGATATACAAGGTAAGCTCAATGTTCTTGATTCCCAGACTGAGGCCATACGGAGTCAGAAAAGCATAATACTGGGAGAGCATTCGGTGCTCATTGCACAACAGGCTGAAGTGGACAATATGCTTGAAAAATGCAAAATCATTAATCCTGTTAATGGCACTGTGCTTGAAAAATATGTCGATGCAGGTGAACTGGTTATTCCCGGAAAGGCCATTTACAAGATTGCAGATATTTCCGAAATGGAATTAAAAGTGTATGTAAGCGGTTCGCAATTACCTGCAATTGCCATCGGGGATACTGCAACAGTATTAATCGACAGCATAACCGGTAGCATGCAAAGGCTCACCGGTACGGTAACCTGGATTTCATCCGAGGTGGAATTTACGCCAAAGATCATACAAACCCGGGAAGAAAGAGTGAATATGGTTTATGCCGTAAAGTTACGGGTCAGGAACGACGGGAGGCTGAAAATTGGAATGCCGGGGGAGGTGGTTTTCGGTAAAAGGTAAAAGGTAAACAGTGAAAAGTGAACAGTAAACTATCTACTTTTAAATGGTATCAATCGATTTACAGGGTGTAAGTAAATATTACGGGGAGGTCACCGCAGTCCGGGATGCTTCACTCATCATACCCGGGGAATGTCTTTTTGGGCTGATCGGACCCGACGGTGCCGGTAAAACCACCCTGTTTCGAATGATCACAACCCTGCTGATACCGGATAAGGGTGATATTTCCGTTAATGGATACGATACGGTAAAAGATTTTAAAAAGATCCGTTTGTTCACAGGGTATATGCCCGGACGGTTTTCGCTGTATCACGATCTCACCGTTGAAGAAAACCTCGAATTTTATGCCACCATTTTTGGGACTACCATTAAGGAACATTACCGGTTGATCGAACCGGTATATGCACTTCTTGAGCCCTTCAAAAAACGTCTTGCAGGAAATTTATCCGGCGGCATGAAGCAGAAACTTGCATTATCCTGTGCGCTGATCCACAATCCCAAATTGCTGGTGCTGGATGAACCAACCACGGGTGTCGATGCCGTTTCCCGGACAGAATTCTGGGATACCCTGAAACTTCTGAAAGAAAACGGCATGAGTATTCTGGTATCAACTCCCTACATGGATGAAGCTGCCCGGTGCGACAGGATTGCGATGATGCAGGAAGGCGTCATCATGGCTGAAAATGAACCGCGCAATATCCTGGAAAGCTTTAACCGGCCTTTGTTTGAGATCAGGTCAGCCGACCGTTTCAGGTTGCTGCAGGCGCTGAGGCTGATGCCTCAGGTAAAAAACGCGTATTTGTTCGGACAGTCGGTGCATATCACGGCACATTCGGCTGAAAACGATACGGAATGGTTTGCCAGGTCGCTCAATGACCAAGGTGTGACAGATGCAATGATTAAACCTGTGACTGCGGATTTTGAGGATTGTTTTATTGAAGCCGTTGAAAATTATCAAATGAACAGGAGCCGGACATGAACAGCAGACTGCCAATAATTAAGGTTTCCAACCTGGTTAAGAAGTTTGGCAATTTTGTTGCCAATGACAACCTGAACTTTGAGGTTTACGAGGGAGAAATTTTTGGCTTCCTGGGAGCAAATGGTGCCGGTAAGACCACCGCAATTAGAATTTTGTGCGGATTGTCGTTCCCCACTTCCGGTCAGATCGAAATAGCCGGGTACAATGTATATACACAGCGCGAACTGATCAAAAAGAATATCGGGTACATGAGCCAGAAATTTTCGCTGTATGAAGACCTGAATATCCGCGAGAACATACGTTTTTATGCCGGGATCTATGGTTTGCCCATGCCGGTTATTAAAAGAAAAACCGAGGAGCTGATCGATGAACTTGGTCTTACTTCTATTGCAAATTCACTGGTCAGGGATATTCCACTGGGATGGCGCCAAAAGGTTGCCTTTTCCGTAGCTATCTTCCATGATCCCAAAATTGTTTTCCTCGATGAACCGACGGGAGGAGTAGATCCTATTGCGCGACGCCAGTTCTGGGAGTATATATACCGGGCATCGGCCAGGGGAATAACTGTTTTTGTCACCACCCACTATATGGATGAAGCCGAGTATTGTGAAAGGGTTTCCATTATGGCCGACGGACGGATTGAATCGCTGGACACGCCGGAAAACCTTAAGAATAATTACAAGGCTCAATCAATGGAGGAAGTATTTTTAAAAATTGCAAGGAAGTGAAGAAAGGGACGAGGGACGAGGGACGAGGGACAAGGGACAGGTTATAAATAAATGCTGATATGAAAGAATTTTTAGGTTTTGTCAAAAAGGAGTTTTACCATATTTTCAGGGATCCCCGTACACTGGTTGTTCTTTTTGGATTGCCCGTTGCCCAGATACTGATATTCGGATTCGTGATCAGGAATGAAATGGAAGATGTAAGAATTGCCATCCTGGATAAATCCAAAGACGCAGTTACACTTGAGATTACCGATAAATTACTGGCTTCGGGGTTTTTCAGTCTCGACCATTACCTGAATTCACAATACGAAGTGGAAAAATATTTCAGGGCCGGCAAGATCCGGGAGGTGATTATTTTCGAGGAGAATTTTTCAGAGAAGCTTGAAAAGGAGGGTAAGGCAGATATGCAATTGCTGGCTGATGCTTCTGATCCGAATTCTGCAAAAATGATTGTTAATTACACCCGGGGAATTGTGGCCAATTACCTGAATGACCTGAACCGTGAACTAAAAATGCCCATTGTCATTGAATCAAGGGTGCGGATGATGTACAATGCCGACCTTAAAAGTGCGTTCATGTTTGTTCCCGGAACCATGGCACTGATACTGACACTGGTTTCAGCCATTATGACCTCAATTACGATTACACGTGAAAAAGAAATGGGAACCATGGAAGCCTTGCTGGTTTCACCACTCCGGCCGTTTCAGATCATTGCCGGCAAGGTCACCCCGTATATTCTTCTTTCCTGCATCAACGCGGGTATTATTATTCTGCTCGGATACTTTGTTTTCGGCCTGCCGATTCGTGGAAGTATGATCCTGTTATTTGCCGAGACCATATTGTTTATCACCCTGGCACTTTCACTTGGGATTATGATCTCCACCGTTAGCAACAGTCAGCTTGTGGCCATGTTTATTTCCGCCTTTGCGCTCCTCCTGCCTGCTTTATTATTATCAGGCTTTATATTCCCGGTCGAAAACATGCCAAAAGTATTGCAGTGGCTCTGTCATATTATGCCGCCGAAATATTTTATCACCATAATACGCAGTGTGATGCTCAAGGGTACGGGCATCCTGGAGGTATGGAAAGAAACAGCCGTACTTGCCGGCATGCTTGTATTTTTTCTGGGCATCAGTGCTGCACGGTTTAAAGTTCGCTTACAGTGAAAGAAGACAAATAATGAGAAACATAAGGTTCATAATTCAGAAGGAATTCAGGCAGATATTCAGGAACAGGACCATGTTGCCTATGATTTTTGTTTTGCCGTTTGTGCAATTGCTTATTCTGGTGAATGCCGCCACAATGGACATGAGAAACATTAAAATGATCATTGTGGATAAGGATCTCTCGTCTTTATCACGCAGGTTATCCGATAAATTCCTGCAATCTCCTTTCTTTTCGCTTGAAAAAACCGGAATCAGCACTGACGAGGCAGAAAAGGAAATGCTTGTCAATGCTACGGATATGATCCTGGTCATACCGGGAGGCTTTGAAGAACAAATTTACGGTGAGGGCAGGGCAGTGCTTCAGGTTCAGGTTGATGCGATAAACGGGATGACAGCCGGACTGATCAATGCCTATTCATCCCAGATAATCAGCAGTTTTAACCGTGAATTGATTTCAGGAGACGGTGGGAATGCCTATATGACGGGTGACTCTCAAAAGATTAACATAGGTTACAGCTTCTGGTATAACAGTGAACTTAAGTTCAAGTATTATATGGTACCCGGCATACTGGTCATTCTGGTCACCGTAATCAGCATGTTCCTGTCATCGCTCAACCTGGTACGTGAAAAGGAAATGGGTACCATCGAACAGATCAATGTTACACCCATAAGGAAATACCAGTTCATTATCGGAAAGCTCGTACCATTCTGGATCATTGCTCTGTTTGAACTTGCCTTCGGGCTCCTGATCGGAAAGATCCTTTTCAATATACCCGTCGAGGGAAGCTTATTGCTGTTATTCGCTTTTGCGTCTGTCTTTCTGGTAGCCGTCCTTGGTGTGGGCATGCTCATTTCAACCTTGTCCCATACCCAGCAACAGGCACAATTCCTTAATTTCTTTGTGCTGATCACTTTTGTTATGATGAGTGGGATCTTTACTCCTGCGGAAAGCATGCCCCATTGGGCGCAACAGGTTAACTATGTCAATCCCCTGGCATATTTTATGCGTGTGATCCGCATGATCCTTTTAAAAGGATCGGCATTCAGCGATATTTCAGGTGATTTCATCGCCATTTCCACGATGGCGGTTGTTTTGATCTCTCTGGCGACCTGGAGGTACAGGAAGATTGCTTGAAGCCTTGTAGTTTTGAATAAACCTCAAACCTCAAACCTCAAACCATATAGGTATTCGGAAAAAAACATTTAAAATTTTGTGGAATTTGCGGAACAGGATCATCCTATTATTAAACAAGCAAAATATGACATCCGTAAATTGCAACATTCGTCCTTTATGCCTGTTAATTCATCATAATAAATTCGGGTAATTTGGCACATTGGCATTTTTTTTGTAACTTTTTTATATATTTACGGCTTTCATGGAAGCTTTGATAAGTGGATTTACATTCTGTACGAATTATTTCTTTACATGATGACAATAAAAGATCTGCCCGGGCTTATGACAATTGTGGGCTATTCTGTTGCCGTTCTTTTTCTGGTATTCGGATTTTACATCATCTTTTCGCATCAGATGGATTCGGTGCCAAAAGAATTCCGGATGATTTTCGGAGTAGTGGTCATAGCCTATGGTATTATGAGGTCGGTTATCATTTATCAAAAAAGCAAGCAAAGGAGAGATCAAAATGAAGAATCTGAATATTAAAAATATAGTTTGGTTTACCATTATTGTAATAGCATTTTTTTCCTGTACATCACGTCCGGCAGGACAATCTTACAAGGAAACCGCAACCCGGGGTGATATTAAAATCGCGGTTGATGAAGCCTACCAGTTACTGGCCGATTCACAGATCACTACGTTTGAGGCATTATATAAATATGCCAACATTGCCCCTATTTATGCTTCGGAGGACAGCATATTAAAGCTTTTTCTCGAGGATTCGGTGAGGTTAATGATTACGAACCGCGAACTTACGGCGAATGAACTGGCATACCTGAAAGAGAAGCTCATCATTCCCCGTACCACTAAGATTGCATACGATGCAATTGCTTTCATTCTCAATAAATCAAATTCCGATACACTCATCAGGTACAATACCCTCAGGGACATTTTCAAAGGTGATGTTACCTCGTGGAAAATGATAAACTCCGCGTCAAAACTCGGTGATGTAAGTGTTGTCTTTGATAATCAGGGATCCGGAAATCTGCGTGCTATCATGAAAAAATTCCAGCTGGAAGGGTCACTTCCGGAATACTGTTATTCGGCAAAATCAAATCCGGATGTTATCAGTTATGTTGAAAATCACCCGGAAGCAATTGGACTGATCAGTGTTAACTGGATAAGTGATCGCGACGATTCTGTCACCCATAATTTTTTAAATCGTGTTAAGGTAGCTGCCATCTCCTCAGAATTGTTCTCCGAGGGGGATGAGTTTTTCAGGCCTCATCCGGCCTATATTGCTGATAAATCATATCCTTTTATCAGGGATGTTTATGCGATCAGCAGGGAAACATTTACCGGACTTGGCAGAGGCTTTATCCAGTTTGTTGCCGGGGATCAGGGACAGCGGATCGTTTTAAAGATGGGAATGCTGCCCGCAACCATGCCGATCAGGCTTGTCCAGATAGAAAAAGAATAGGTTTTAATTAATATGTACTAAAAATGAAATCGATAACTATTTTACTTTGTGGCCTTATATCATTGAATGTTTTTGGCCAGGACCTGAATTCAGCCTTAAAGCTGGCAAACAGCGAGCAGTATGAGGAGGCTGAAAAGGTTTTTGAAGAATTGATCGGAAAGGAACCCGCCAATGGTGATGTTTATTATTATTACGGGGAGACCTACCTGAAGGATTACCTGTCAGACACATTTTCAAATTCGCTCGATGAGTATGCCACCAACGCTGAACAATTGTTCCAGAAAGGAATTCAGCAGGCACCGGGCAATATGCTTAATTTAGTGGGAATGGGCGCTGTTACGTTGCTCAGGACCAGTGACACAACCAAGGCAAATAGTTATTTTGTACAGGCCGAAGCAGCCGTACCGTTAAAGTTAAAGAAAAAGGAGTATACTCCCCAGCTTGCCGTTATTCTTACCAAGCTGGCTGCAGCGCAACTTTACGGCAAGGTCAACCGCTTCAAAAAGGCCGTTGATTACCTCGAAAGGGCTAAGATCATTAATCCTGCCGATCCGAATGTTTACCTTACCCTGGGAGATGTTTATATCAGGCAGAATGATGCTTCCAATGCACTTTTCAATTACAACCAGGCGCTGAATAAAGATCCCAAATCACCGCTTCCCAAGATCAAGATCGGTAACATTTATATGCGTGTACCCAACCTGCAGGCTGCAAGTCCATATTTCGAAGAAGCACGGCAGATTGATTCCACGTTTGCACCGGTCTACCGCAGTTTGGGTGAATTGTGGACCCTTGCCGGCAGGCACGACCAGGCAAAACTGAATTACTACAAATTCCTTCAGCTTTCGGGCAACAACACCCCGGCCAAGATTAGGTACGGCAATTCGTTGTTCCGTTCAAAAGATTACGAAGGTGCCCTGGAAGTAATACAGGAAGTATTGGAGGTTGATAAATCGCGTAACTACCTGAACAGGCTGGCTGCTTACAGCTGCTATGATAAAAAGCCCCAGGATCTGGAAAGGGGACTGGTTTACATAGAGGAATTCCTTAATAATGCAAAACCTGAAAATATGATTCCCAGGGACTATGCCTACTATGGCCGTATTTTGTACAAACTGGCTAAAAGTGATTCCGTGATGCTGGATAAAGCATTTGAGCAATTGCATAAAGCATATGAACTGGATCCCTCAGATAACACGCTCCTATCTGAAATGGCGCTGAATTACTATTATTCACGTCGTTATACCCAGGCTATTGAAATGTTTAACATAAAAACCGACAAGGGAGTACAGGATAAAGGTGATGCCTTGCTTATCGCCAAATCATACTATCAGATGAAGGATAATACCAAAGCTGATGAGGTTTTCAGTAAAATAATCAGTGAACAGCCCGAAAATATGGAGGCACGGGCATACCTCGCGAGGACATACTCTCAGATGGACCCGACAAGTGAACAGGGACTTGCTGCCCCTAAATTTGAAGAGCTCATCCAGGCCATAGGAGACGACACGGTTAAGTTTAAGCCTTATTTATACGAAGCGTTGAGATACCTGGGATATTATCATTACCTGGTTAAGGAACATGATGTTGCCAAGGCCTATTATAATCGTCTGTACAATCTCGATCCCAGTAATAAGGACTGGCAGATGGGAGCGCTATCTGCGTTATCGATGATCAGTTACCGCGAAAAGAATTACAATGAGTCGCTGGAACTTTATCAACGCATGCTGGTATTTGATCCGAATAATGCAGCGATAAAACAGAATATTTCGGATTTAAAGAAAGTGATTGCAGCCCAAAAAAACCAATAGGGTATTCTAAAGATAAACCGGTCTAAAGAAATAAATAGGAAGGTTTTTTTTTCAAACCATTATTTGTTTTTAAAAAAATGCTTTCTTTGTACGCAATAAATTATAAACCATTATTAACACACTTTAAATAACAATTGAACATGAAAGGACAAACTTTAGCTGAAGCATTTAAATCGGTATTCGTATTACTGGTTATTGTGCTGTGTTTCGTTGCCGGCTGGATGATTTTTAAGCAAATCATGGGTAACCCGATTAACTTTGAAGGTGGAAACAACGAAGGACACCCGCTACCGGGCAACTATCTTGGTATAGTTTACAAAGGTGGATTTATTGTTCCTATCCTTATCGCCATCAACCTCATACTGCTTACTTTTGCAGTAGAACGTTACATCATGTTGTGGAGAGCAAAGGGTCGTGGAAATCTGAACGCTTTCGTCCGCAAAGTACGTGATCTTCTGAATGATGACAAAATTGAAGAGGCATCAAAAATGTGTGACAAACAGAAGGGTTCACTCGCCAATGTTATGAAATCAGGTTTGCACAGATACAGGGACCTGCAGAATGACAAGACCCTGATGAATGACCAGAAGGTACTTGCCTTGCAGAAGGACCTGGAAGAGGCCACTGCTCTTGAATTACCCGTGCTTTCGCAAAATCTCGTTATTTTGTCGACCATTGCTTCGGTCTCCGTGCTTGTCGGTCTGATCGGTACTGTACTTGGTATGATCCGTGCATTCGGCGCCCTCGCAACTGCAGGTGCTCCTGACGCACTGGCACTTGCTACCGGTATTTCAGAAGCTCTTGTTAATACTGCTTTTGGTATCACCGGTTCCACACTGGCACTTATCTTCTACAATTATTATCAGACACGTGTTGACAGCATGACATTCAAAATGGACGAAGCCAGCTTCAGTCTTGCCCAGACATTTGCAGCTTCTTTAAAGAAGTAAGTATTGGTAGTATATTGTGAAGACGAAAAGGATTTTAGACTAAATAAAATTGAGAAATGGGAAAAATTAAAATACATGCCAATCCACCAAAAATCGATATGACGCCTATGGTTGACTTGTTTTTCCTGCTGCTCGTCTTTTTTATTCTTACCGCTACATTCCGTCCGCAGGAAGCTGTTATGGTGGATACGCCGAGTTCAGTCTCGAATACGACCACTCCGGAAAAGCATATCATTACACTTACAATTTCACGTGATAACATGGTCTTTTTTAACGTAGATAACGGTGTCGATACCTCGGAACATCTTCGGGGAAAGATACTCCAGGCTATGGGAAAACAATTCTCAGTGAGGTTCACCCCCGAAGAAATCAAAAGATTCGAGGGAATGAACTCCTTTGCATTGCCCATGGATAGATTAAAGGCCTGGATCAACGAAAAAGATTCGGAAGTTCGTGATGGTATGCACTTGGGAATGCCCATGGATTCTACGGATAATCAGCTCCAGTATTGGATTAGAATGTCGCGTATTTATTATCCCGAATTTGATGTTGCCATTAAGGGTGACGCAGCCGCGGATTATAAACAGGTAAAAAAGGTGATAGATATTTTACAGGACAACAATGTCAACAAATTCAATCTCACCACAAATCTTGAAAGTGTTGAGATTTCGATGGAAAACCTTTAAAGACATTAGAAATGGCTGAAATAATTCAAAACGAAGGCGGAAAGCAAAAAGGTAAAAAGCGGTCCAAACGGCACAGTACGCACATCGACATGACGCCGATGGTGGATCTTGCCTGTCTGCTGCTTACGTTTTTTATGCTTACCACCGCATTTAGCAAAGCTAAGGTGATGGAGATCGTTTTGCCTGAAAAGGTGAAAGATCCTAAAACTGCTAAAGCACCTGAAGTTGATGACAAGCGGGCTTTGAACATTATACTTGTTGAGGGCGATAAAGTTCTCTGGTATAACGGACTTGCAAATCCCGCCAAACCACCTCTTCCTACATTGAACGTTACTGATTTCAGTGATGAAGGTATACGGAGAGTTCTGCTGCAGCGTAACAAGGATTTGTTTATCCAGATTGAAGAAATGAACATAGCGGTTACCGCAGGAACGCTTAAACTTTCCAATGACACCATCACGGCAAGAAGGAAAAAGATGATGACAAAGGATGTCATTGGACCCGTGGTTCTGATCAAAGCTGCTGATAACGTGAAATACAGGAATATAGTCGATATCATCGATGAGATGGCTATAACCAATATCGCACGCTACGCATTGATTGACATCAACGATGTGGAAAAAAAGATGGTTGCCGATTATCTGGCTGCCACAGGATCGAATGCCGCCTCTAATAAATAATTTAAACTATCTGAACTATGGTAAAAAATGCAGATAAAAATATGGCGGTTACGCTCGAGGATATAGTTTTTGAAAACAGGAACAGGGAATATGGTTCGTACTGGTTACGCAAGAAACATGTGAAGTACCTGTTGATTGGATTCCTGATCTCCTTGTTTGGCATTGGTTCCGGTATTGCAGTGCCTTTTATCAAGGCATATATGAATAAGGACAATACTGTGGTGCTGGTGAAAGAAACCGTTGCGGAATTACAGAGCGTAAAGCAGGAGGATGACATTCCTCCTCCTCCGCCTCCTCCCCCTCCTCCCGCAGCAATGGAAGAACAGGTGAAATACACTGCTCCTATTGTTGTTGACTCGGTAAAGGAGGAAGTACAGCTTGCTATTGTTGATGATGTGAGAGAAACGCTTTCCAATGAACCGGTTCCGGAAACCATTGAAGTGGTTGTTGAACAGGAATCGGTTATTGTTGAGGATGAACCTGCTTTCGTGTTTGTTGAAGAACAGGCTACTTTTCAGGGTGGTGATGTCGGAGCTTTCCGCGAATGGGTTCAGAAAAACCTGGTATATCCTCCTGTCGCTGTTGAGAACGGCATTTTTGGCAGGGTTACGGTGCAGTTTGCCGTTAACTCCAGGGGAGAGGTTACCGACGTGAAAATTCTCCGTGGTGTCGACCCGTCCCTGGATAAGGAAACCATCCGTGTGATCATGTCTTCACCCAAGTGGGGTGCCGCTAAACAGGGTGGCCGTGCTGTAAAACAACAGTTCGTTATTCCGGTTATCTTTATGCTTCAGTAAGCTATTGACACATTATACAATGCAAAAGCCTGGAATTAATTTCCAGGCTTTTTTTTAGCAGTTCCGGATGTTATGCCTCACTGTCAACCCTTTAACATATTCATGAATTCATCTTCACCGATAACGGGAATTCCCAATTTTGCAGCTTTCTCGCGTTTTGCTGGTCCCATGCCCTCACCGGCAACCACAAAATCGGTGTTTGAACTCACACTGCTTATATTCTTCCCGCCATGATCTTCAATTGTTTTTTGTATCTCATCCCGGGAATGATGCTTAAATATCCCTGAAATAACGAAGTTCCTGCCCGAAAGTTTATCGGAAAGTTTGCGGCTGGTTTCCGTAGCGGACAACTGCACACCGGCTTCCCTAAGCTTCCGGATCAATTCCCTGTTTTGGTCTTTTGCAAAAAACTCTCCCAGGCTCCTGGCGATAACTTCGCCAATTTCACCTACCTGCAACAGATCCTCGGACCTGGCTGCCATAAGGTCATCAATGGACTGAAAATGCGATACCAGTTTTTTAGCAACGGTTTCACCCACATACCGGATACCTATAGCATACAGAACCCTGTCGAATGGTACCTTCCGCGATTCTTCAATGCTTTTGACCAGGTTATCGGCTGATTTGGCAGCAAATCTCTCCAGCTTTACCAGTATTCCCCTGTTCAGGGAATAGAAATCGGACACATTCCGCAACAGGCCGTGAGTATAAAGCTGTTCGACGGTCGCTTCGGCGCATCCTATGTCCATGGCTTTCCGGCTTACAAAATGAACAAGTCTCCCCTTGATCTGTGGCGGGCAACCCGATTCATTCGGACAGAAATGTTTGGCTTCTTCCGGCAGCCGGACCAATGGTGTTCCGCATTCGGGACATTTGCTTATGAAATTAACGGGCACGGAATCGCCTGACCGGCTATCTTTCTCAACACCAGTGATCTTGGGTATTATCTCACCGCCTTTTTCAATAATTACCCTGTCACCCAACCGTACATCCAGCAAGGCAATCTGATCGGCATTATGCAGGGAAGCCCTCTTTACAATAGTCCCGGCCAGCAAAACCGGCTCGAGGTTTGCCACCGGTGTGACTGCACCGGTGCGTCCTACCTGGTAATCAATAGACAATAAAGTAGTTACAGCTTCCAATGCCTTAAATTTATAGGCAATAGCCCAGCGGGGCGATTTTGCAGTGAATCCAATCAATTTCTGCTGCCGGTATGAATTCAGTTTGATCACAATGCCGTCAATATCAAAGGGAAGTGTATCCCGGGCTTTATCCCAGTAATCAATAAATTCGAAAACTTCTTCCAGGTTATCACATTTTTTACTGTGCGGTGAAACTTTAAAACCCCAGCCCCGTGCCGCGTCGATACTGCCGTAATGGGTCTCAAATCCATAGTCTCCCGGCAGATAATAAACTAAGCAATCCAGAGGTCTTTTCGCAACAAGCGAGGAATTCTTTATTTTTAGGGTTCCCGAAGCCGCATTCCGCGGATTGGCAAAAGGAGGCTCTCCTGCATCACTGCGCTCTTTGTTCATTCTTTCGAATCCTTTGTGCGGTAAAAAAATCTCTCCCCTGATCTCAACAACAGGGGGAATATTGTCTTGTTTAAGCACAAGCGGAATACTACGGATAGTTCTTACATTGGCAGTAACATCATCACCCTTATCCCCGTCGCCACGGGTTACTGCCCTTACCAGCCCAGCGTTCGCATAATGAAGACTGATAGAAACTCCGTCATACTTGAGTTCACAAACATATTCTATCTTTTCTCCCGGCAGGGCTTTCCGTATTCTTACTTCGAAATCCTCGATTTCCTCATGTGAATAGGTGTTGTCGAGAGATAGCATGGGGTAGGTATGCCTTACCTGAATAAAATCATTATCCAGATCGCTTCCAACCCGTTGGCTTGGTGAGTTGGGATCGGCAAATCCCGGATATTGTTTTTCAAGGTTGATCAGCTCCTGCATGAGGTTGTCGTATTCAAGATCCGTTATTTCCGGACCGGCGGATACATAATAGAGGTAATTATGACGATTCAGTTGTTCCCTGAGCTTCAATATTCTTTCTTCGACATTCATTTCCAGTGCTTTTTACTATTTTTGACACCAAATTATGAAATTTGAAGGAGAAAGCATGGCAAAATAAATTTGAATATTTTTGTTGCCAGGTTAAACCTTTAGATTTCATATTAGTCTAAACAGACAAATGCAAACCAGATGAAAAAATTTCTACTTTTAGGTATGTTGTGGGTTCCCCTGGTGGGCCTTCATGCACAGGAACCCGCTCTGGAAAAGGAGGGCCCGGTGATCAGCAGGGAAAATCTGGTGATCCGTCCCAATAGCCGTGATTATACCATTGTGCGAAAGGGGAATCAGCATCAGCGTGTGTTGCAGGCACGTTCACAAGCCATGATGCGGCACAGGCAGTCTATGCTGAACCGGAAAATGTCGATGGAGCGCAGGAGGATGTACTATCAGCAACGCATGATCCGTCAGCAGCAGATCCGTCAGCGGATGATCAAACAGCGCGGCATGCACCGTTAACAAGTTCTTCATGCATTAACCTAAATTGAAATGTATGCATAAAATTATAACAGCAATTATGTTGCTGATCCTGATAATCCAGCCCGGTTTTTCTCAATCCGGGGCACAGCAGTATCTTGAATCAGGCCGTAAAAAACATGAGAAAGGCAGGCCTGAAGATGCCATCGCTGACTATTCAAAAGCAATTGAGATGGATGCCGGTATTCCGGAGATATATTATTTAAGGGGAAATGCCTGGTTTGATCTGGAAAATTTCCAGTCTGCCATTGATGATTATACAACTTTGCTGGGCAAAAATCCGGAATACAGGGATGCCTGGTTTAACCGGGCCAATGCCTATTATGAGCTTGAAAAATTTGAGCTGGCTGTATCGGATTTTACGAGATCCGTTGAATTGGATCCGCAATTTGCTGATGCATGGTTTAACCGGGGTAATACAATGTTTAAGCTGGGTAAATTCTTTGAGGCATTGGAGGATTTCAATAAAGGCTTGTCGCTGGATCCGGAATATCCCGACGGATACTATGACAGGGGTAATACTTATTTCCAGCTTAAAAAATATGAGGATGCTGTTGAAAATTACAGTAAGGCCATAGAATTGCAGAAAGAAACATTTGATTATTATTTCAACAGGGCACTCGCCTATTTTTATCTCGAGATGGATGATAAAGGATGTGCTGATCTTAAAAATGCCCGGGAACTGGGAGATCCGGAAGCCAGGGATTATATCCGGGAATTATGCAAATAAGAGCATTCCGATGATCAGTTGAAAACCAGGTTATAGGACAGCCCGAAATTAAAAAAGAACTGTGGATCGCCGGTAAGGAAATCCGGCTGGTTGACCGGTATAAATACGAATAACCCCAGGTTGACAATGAAATTTCCTGTCATAAAATAAAAAGGCAGGCTTAATCCTACGGATGTAAGCTTAAAGCTATCTTCCGCTTTCTCCTCCAAATAGGCGTCAAGAACATCCTTGTAGGTTAAATCCGGATTTTTTTGCAGTTCAATGAATACATATCTCCGGATAGAAGGATATGCCAGGAGATTGGTATAAAATTGCTGATCAGTCCTTATCTCATCAAGATAGTAAAGATTCAGGTATTCGTAATCGCCAAAATTCAGGTCAATCCCGGGTTGTATTGTAAGAAAGCTATTTTTGAAAGGAAAATTGTTCATTTCAAGCCGGTAATAATTATGGAAGGAAGTATAAAAGGTATGCTGTTTACCGGTAAAATACCCTGCCGACAGGCCTGTATTGATTATCTTATATTCAAAATCCATATCGAGTCGGAAGTCATCAGAAAAAACTGACTTCAGCGAATTTGAATTCCTGCTGTAAAAGTAGTGGGCATAACTGGGATAGATGGTAAAACCTTTAAAAGGTCGAATGGTATAACCAAGCATAATATCGGCTTCGGCCGTGAAACTTTCAAGCGAATCATCGGAATTGTCGATAAAATATCCAAGTAATGACAGATCAGCGCCAAGTTTACTAAAAAAAACTATGGAAGGAGAGATGGAAGGCTGTTTGGCGATGTCATTGAAATTACCAAGTACATTGGTATTGCTGGCATAATCAATGGAAAATAAAAAGGCATTGTATGCAGCCTCAGTGGTATTTATACCTGGCCGGTAATCTTGCCGGGCATCGTACTGGCAAAACAGCAGGGACCGGCTCAGCAATATCATTAAAGCAAACAGGATGCCTGACCGCATGCTGTTAAAAGTGTTGATTAAGGTCTAAAATTAACAATTTGAAATGATTTTTGCACTTCTGAAAAATTTATTAACCCTGAGTCCAAAAGTTTAGTATATTTGTTCCGGTTATGGTTCCGGAATTATTTTCATAATTCCGGATAATAGGGAACCAGGTGTAAATCCTGGACAGTACCCGCTGCTGTAATCTCTGTTTTTTTCGGGCATACCACGCCACTGTCTTATTCCGGTTACTGTTGATCGTTTCGGGATCGGAAGACGGGAAGGCGCCCGGAAAGGAGAAAGTCAGAAGACCTGCCATACATGAATTGTTCGGGATTAAACAAAAAAATGTATTTTGAAATCATCTCTTTTAATTTATGCCTGTCTGGCTGTGTTTTCTTTCACCCCGACTTTTTCACAGACCGGGGGAATGCCTGTTAAAAGTATACCGCAGGTTATTGTTGTTGAGAGTAATAAGGAGTTTTTCTCCGATGATAAAACTACATTTACGGTTGATCCGCAATTGCTGCAACATGGCCGTACGCAATCCCTGGGTTACCTGCTTGAAAGAGAAACACCTGCCCTGGTTAAAAGCTACGGTGGTTCGGGCTCACTGGTATCCCTGTCCCTTCATGGAACCGGGAGCAATCATACCCAGGTCAGCTGGAATGGTTTCCCCCTGAACTCGCCAACCACCGGTCAGGTTGATCTGTCACTTCTCCCAACCGGTTTTATTCAGTCGGTTGAATTGGTAAACGGAGCATCCGGAGCACTTTTCGGAAGCGGAACTTTTGGGGGATCGGTAAACCTGTGCAACAAACCCGATTGGAATAACAGGTTTTCTGTGGTAAATTCCCTGGAGACCGGAAGTTACGGTTCCCTGGCTAATATTCTTTCATTCAGGGCCGGAAGCGGTAAGTTACAGGTTCATATGGCCGCCATTACCGGAAAAGCAAAAAACGATTTTTCCTATAAGGATATATACCGGTACGAAGCCCCGGAAATTGTTGCAGATCACAATGCCTGGCGCACTGTGGGACTGATACAGAACATATACCTGAAACTTGGGAAGGGCAACTACCTGGAAGCAGGCGCATGGTATCATTATAAAACCAAGGAGTTGCCGGCACTTATGGGTTCATACAAGGAAAGCCATGCGGTCCAGAAAGACAGCACCTTCCGGTCGTATATCAGTTACCGGAAAACTAATGAAAAGTCAGCACTGATCATAAGATCGGCCTGGTTTTCGGACTACCTGCATTATACCGATAAGTTTAACAGTTCAGATACCGGCCTGGCAGTTGATTCAAGGATCTCCACGGGCCGTTTCATGAATGAAGCAGACTACCGGTATTACCTGTCCAAAATGATAATCTTTGGCGGAGGAGCTACTTATAACCTTCTGACAGGCAATTCAAATAATTATGGTGGTGTAATCAGGGAAAACGAATATTCCCTGTATGGCAACGTGAAATTCAACCTGGCGGGGTGGATATTGAATGCCGGCATCAGAAAGGAATTTTACAAAGGTATAAATCCACGGATGCAATATTCCGCCGGATTAAGATACAGGGCAGGAGAACGGCTTGTTTTGCGATCGGGATTGTCCAGCAAGTTCAGAAAGCCCACTTTCAACGAAAAATACTGGAATCCTGGCGGTAATCCGGAGCTCAGACCTGAAAAAGGGTGGGGAGGAGAAGTGGCTGCAGAATACAGGTTAACCCGCAAATCACAGGAACACTTCCGGCTTGAAGGTACGGTTTTGGGATACTTCCAGCGTGTGGATAACTGGATCCAGTGGGTGATAAGGGATTCACTTACACCGGTTGAATATAAAAAAGTTCATGCCAGGGGAATTGAGACCAGGCTCGATTTTGATTCAGATCCCGGACTGATAGGCCTGAGGGGCTTTATAATCTATGGATATAACCGTTCGGTGCTGAAGGAGACCTATGACCACAATCCTTTGTTTGAAGACAATCAGTTGATGTATGTACCGCTCCATACTGTCCGGGCAAGCATCACTGCTACATGCAAAGGATTTGAACTGGGTGCAGGCGGCACGATCACTTCCCGCAGGGAAACCGTTGAAACAGCGGATGCAACACTCCGCCTGCCTGCCTATGGATTGATGGATGTGACGGGCGGTTATCAGGGTGAGCTCCATGGTTTGAACCTGGGTATATTTTTCCGCATTATAAACCTGTTTGATCACCGGTACGAGGTTATCCGGTCATATCCGATGCCCGGCAGAATGATGCAGTTGACAATCACTGTTGGCTGGAAAAAAATAAATGCGAATAATTAATCTTAAATACAACTGGCTATGAAAAGTTCAATTTGGTTTTTGCCTTTGGCAACATGCACATTGTTGATGACAGGTTGCGAGGATAACGGGAATGATACAATCGATCAGGGTTACTTGCGTGGAATTTACATCGTAAATGAAGGGGCTTTCATGTCAAATAATGGTTCAATCAGTTATTTCGATCAGGGTGCAGGAACCATAACGAATGGTATTTTTGAAGCAGCCAATGGACGACCCCTGGGGGATGTTGTTCAGTCCATGGAAGTTGTTAATGATACGGTTGGCTATATTGTGGTAAATGGTTCCGCAAAAGTGGAGATTGTTGGTCTGACAGCTTTTAAAACAATTACAGCACCGGTTCCTGTTCCATATCCCCGCTATTTTATCCAGGCGGGTGAGAACAAAGGCTATTTGTCATCGGGCAGCATGCAGGTGCACCTGTATGTATTTGATCTTAATGCACATACAATAGTAGATTCGGTAGCAGTAGGATACGGACCGGAAAGGATGGTCGCACTGGGGAACCATGTCTATGTTGCCAACAGTGGGGGATGGGGACTCGATTCTACGATCAGTGTTGTGGATATTGTTTCGGATGAAGTGGTTGCCTCCCTGAAAACAGGCGAGGTACCTGCGGATATTGCACTGGATGGCAATGAAGATCTTTGGGTATATTGCAAGGGTTTTGCCTCCTACAACTGGGAACCACCTTATGACCTTATCAGTGAGTCCGATGCACTGTTGCAGAAAATTGACCCGGTTACAGGAAACATGCTGTGGCAGGGATTCGTTGGTAAAGCAGGGGATTACACAACTTCCCTGCCCAAAATGTCGCTTTCGGCTGATAAGGCCAGTTTATACTATCTCCGGCCGGATGGTGTATACAAAATAGATGTTGATGCTCCGGCAATTCCCGCTTTTCCGATTATCGAAGGCAGTTATTACGGGATAGGAATAAATCCTTCCGATGGATACATATACCTGTTTGAATCAGGTTTTAGCGGAAATGGCACCATGAAGGTCCATGATGAAGAAGGCAATAAGGTTGCGGAGGGCACCGTGGGCATAGCACCCAACGGTGCTGTCTTTCACTAAATTTTAGGTAATTCCCAGGGTTTCCGGTAGCTGGCCTTCAGGTATTCATTTGCTGCCTCATCCCTGGTAAATTGTGATGCTGCACCATCCCAGTAAAGTCTTCTGCCGGTCTTGAAGGCAATATTCCCGAGGTTGGCTACCCGTGCAATATTGGCCCCGATTTCAATACCGGCATTAGGCACAATACTGCTGTCCCTGATGCAGGATATGAAGTTTTGCATATGGTTCTCAAGTCCCTTTCCCGTACCCTTCAGGAGTTCAACTCTTTCCATTTTTGGTTTTCCGTTATCCGGCTCCGGAATTACCTCCCAGCCGCCCCGGTCCACTACCAGGGTTCCGTTGTTGCCAACAAAACCCACGCCATGGGAACGTCCGTAATAACCACCATCGATGCCGATGCCATGATCCCATAGCAGGGTAAATCCGTCGAATTCAAACAATGCCTGGAGTGTGTCGGGAGTTTCGCAGGCATCATCAGGATAGGCATATTTACCACCCATGGCCATGATCGATTTTGGCTGGCTTACATTCATGCCAAACAAGGCATAATCCAGAATATGCACACCCCAGTCGGTCATCATGCCACCGGCATAATCCCAAAACCATCTGAAAGTAAAGTGGAAGCGGTTCCGGTTAAAAGGTCGTGCAGGTGCCGGGCCAAGCCAGAAATCATAATCTACGCCCGCGGGAACAGCTTCATCCGGCAATACCGGTACCGATTTCATCCAACCCTGGTATGACCACGCACGAACCGTGCGTATCTTCCCGAGTTTGCCGGAGTGTACAAATGCCATGGCATCCTGCCAGTGATCATCACTCCGCTGCCATTGACCAATCTGTACAACACGTCCATACTTTTTGACAGCTTGTTGCATCAGGTTAATTTCCTCTATACTGTTGGAAAGCGGTTTTTCGCAATATACTTCCTTTCCGGCCTGGCATGCATAAATAAAGGGGAGACAATGCCAATGATCCGGAGTTCCGATAATCACCACGTCAACATCTTTATTTTCCAGGAGTTTACGGAAATCCTTATATATTGCCGGCTTTTTGCCCTGTATCTTTTCAATATCGGCAGCACGGGCGTTCAGCACATTTTCATCAACATCGCATATGGCTGCGCATTCGGTATTGGGTTGACCCAGAAAAGCCTTTATATCGGCAAATCCCATGCCGTTGATACCAATTACCCCGGCTACAATCTTTTCATTAGCGCCGGGAATCTTTCCAAAGTTAAAGGATGGCATAGCGGACAGCATTCCGGTACCCGCTGCAAGCGTTAAGGAGTTTGCAATAAATTTCCGACGTGATGTATGCATGATATAGCTGGTTTTTGGTTTGTTAATCAGGATTCATCTTTTGATATTCAGGATACCAATTTAGCATATTTTATTTTAACTGATGGTGAATTTCAACAATTTCAATAATTTCACCACATGTATAAGATGTTTGTTGAAGGCTGTTTTCGAAAAAGTGCCATTGCTCTTGTTGCGCTGCTTTTTTTTTGTATGCATGGCCAGGGACAACTTTCCCGGCCGGGTAATCCCTTACCGCTTTATTATACCGGCGCGGGCAAACTGATTGTTTACGAACTGCAAATACCGCAGGAAGAAAAAAACAGATTGCTGAATCAGGAAGAACCTTCCCTGTTGAAACCCGCAGGAAACGGATTGCTGATCGAAGCAGATTTCTCACCCGAAAACTCAGGTACATGGGACACCCTCGAAGACGGGACAAAAATATGGCGGGCTGCTTTTCATATTGAGGATGCGGCAGCGATTAACCTGATCTTTAATCCCTATCACCTGAACAAAGGAGTTAAAATATTTTTGTATGATCCGGGACAGCAGACCATACTCGGCGCATTCACCGATCTGAACAATAAACCCGGACATGTGCTGGCCACAGCGCACATTCCCGGAGAAACCCTTGTTGTGGAAATGCAGGTTCCGCGTTTTGCTGATGCTTTCGGTTCTTTAAACGTAGCGCAGGTAGGTTGTGATCTTTCTGCGTTCATTCCCGGCAAACCGTTTAAGGACGGCTGGTATGGTTTATCAGCCGAATGCAATGCTGATATAAACTGCTTCGATGATCCGTCGTGGCAACTGGTTAAGAATGCGGTGGTCCGGATTGTATACCATGGTGGTGAACGGTGCACCGGTACGCTGATGAACAATACAAAACACAATAGCAGAAATTATGTATTAACTGCAGAACACTGCATAAGTAATGAGCTGGATGCCAATACAGCAGTTTTCTATTTTGACTACGAAAGCCCTTATTGCAACGGACCCGATGGCAGTAATCTTAAATCGATTTCCGGGGCAACGATCCGGTCAACCGGTGACAAGCTCGATTTTACCCTGCTGGAACTGCTGGAGCCTGTCCCCGTTACTTATCGTCCCTATTATTCGGGCTGGGACCGTTCAGGTATTTCCCCGCTTTCGGGTTATTCCATTCACCATCCTCTTGGGGACGTAAAGAAAATCAGCCTGGAGTCACACACCATTTCGGTTGGGAATTTTGGCACCCTGTATAATGATTTCACGCATTGGCTGGTCAGGCATTGGGAAACCGGTACAACTGAGGCCGGTTCATCCGGTGCAGGACTTTTTAACCAGAACAACAGACTGGTTGGATCACTTACCGGTGGTGAAGCCAACTGTGAAAATTCTGTCAATGACTACTTCCAGATGATCAGTCATGCCTGGGACGATTACTCCGCACAGGACAGGCAGCTCAAATACTGGCTGAACCCGGAGGATCAGCAGTCATCCATTCTGGATGGCTATGATCCGTATGATGACTTCTGGAAGTCGGGTGATACCCTGTCCAATATCCTTTCGGGCGAATTAACCGGATCCGAAAGTGGTAACCTGCTCTGGGGAAGTTTATCAGGCCATAATTCGGATAACCTGAGCAAATTCGCTGAAAAATTCAACATTGACAGTCAAAAAAAAATACTGGGTGTAATTCTGTATGTTGCCAACAACCATGTGGCATCTGAACTATCGAAACTGATTGTAAGCATTTGGAACGGAGGCGAAATACCGGTAGCTCCCTTATATGAAAAGGAGGTCGCCCTGGTAGAGCTGGTTGAAAATGAGTATAATTTCGTTGAGTTTGATTCAGCTGTATCGGTGGATGATGTTTTTTTTGCCGGATATAACCTGTTTTATGCGATGCCACAGGATACCTTTTCAACCTATATGGCGGAGAACAGGATTACACAACCCGTAAACACCGCATTTATCTATGATAACGTAACGTGGATAACTGTTGACCAGTATACAGGAGGAACAGTCAGCACTTCTTTTGGCATAATGCCGGTAGTTTTTGATTCACTGCCTGAAGAAGATCCTTACGGGAATTTTCAGGAGGATGCAATTATCTATCCTAACCCGGCATCGGATGAAATCTGGATAGAATTTAAAGAAATGCTGGCTTCCCCGGTGGTGCTGGAGTTTTATAACCTCCAGGGTCAACTGGTCCTCCAAAAGGAATATGGTGGGTATCAGCAGCTGATCAGGCTGAGTCCGTTGGATCTTGGTGCTGGAATGTATATCATCCGTATAAAACGTGATATCAGGATCAGTGAACTGAAAGTTGTCGTTCTGAAATAACCTTCCCGGTGATTTTACTGTTAAAAAGGCAACTTTTTGCGGTAAAGTAAGTATAGAAATATGGATTGAAAAGAATAAGCGATGCACAGAGTATTGGTATCAATTTTATTTCTTTTGCTGAATTCGTGGTTTATGTGTTCGGCCCAGGAAGAACCTGCTGCGAGATTCCTGGAGGTGAGGGGCATTTCGGAACTGGATATGCAGCCGCTTGCAAAGGCAACAGCCAATTTATACGAAGGGGCAAACAAGATAAAATCACTACAAACCGGAACCGACGGAACCTTTTCGTTCCGTTTGGAAATTAACAAACAATACACCATTGAAATTGGGAAGGAAGGACTGATCAGCAAACGAATCAGTTTCAACACCGCAATGCCGGATGAAGAAACCGGTTCCTGGATGAATGAATTTTCTATCGGATTAGTGAAGCATTGTGATGGCGTTGATTATTCCGTGTTGAATGAACCGGTTGACAAGATAACTTTTGATGCGAAACGGCGGGAGTTTATATCCGACAGGAATTATGTGGCCGGTATGCGGCCCCGTATTGAAAATGTTCTTTTGAAGTACGACAAGTGCATGCTGGACAAGTATGAAGCCGCCGTACAAAAGGGCAATCAGCTGTATGACAAGAATATGCTTCAGGAAGCTCAGGCTGCATATCGTGAAGCACTGGAAATTTATCCGCGCGAAGTTTATCCGTCCAAACAGATTTCCGCAATAAATTCACAACTAAACAAGCAGCAGCAGGTAGCTGAACAGGCTGAAAAGCAGGCTGAACTTTCTGAAAAGCAGTCCAGGGAAACCATGGAAGAAAAATATAACCAGGCCCTGGCAAAGGCTAGTGTAGCCTATACGCGCAAGGATTATACCACGGCAAAGCAATTTTACCAGGAAGCCCTGAAGATAAAACCGGAAGAATCAACACCAAAAACCAGGATGCAGGAGATCGAAACCATCCTCACCAGGAAGGCTGCGGAAAATGCGTCAAGGGCAGCAGAATCTGCTAAAAGGGAGGCTTCCGAAAAAGAATACCGGGCACTGATTTCAAACGGAGATGAACTCTTCAGGGCAAAAAGCTACGATGAAGCAAAAGCAGCCTATTCCAAGGCAATGGCAATCAAGCCTTCGGATGCCTATCCCTCACAGCGCGCAAAAGCAATTGAAAATGTTATGGCAGCTGAACAGGCAGCCCAGCAGAAATCAAAAAATGACGGATATACAAATGCAATTAATGCAGCTAACAATGCACTGGCTAAAAATGAGTTTGCCCTTGCCAGGGAATCTTTTCAGAAAGCGCTGACATTTAAACCCGATGATATTGCTGCAAAGGAGAAACTCGCCGGGATCGACAGGAAGGCGGAGGAATATAACAGGCAAAAAGCTGCCGAAGAACTTGCCGCGAAGCAATATAAAGAGGCGATTTCCGATGGCGACGCATTCATGGTACAAAAGGACCTGACCCGGGCTCGTGAGAGTTATGCAAAAGCACTTGTGTTGAGACCGGAAGACAAATATGCACAGTCAAAGGTAACCGCAATTGATAATGCAAATGCAGCGGAACAGGTTGCCAGGATAAAGGCAGAAGAAGACAATTACCAGAAAGCAATTGGGGCAGCCAACACCGCTTTGGCACAAAAATCTTATGCCCAGGCCAAAGAGTTCCTGAAGAAAGCCCTGGCCGTTAAACCGGCTGATCTGTACGCCACCGGTAAAATTGCTGAGATTGACCGGCTTGTGGAGGAATTGCAGAAAAAACAGACACAGGATGAACTGATCAACAGGGATTATAAGGAATCGGTTGCTTCGGCGGATAAAGCATTTGATACCAGGGAATTTGTAACGGCAAAAAACCTCTATCTGAAAGCATTACAGCTTAGGCCGGGGGATTCCTATGCCAGTCAGAAAATTGCCGTTATCGATAATACCGTTGCTGAAGAAATTTCCGCTAAGCAAAGACAGATCGAGAATGATTATGCATCCTTTATGACACAGGGTAGTACAGCCCTTGTAAATAGGGATTACAACCAGGCGAGGGATGCTTTTCAGAAGGCACTTGCTGTTAAGCCGTTGGATGCGTCGGCAAAGAACAGGCTAAGCGAAACCGAATTGCTGATCAGGCAGGAAAAGGAGAAGATGGCCTCGGAACAGGCCAGGAGAAAAAACTATGCGGAAGCTGTGGGCCTGGCTGACAAATTTATGGGAGAAAGGGACTATACCGGAGCAAAAGCCGCCTATGAAAAGGCCCTGGTTTTAATTCCGGGAGAACAGTATCCCAGGAAAAAACTGGATGAAATCAGCATGGCACTTACCGACCTGGAGCGGATTCAAACTGAAAAACAGGCCAGAGAGAATGCCTACAGCCTGGCCTTGTCGTCGGCCGACAAGTATTTCAGGGCCAGGGATTATCAAAAGGCCAGGGATGAATACGCCCGTGCGTTGACGCTGAAACCTGAAGAGGTCTTTCCGAAAAACAAAGTAACTGAAATTGATAAACTTATACTAAAAAATCAGCAGGAACAGGCAGATACAAAAGCCAAAGCCGATGCTTATGCTATAAACATGAATAGCGGGAATGCATTTTTTGCAGGTAAAGATTATCAGCAGGCAAGGACCAGTTACAGTGAAGCCCTGAGTCAGATGCCCGGAGATCCGCTGGCCAAGGATCAGATCGCAAAAATTAATTACCTGTTATCGGAATTGGAAAAGCAAAGGCAGGCTGAACTTGCAAGAAAAACATCCTATAACAGCCTTATCGCTTCGGCAGATAAAGCATACGATGCCGGTAATTATTCCGGGGCCATGGACAATTATAAAAAGGCTCTGACATTCGAACCGAACAGTGTTTACGCAAAACAACGAATTATCCGGATAGGGGAAATAAATAAAACACTGCAGCAATCAATGGGCAAAACTAACAGTCCCGTAAATACAACTCCTGCAACCAGGGTTGCCGCCGCAATTCCTATGGGGGAACTTGTTTTTAAAACCGAATCGGAAAGACAGAAATACCTCGAAGAACTTACACGGAAATATCCTGCAGGAATTACCCTCGAAAAATATATTGAAAAATACAGGGAAACTTTCCGGTATATCGTTGTAAGGGATAATCAGGCCCAGGAGTTCAGGCTGATAAAATTCATCACATATAACGGTGCAGAATATTCGGTAAATGGAAAACCAATAACCCAACAGTATTTTCTGTCACAGGTTAAAACCCGGACAGGCGAATCCTTCCGGGAAATTGAAATGCAATGAACAGGACAGCCCCCTTGCTTATAGCTGGTTTGATCATTTCAGGGTGTTTCGGTAAAGGACCCGGGAATAAGGTTGGTACCGGAAATTTAACCGCAGATTCATTGACCGTAAAATATGCTGCCGGATTCGACCTGGGAAATAATACGGAAGGAAGGATCATTACGGTTAAAAATCCCTGGCAGAATGCCAGCCAGGTAGAATTTACCTATATACTCAGTGATTCTTTCCCGGCATCAGAAATGATATCGGACAATTCATGGAGGATTAAAACACCTGTTAACCGCGCAGTTTGCCTTTCTACCACGCATATTGGATTTATTGATTTTCTGGATGAATTGGGATCCGTTACCGGTATTTCGGGGAAGGACTATGTTGTTAATGAAATGCTCAGGTTCAGGGTGGAGAAAGGACTTTTGCCTGATGTCGGCTATGATGAAAACCTGAATTTCGAACTGCTGATCTCATTAAAACCCGATGTGGTTTTCGCCTATGGAGTGAGCGGTGCAGTGACGAATACGATAAAGAAACTGGGTGAACTGGGTATCCCTGTGATCATGGTTGCAGAGTATCTCGAGGAGGAGCCGCTTGCCAAAATGGAATGGGTGAAGGTTTTTGCAGCTTTTTACCAGAAAGAGGAAGTAGCAACGCATCGTTTTGATTCTATTGCCGAAGCCTATGAACAGCTCAGGGCGCTTGCCCGGGATAAGGGCGACGAGCCCAAAGTACTGCTGGGACTACCCTGGAGGGGAACCTGGTATATAAGCGGAAGCAAAAGTTATATTGCCCGGCTTGTTTCCGATGCAGGCGGTAGGTATTTGTGGGACCATCTGGATTTTAAGGACAGCAGGCCGGTTGAACTTGAAAAGGTATATGAATACGCACTGGCTGCTGATTTCTGGATTAATTCCGGAGATGCACGGTCGAAAAAGGAGATCGGATTAGTTGACAACCGTTTTGAACGTTTACCGGCGTTCATGGAGGATAAAGTATACAATAACAATAATTTAATGAGCCCGTCCGGTGGAAATGCTTTTTTTGAATCCGGAGTGGTTGAACCCCATATTATCCTTGCTGATTTAATATACATCTTACATCCACAATTATTACCTTCGCACAAGCTTACATATTACAGAAAACTGCAATAATCGTGGAATGGATCGCTTGTATATCTCACCAGACATAGATCAAAGGATTCGTTTACCCTTGCTTTTTATTTTACTGTTCGTTCTGCTTGTGGTTTTAATACTCCTGGATCTGACAACCGGGTCTGTAAAAATTCCAGCCAACAGGATATTTTCCATATTATTCGGTGCCAATGATGAAAACCAGGTTTGGAATACGATCCTTCATGAATTTCGTATCCCAAAAACACTGACCGCCATTTTAGCCGGATCAGCTTTGTCGGTCAGCGGCTTGCAGATGCAGACTATTTTCCGGAATCCCCTGGCCGGTCCTGATGTTCTGGGGATAAGTTCAGGTGCCAGTCTTGGTGTTGCGTTGGTTATCCTCGGGTTCGGTGACTTTTTTTCAATGAACAGCCTGGGAATTCTGAGCAGCTGGTTTCAGATTTTTGCAGCCTGGGCGGGAGCAGCTGCCGTTCTTTTCCTGGTTATGTTCGTTTCCCTGAGGGTAAGGGACATCATGACCATCCTTATCCTTGGAATTCTTTTTGGAAGTGCTGCTTCAGCTTTTGTGAGCATTTTGCAATATTTCAGCCACCAATCCATGCTTAAAGCTTTTGTTGTTTGGTCAATGGGAAGCCTTGGCAATTTGTCGGGCACACAATTGCGGGTGTTGGGTATTAGCCTTCTGGGAGGATTTGCCCTGACTTTGGTAACCACAAAAGTATTAAATGCCATGTTGCTGGGCGAAACTTATTCCAGGAGCATGGGTGTTAACATAAAACTAACCCGTGTTCTGGTTTTTATTTCAACGAGCATACTTTCCGGGAGTATTACGGCATTTTGCGGACCAATAGCATTTGTAGGCATTGCCGTGCCTCATCTGGCAAGATTGATGTTTAAAACAGCCGATCATAAGATACTGATGCCGGCTTGCATATTGCTGGGGTCACTGTTGATGATCCTTGCTGATCTGATTTCTCAGGTTCCCGGATCTGCAGTTGTACTGCCCATTAACTCGGTTACAGCACTTCTCGGTATACCGGTTGTTATTTGGGTTGTTGTTTATAACAGGCGGATGGTGTCAGTAAATTAGAAATGCATGGTATGGGATTAAATACAGCTGACGGGCATACGGTTAAACTTGAAAATCTTTACATTGGTTTCCCGGGGTTGTTACCGGTCAATCAGCATGCAATTTATGGTCCGGTCAATCTCGATATCGGCCATGCCGAAATGGTCGGGATCATTGGCAGGAACGGAATTGGAAAAAGCACGTTGTTGCGCACGATAACCGGTTTACAGGACCAGATTGACGGTAAGGTGTTTTTTGACGGCATTGAAAATTCAAGGATTGCACAAAAAGACCTGGCTAAACTGGTAAGCTTTGTTTCAACTGAAAGCATAAATATTCAGCATCTCCGGGTCATTGACCTGGTAGCCCTTGGGAGATTTCCCTATACCGGCTGGCTGGGCAAGCTTACACAGGTTGATCACACCATAGTGCATGAAGCTATTGACCGTACAGGGTTAAAACTTTTTGCGCATAAACCGGTACATCATCTTAGTGATGGGGAAAGGCAGAAAGTAATGATTGCCAGAGCCCTGGCACAAGATACTCCCGTAATTATTCTGGATGAACCAACCGCATTTCTGGATCTGCCGTCCCGGCACGAAATACTGAGGCTGTTGAACGACCTTTCACGACACAACAAGAAGACTATTATCTTTTCAACCCATGATCTTGCCATAGCAATGGATGAGGCTGACCGTCTCTGTCTCATGACCGATCAGGGATTCTTCGATGGTGCACCGGAGGATTTGTTAATTAATCAGGTATTTCGTAAATTGTTCTTAAATTCGCCCGTTGAATTTGATTCCAAAACATATGCATTCAGGTTTAAAAGGGAATTGACGAGAACAGTAACAATACATGGTGAAAAAAAGTATTGTTCGATTACCCGGAAAGCTATGGAAAGGATAGGATTTTTAACCGTGGAGGAGGATGTCGCTGATGCTGAAATTTCCATTAAGTTCATCAATGAACAGCTTTGCTGGCAACTCACCTGCAAAGAAACAAATACTTCTTTCAATTCTGTTTATGCGCTGACCTCCTTTCTTAAAAAACTCTGATGAGCAACAAGACTAAAGAAATCGCATGTTATCCATATTAATTCCCGTATACAATTTCAATATCGTTTCCCTGGTTAATGAACTTCACAGGCAGGCAGTGAAAGCAGACGTGCCCTTTGAGATCATTGTTCTGGATGACCGTTCATCCGAATTGTTGCGTGATCAGAACAAGGATGTAAGTAAACTGCCAGGTGTGCGTTTCATTGAACTCGATAAAAATATCGGACGGGCCAGCATCCGCAACAGGCTTACCGAATTGGCATTGTATCCGTGTTTTCTGTTTATGGATTGCGATGCTGAGATTCCGGATGAGCAATATATTAAACGATATTTACCCTATGTAAACAAGCAGATTGTTGTTTGTGGCGGAAGGATATACAGGGAAGAACAACCCGAGGAGCCGGAATACATGTTACGCTGGCTTTATGGTATCAGGCGGGAACAAACCGTTGCCGTCATCAGAAATAAAGCACCCTACCGGTCATTCATGACCAATAATTTTATGATCTCCAGGGACATTATGCAGCAGGTGAGATTTGACGAGAGCATAACCCAGTATGGACATGAAGATACACTTTTCGGGCTTGAGCTGAAGAAAAAATGTATTCCGATAATTCACGTGCAGAATCCATTAATCCATATAGGACTTGAAATTGCAAGTGAATTCATCCGAAAATCCGGCGAGGGTATCGATAATCTGCTTACTTTGATTGATACCGGTAAGATTGGCAGGAATGACTTTTCCGATATCCGTTTGTTGCGGGCCTATGATCTGCTCCGGAAAAACAAGCAGGTGAAGGTCTACCGTTTCTTTTACAATTTCATCACACAAGCTGTAATGCGCAATCTGCTAGGATCAAATCCCAGTATGATGGCTTTTGATCTTTACAAATTATCGGTGCTTACACAACTGATAAAAAAAAGACAGTCTGTTGATTCACTTTTTCAATGATTTCAGTTTCAGATCAGCGGAATAGCCAATTGCGACTATGTAGGCACGTAACGGATCGGCCACATTCACTTCCTGATCAATACCGTATTTCAGGGTTACTTCATGCCTTTTGTTAAGGTTGTATTTCATTCCGAACCAGGTACGGTAAGCTGTAACACCTGAATACCTGTTACCTCCGGAATTCATGAAAATTTCACCTTCAACAAAAGGGACCAGGGGAATATTTTTAATATCATATTCAACACCCACCTTATGGCGGTTCTTCAACCCGTCAAACAACTGTTCCTCCTTTTCATTCATGTCAATCTTGGCCGACTGAAACCGGACCCTGTAATCCAATAAGAAGCGTCCTGGCTCATACCGAAAGGTAAAATCGGCATATAATCCCTGTCTCCAGCTGTATGTATCGGCGTTTTTCCAGTCGGCTTCGATCCTGTAGGTCAGTGTTGTCTTAACATATTTGTTAATCCTGTAGCTGATTCCCATGTTGTTTATCTGCCTTTCAATCATCGTACTGTTCTCATGGAAGCGCACTTCTTCCTCAACCTGCAATTTCAGGTCGTTTAAAACCTCTACTCCAACCTGTATTGAAGGCCAGACTTGAAAATCGCTTTGCTGTGCCGGCACCGGGAAGATGAAAAATACAAGAAAAACAGGCAGGAGCAGTGAACGCTGAAATAATCTCTTCATGAAAATTAATTATAATTAATGTAACCGGTTATTTCCAGTCCTAATCATCATCATCGCCAACTGCAGCGTTATAAGGACTGTCACTTTCATCTGCCATATTTATACGGTTCTCACCTTCATAGTAATAAATTATGATCCTTGCTGTATCCCTGAGATAATCAATCCTGCCAACTTCGATGCGGTTTATTTTCAAACCGGTACGGGCTTCCAGGTCATTCTTTAATTCTGCACGTTTTTCAGGCTTGATCATATCAACTTTTTCATAGATGATGATTTTGGAGGACTCATGCTTGAGCAGCCAGAGTTTTTCAAGTCCATAAACAATAAATACAAGAATAATATTTGTAAATATCAGTTCTGCCCAGCTTATTTTTTTATTGGCAAGAGCATTGATGACTGAAATACCGATGAGGATAAAAAGGTAGGTCATTTCTTTTATGGGTATCGCATTGGTGCGGTACCTTAAAATTCCGAAGATGGCAAACAACCCGAATGCAAACCCGATCTGAAGCTTCACGCTTTCCAGCAGGAAGCAGAGCAAAAAGATCACAATGCTGATGAGAAAATAACTGAACAGATAGTCCTTTCGCCGTGTTGTGGGATAATATAGAAAACGCACAATAACGATTACAACAGTTATATTCAGTACAAAACGCAGCAACAGCTCATTAAAATTCGTTACATGGATAATGTCCAGTCCGAGAAATGAGTAATTCTCAATATTAGGCAGTAAGTTCAACATGGGTCATGTTTTTAATTTTCAACAATGTATGTTTAAAATTATTGATTTTTGTACTGTCACTCAGCAGTGAAATCCCAATACAATACTTGCTAATGCGAGATGGTCTTATGGCATGTTCTTTCAATACCAGGTAAACCGGACTTTCTTTATCCGTTTTATTCTGTTTGACCTCAATGATCACAAGACCATTTAGTGATATGTGCTGGATCCCATCGGTGAACGACAGGTTAAAATCGATTGTTACCCGCTCTCGCATGTTGTAATCCACCAGGGTGATGCGGTTGAAACGATTAACAATGATGCGCCGCAGAATATCAGGGTCGTAGGGTGTATGACTGGTTATGAATCCGATAAATGAAGAATGATCTTCACCTTTATCCACAATTCTTTGTTTTACAACCCGTCCCTTATTGGATTTGAATTTCACTTCCAGAAAGCTCAATTTCGATTCAATGTATTCGCGGTGCCTGATCTTATACCGGTTCAGCTTTCCGTTATGATGATCAGAAAACATGGCCAGATCAGGAGTATCATAGTAAGCCGTATGGTAACTGAAAATATTATTGTAATTAATGGTAAGAACTTTGTATTGATCGGAAAGCTTTTGGAGAATGCCCCGAAGTGCATCGAATGAAAGAACAAATTTCATATCTGTTCTGTCCATAAGCGTAACATTATCCATTTCGTCCAGGGATATTGGTTTATAACCGGTCAGGGACGTATTGGCAATATCCAGGTAATGACTATGCATCTGTTTACTTAAGGTAAAACTATTTCAGTATGATGATATTATCAACCTCAACAGTCTGGTTCTTTCCGGTTATCTTAACCTGCCGGATTACCGGAATTTGACGCTGTGTAGGGTAATTTGCAGAATCTTCGGAATAGGCGTAAATGGTATAGTTGCCTTCGCGCAGGTATTCGAAACGGTAACTGCCGTCATAATTGGTGGTTACCCTGTCGCCATAAACCGGATCATCGCCAAATACAATAAATACTTCCTCATCCGGAGCATAAAATTGTTCAATCAGGGTCGTGAAATTTGAATTATAATGTCTTTCAATTACTTTCCCTTTTATTACCGAGGTTCCTCCGGTTCCTTCCTCTTTGGAGCAGGAAATGACAATTAGACCTGTTATCATGGTGGCGAGAATGACAGCGATAGTTTGTTTTTTCATGGAAATCATATTTTCGGGTGTTGCTTGATTTAACGCTTGTTGTTTCATTTTAGTTTCATAAATTTCAGGTTTATTGCATATTGCCGTACATTCCAGTGTAACAGTCGTCCTGCTTTTTTATTGACACATGCAAAAAATTTTCCGCGAAAATTACTACATTTTTCTAATACCGGCCGGGTAATAGACTGAATGATTCGAATTAACAGCCAACAATACTGTTTTATAAATCGGTTTATCTGCTGTTTTTACTATTTTTGGCATAATATGTTCAAATTACTGATCATTATCGGAGCGGGAGGGTTTATTGGTTCCATTGCCAGGTTCCTTACTTCCCGGTTTGTGCAGAACCATCTGTTTTCTTCTTTTCCTTACGGGACCCTGGC
Source organism: Bacteroidales bacterium (assembly GCA_035258345.1). Lineage (GTDB taxonomy): Bacteria > Bacteroidota > Bacteroidia > Bacteroidales > UBA10428 > UBA5072. Next base: position 35,567 of record DATEVU010000011.1, read on the forward strand.
GGTAAATGTGCTGGGCTGTTTATTCATCGGAATGTTGTACGGATTATCAGAGAAAGGAGATTTGCTTACCACCGAATGGAGAATGTTCCTTACCGTTGGTTTTTGCGGAGGTTTTACAACCTTTTCAACCTTTGCCGGCGAAAACCTGGCACTGCTGCGTGACGGGAATTTCTTTTTTTTCGCATTGTATACTTCATTAAGTGTTTTTGGTTGTCTGATGGCCGCCTACCTGGGTCAAATATTTATTAAAACTTTGTAATTATGGAAAATCAGAAAGAAGCCAAAATATTGCGCGTTTTTATCAGTTCAACGGATACCTTCCGTCATTCACCGCTCTCTGAAGTAATTGTGTTTGCAGCAAAACGCTATGGCCTTGCCGGCGCCACCGTCCTTAAAGGCGTGATGGGTTTCGGCGCAAGCAGTACAATTCATTCAATGAAGTTTTTCGAAATTTCGGAGAAATTGCCTGTAATTATTGAAATCGTTGACGAATCGGAGAAAATTGAGAAATTCACTGAAATTATACTGCCCTATTTTGAAAAGGTACGCTACGGTTGTATGATTACTGTTGAAAAAGTTACTATCATACTTTACAAAAAAGGGACCAGATCCGGAAATTAACTTTTTAGGGCTTGATCACACATCAATTCGTGCATATTTGGCATGCCTTTCAATAAATTCTCTGCGCGGAGGCACGTCATCACCCATGAGCATGGAAAAAACCCGGTTGGCTTCAGCGGCGCTTTCAATTGTTATCTGGCGCAGTGTGCGGTGTTCAGGATTCATGGTTGTGTCCCACAATTGTTCGGCATTCATTTCACCCAGACCTTTGTACCGTTGAATATGAACACTTCCGTCTTTTCCTTTGCCTAGTTCTTCAACCAATGTCTTGCGTTCATCTTCGGTCCAGCAATAACGCTCGGTCTTACCCTTTTTGACCAGGTATAGGGGCGGGGTGGCAATATAAAGATGCCCGTTTTTGATCAGGTCTTCCATATGCCGGTAAAAGAAAGTCATCATCAGGGTGGTTATGTGGCTGCCATCAACATCGGCATCGGTCATTATAATCACCTTGTGGTACCTTAAACGGTCGAGATTCAGTGCCATGCTGTCTTCTTCCGTACCAACCGAAACGCCCAGCGCGGTATATATGTTCCTGATCTCTTCATTCTCAAAGATTTTGTGGGGCATGGCCTTTTCAACATTTAATATCTTCCCGCGCAAGGGGAGGATGGCCTGAAAATGCCGGTCACGTCCCTGCTTGGCTGTGCCTCCTGCCGAATCACCTTCAACAAAATATATTTCACTTACTGCCGGGTCTTTGTCGGAACAATCAGCCAGTTTACCCGGCAGGCCCGATCCCGACAAAACCCCTTTCCGTTGAACCAGTTCCCTTGCCTTCCGGGCCGCATGACGAGCCTGGGCTGCCAGGATCACCTTTTGAACAATGATCTTTGCATCGCGTGGATTTTCTTCAAGAAAGTTTGACAGTGCCGAAGATACAGCCTGGTCAACGAATCCCATAACCTCCGTATTGCCAAGTTTGGTTTTGGTCTGTCCTTCAAACTGAGGTTCCGCAACCTTAATAGAGATTACTGCGGTTAACCCTTCCCTGAAATCATCGCCGCTTATATCAAATTTCAGCTTGGAGACCATACCCGATTTTTCCGCATAAGCCTTCAGGGTCCTGGTGAGTCCACGCCTGAAACCGGCCAGGTGAGTTCCTCCCTCAATGGTGTTTATATTATTTACATAGGAAAAGACATTTTCCGTGAAGGAGGTATTGTATTGCATGGCAACTTCAACAGGAACTTCGGCCTTTGTGTTTTCTATATGAATAATACCCGTGAGTTTTTCCCTGTTTTCATCCAGCAGAGCAACAAATTCCGACAACCCTTTTTCTGAATAAAAAACTTCTTCGCGGTAAGAGCCCCCATTGCCATTTTCCTCCAGCTCGCGCTTGTCGGTGATCATTAATTTTATTCCCTTGTTCAGAAAAGCAAGTTCCCGCAGCCTGGAGGATAAGATCTCAAAATTATAATCGGTGGTTATAAAAATATCGCTGTCGGGTTTGAATGTAATTTCTGTACCCGTATGTGAACTTACACCGGTTTCCTTTACAGAATACAATGGTTTACCACGTTCAAATTCCTGCTTGTATTCCTTCCCGTTACGGTAAACGGTGGCTTCTAAATGCACGGAAAGTGCATTTACGCAAGATACGCCAACACCGTGAAGTCCACCGGATACCTTGTAGGAGTTTTTATTGAATTTACCACCGGCATGCAGAACAGTTAATACTACTTCAAGGGCTGAACGTTTTTCCTTTTCCATGATCTCGACCGGAATTCCACGGCCATCGTCCCTAACTGTCACTGATCCGTCTTCATTGATGAAAACGTCAATGTTTTTACAGAATCCGACCAGGGCCTCATCAATTGAATTATCAACTACCTCGTATACCAGGTGATGCAAACCTTTAACGCTTACATCACCGATATACATCGCCGGACGTTTTCTAACAGCTTCCAGGCCCTCTAATACCTGTATGCTTTCAGCGGAATAGTCATTATTATCGTTCGTTTGGTTCAGGGATTTGTCTTCGTTTTCCAGATTGTTCATATAAAAATCTTTCCTTAATTTATCCTTATTGCATTTTCAACTTCCGGATATACCGGATATAGTAAAATGGCTTGTAAAGATACGAAAAATGCCCCATGTTGGGGAATTAAATAATTAACAACTCCCCATAATCTGCTAACATCTTTAGTACTTTTATTAATTTTATAATTGAAAATAAAATGACATGAACATTCGTAATTTCCTGGCAGAACCAGGCGGATTCGATTCGCTGAAACAATTCAGTACGCATGAAACTCCGGGAGTATCCGGCAAGGATGAGGCCAAAGAAATGATGGGCAATTATATAGAGAAGATGCAGGCTTTACAGGATAAGCTTTATGCTGAAAACCGCTATTCCTTGCTGCTCATTTTCCAGGCAATGGATGCCGCGGGTAAGGACAGTACCATCAAACATGTAATGTCGGGTATAAATCCGCAGGGATGCCAGGTGTATAGCTTCAAGCAACCCTCGCCGGAAGAGCTGGATCATGACTATCTGTGGCGGACCAGCAGGTGTTTGCCCGAACGGGGCAGGATCGGGATCTTCAGCCGTTCCTATTACGAGGAGGTGCTGATCGTAAAAGTGCATCCCGTAATTATCCCTGGACAAAAGCTGCCGGGAATTGAATCGGTTGAAAAGATCAACCCGGATTTCTGGAATAACCGTTACGAAAGTATAAATGACCTGGAAAAACATCTTACCCGCAATGGCACTGTGGTTCTCAAGTTTTTTCTGAACATTTCCAGGGAAGAGCAGGCAGAACGCTTTCTGAAGAGGATCAACGAACCCGCGAAAAACTGGAAATTCTCCTTTGGTGATATCGGGGAAAGAAAGTGCTGGGATGAAAACCAGAAGGCTTATGAAACCATGATTAGGAATACCTCTACTGAAAATGCCCCCTGGTACGTAATTCCGGCTGATAAAAAGTGGTATATGCGACTTGCTGTTTCAGAAATAATCCTGCAACGTATGGAAAGCCTGGGATTGAAATATCCTGAGCTTTCGGATAAACAAAAGGAGGAACTGATCCGTGGAAAGCAGCTATTGACCGAAGAACTGGATCAGGCATCCTGACCTTTTCCGGCAATGTTTTCAATTCTGACCTTCAACAGATCAATTTCATTTTTCAGTTTTTCTTCCTGGGTGGCTGATTCTTCTGCAAGGTTGATCAGTTCGTCCTCACGACGGGTGGATTCTTCCTGCGTGGCCATCATCTCTTCGAGATTCATGCGCATTTGTTCTTCCCGTTCCTGAAGTTCTTTGGCCTGAAGGGTTGAATGTTCGATCAGTTTTTTAAGCCTGGCGTTTGCCTTTTCGGTATTAATGATTGAGGCATAGGTTTCCATTAGTTTTTCAATGAAGGATACCCGGTAGCCTTTTAGTTTTCTGAAGGAACCAAGTTCAGTAACACCTATGCACTGTTCATTTATTTTCAGGGGAACAAGCAAAATATGTCTCAGGTTCTCTTTACCCAGACCTGAATGGAGTTCTGCATAACTGTCCGTAATATTATCCACTTCAATAATATGCCTTTCAACAAAACAGGTTCCTATGTATCCCTCACCAATAGCGAAGCGGTGATTGGCTTTATCTGTTCTGAATGCATAATGCGCCGCTAATTCAAGATACTGATCATCTTCCTTCTCATCGTTGAGCAGGAAAATACCTCCCTGCTGGGCATCGACATATTCAACCAGTTTTTCAATTGTTATCCGGCAAAGCTTTGTAAGATCATCCTTGTGTTTGCTGATGATGTCCGAGAACAAACCCAGACCCTGATTGAACCAAAGCAGGCTCTCCTGGTCTTTTTCACGCTGCTTAAGTTCCCGCTTTTGTACCACTATTTCATCATGCTGAATTTCAAGCTGCTGTCGGGCTTCTTCGAGTTCTTTGGTGCTGGCCTCGAACTTTTCCTCAAAGATCCGCTTTTGCAACTCTATGTAATCCATTCGCTTCCGAACGAGGTAAACGACCACAGCAAGAACTGCCAGTATGAAGAGGACCCGGAACCATAACGTAGACCAGAATGGCGGCTTGATTCTGATTTTTACCGAAAGTCCTTTTTCATTCCAGACCCCGTCGGTATTTGAGGCAATTACCCGGAATACGTAATTTTTATAAGGCAAACTCGTATAGGAAACAAATCGCTTGTTCCCAACATCAACCCAATCTTCATCAAATCCCTCAAGCTTATATTTATAACTGTTCCGGGCCGGATTTCCAAAATGCAGTGCGGAAAAATACAGCGTAAAGTTGTTTTCCTTGTAGTTGAGACGTATTTCGTTCACTTCACTGATATGCTTGTCGATGGGAGCATGCTCACCCGGTATCACCGATTTGTTGTGAACCTGGAGATCGGAAAGAATGATCGCAGGGGCCACAGTATCAATGATAACCCTGGCAGGATAAAAACCATTGAAACCATACTGCCCGCCGAAAAACATCTCACCGGTGTGACTCTTGAAATATGAGTTGCCATTAAACTCGTTGCTCTGCAAACCGTCCTCGATGGTAAATTGGTTTATTTCACCGGTGGAGGGATTGAATTTGATGATCCCGTTGTTGGTGCTCAGCCACAGTTTTTCGGATTCATCAGCCAGGATGCCGTAAACAACAGCGGTTGAAAGTCCTTTGATATTGGCAAAATGAGTAAAAATGCCGTTTTCACGGTCGTACTTTTCAAGCCCTTTACCGTAAGTGCCAATCCACAGGTATCCCTGCCTGTCCTCATAGAAAGAAAGTATCTCATTGTGAATTACAGTATTGGTATCATTTTCGTTCCGGATAAAATGCTCAAAACCACCGGTTGCAGCATTATACCTGTTGATACCGTAATCGGTAGCCAGCCATATTTCTCCTGAGTTATCACCATAAATGCAAAAGACCGTAGTGTTGCTGATACTGTTCGGATTATCCGGATCAGGCAGATATCGGGTGAATGTTTCGGTTTCTGTGTCCATGATGGTAAGTCCGTTATCCGTACCAATCCACAATTTACCATTTTTATCGGTAAACAGGCTGTATATTTTGTCACTGGTGATGGAATTTGGATTATCTGCCTCATACTGATAGCTCTTAATGCGGACAGGCTTGCGTTGGTCATCCAGAAATATTTTGTTGAGTCCCCGGTCCTCGGTTCCTACCCATAGGACACCTTCGGGGAATTCCTTAACTGACCTGATGTGGTTACTGGAAAGGCTGTTGGCATTACCCGGAATATGGGTTATGTGAAAATACTCCCGGTTCTTTCTGTCTAATACATGCAATCCGTCAGCCTTTGAACCAACCCATAAAATTCCGTGAAAATCCTCGTAAATGGGATGGATATTCCGGAATATCATTTTTTCCCTGGTATAGGGGACATAATCGTAAAGTGTGAATTTTTCCTTCCGGGGGTTGTATTTATCCAGTCCGTTCGTACCTGCCCATGCTATTCCCGAATGGTCCATGAATAACGATAGAACCTCATTGCTGCTGAGGCTGTAAGGATTGTTGTAATCATAAATGTAACTGGTAAGTTCACCGGAAAGTGGTGAATATATATCCAGACCGCTGCCGAAAGATCCGATCCAGATATTGTTATTGTCGTCTTCAAGGATAGCCCTGATTGTTCCGTTTGAAGCAATGTTACCTGAAATGGGAATGCCGGCAGGCCTTGTAAAAATTCCCGAACCGTTCTCCATGTAAACAATGCCTGCTGAAGTGCCTACCCAGAGGTTGTTTTTGCTGTCCGCCATCAATGCGGTTACACTGACGCCGGCAGGTAAAAGGTTATTATCCCCCGGGAAATGTACAGGTTCAAGGTTCATCTCATCCTTGTCATAACGGAATAACCCTGTTTCCGTACCCAACCAGATCAGGTTATTTTTATCGATTGTCATGGCATGGATACCCAATCCGGAAACCTGACCGAGAGCGGAAGGTAATTGTTCCATGGGGATAACCCTGTTTTTCCTGATATCAAGAACGGACAGGCCATTTTCTGTTCCATTCCAGAGCAGACTATCCTCCACGATCATGACACAATAAACAATATTTCCGGCAATTGCTGGAGAATCGTTTTCAACGGATAAAAAATGCGTAAACCTGTCATGATCGCGATAATAACGGTTCAATCCGCCTCCGTTGGTGCCCAGCCATATATCCCCGGATGGGTCCTCACAAATTGACAGTATCCTGGAATGGCTGATGCTGTAACGGTCGTGCTGATCGGGCTTGTATACCCTGAAAGCATAACCGTCATATTTATTGAGACCGTCATCGGTACCAATCCACAACAGTCCGCGGTGGTCCTGGAAAATGCAGTTGGGAGAACTTTGCGACAGACCGTCCTTGATGGAAACATTGTCGAATTTGATTGCTGATTTTCCGGTTTGTGCTGATACCGGGAAACAATGAAGCAGGGAGATAACAGGCAGAATCAGAAGCTTCTTAATAATGCCGTTTAACAGTCGGGTAGAAGAAGGCATGTGAAATCTGAATTTCGGGCAGGGTTATTATATACAATTTTACAATACATACAGTTTCCGAAAATTACAAAAGTTTTTTAAACCGCAATGAATTATTATCAGCAGTTGGCAACAGTTGGGAGCCGGAATTCACTAAATTTGTTTGTTTATTATTATCAATGAATCTGCAAGCCATATCATTGTTGAACTTTAAGAATTTCGGAGAAGCTGAAATTACATTTTCACCCCGTATAAATTGTTTTGTAGGGAACAATGGTGTGGGAAAAACAAATATACTTGATGCAATCCATTACCTGTGTCTGTGCAAAAGCTATTTTAATCCTGTTGATACGCAGAACATTTTGCATAACCAGGAATTTGCAATCATCCAGGGGATTTTTTCCTCAGGCGTGAAATCAGAAGAGGTATATTGCAGCATACACCGTAACCGGAACAAGATCTTTAAACGGAATAAAAAGGAATACGAAAAGTTGGCGCACCATATCGGTCTGTTCCCGGTAGTGATGATCTCCCCGGAGGATTCTTCACTCATCATGGAAGGAAGTGAAGAACGGCGCAAGTTCTTAAATAGTGTGATCTCACAGTACGATAAGTCCTACCTGGAGGATATGATCACATACAACAAGATTCTTTCACAGCGTAACAGGTTGTTAAAGGATTCCAGGGGGAGCAGTTTTGATATGGATATGTTGCGTGTTTATGATGATCAGATGGTTAACCCGGCAGGAAGGATTTTTGCCAGGCGGGCCGAATACACCAACCGGATGATCCCGATATTCAGGAAATACTATCATTTTATTGCCCCGGAACACGAAGATGTCGATCTTCAGTATCATTCACAGCTTGAAGGACAGGATTTTGCGTCTCTTATGGCCGTTTCCCATGAAAAAGACAGGATCATGCAGTATACAACCCAGGGCATCCATAAGGATGATCTGTTGCTTAAACTTAACGGGTATCCCATGAAAAAGACGGGTTCACAGGGACAACAGAAGACCTTTCTGGTAACCCTGAAATTAGCGCAGTTCGATTTCATTAAGGAGATGAACCAGGCCCGGCCCATACTTCTGCTGGATGATGTTTTTGATAAATTTGATGAAATCCGTGTCAGACAAATCATTAAACTGGTCTCTGATGAGCATTTCGGTCAGATTTTTATTACACATACCGACCAGGGCAAAATGCTGTCGATACTGGAAGAGATGGATACGGATTTCAGGCTTTTCAGGATCAGTGACGGCAAAATTGAGGTTGCAGGACTTAACTAAATGTACGATGCGTAAAAGCCAGACTCAGAACATCAGGGATGTAATCCGGGATTGCCTGAATGAAATGCGAATCGACCGTAAACTCAAGGAAGTGCAGCTGGTGTCGCAATGGGAATCTCTGATGGGGAAAACCGTTGCCAATCGAACAAGTCAGATTTACATCCGCAATCGTGTGCTTTACATCAGGATCACCTCGCCGGTTCTTAAAAATGAATTGCTGATGATGCGGCAGGTGATAATTGAAAGGTTGAATGAGAATGCAGGGGAGAGTTTAATTGAGCAGATTGTTATCCGGTAGGGTTTATGGTTTGAGGTTTTCCCGGGCAAATTATCAGTAGCCTTTTCTGCCGTTTCAATCCAAACCCGCAAGTGTTCGCATATACGAAAGGTAATGAAAAGATTGATTTTCATATTGCAGGCCCTTATTCTTTTTACATCGGTATTGTCTGCTGACCTGTCATTGGTTAAATTTGAATACCTCACCGTTGATGATGGATTGTCGCAGGGTACCATTGAGGATATTCTGCAGGACAGGCAGGGATTTATGTGGTTTGCCACACGGAACGGACTTAACCGGTATGACGGTCAGAAATTTAAAATATACCTGAATGACAGGTACGACCAGAACAGTCTGGCTTCAAACAGGGTCTGGAGTCTGGGCGAGGATACCGAAGGAAACCTTTGGATCGGATCAACCGGATTAAATATTTATGATCCAAAACTGGATAAAATGACCCGTGTTCCTGTTGATGAGGCGAATGAAAACGCTTTTCATGGGGGAATTGTATATGATATCAGAACAGACAGGGACAGTACTTTATGGCTATCCACCTCAAAGGGACTGGTCCATTATTTTCCCGGGAAACAAATCTTCAAGACTTATGTCCATGATCCGGAAAAACCAACTTCTCTCGGAAGCAATACTGTTTTCTGCACATTAATTACAAGGGACAACAAACTGTATGTTGCCACCGACACCGATCCTGTTTTTGAGTTTAACAGGAAGGACAATTCTTTTATTGAAATCCACTATAAAATCGCTTACGAAGGCGCCAATTATTGGAAAAACATGCAGGAGGATTACAAAGGGCAGCTTTATATTGCTTCTGAAGGTTCAGCCGTGCATGTGTTTAATCCATATACCGGGGAGACCAGGCTTATTGATATGGCAAAAGGAGAACTCAACTCAACAACTGTAAAGACAGAGGTTCTTATGGTGGCCAGGGATGAGATCTGGATAGGTACCGATGGAGGCGGAATTAATGTTTATAACCCTGTTACCGGTGATATGCAGTATCTGTTGCCGAATGACCGGAATTCGAATTCATTAAATAATAAAGCCGTATTTAAACTGTTCCGGGACAAAGATCAGAATATCTGGGTCGGTCATTTTAGTACCGGTATCAGCATTTGGAAAAGGAACAAGAAGAAGTTTGTATCGTATCATCACAATCCTGTTAATCCACAAACTATCAATAAGGAAGTTGTCTGTGCGATTTTTGAGGATTCCAGGGGCAGGATCTGGATTGGACAGGATGGAGGAGGATTAAGCCTGTTGCATGAAGATGATCAGGTTTTTGAACATTTCAGGCATGAAAGGGACAATCCTGAGTCTCTGACTGCAGATGTAATTCTCACAATCCGGGAAGACCCGGATGGGAATCTTTTATTGGGCACCTATTCCGGGGGGCTTATGATATTTGATCCCGATAAAAAGAAGGTTATTAAATCTTTCGGCCAAAAAGACGGACTTCCCTCCAGTCATGTATGGAATATTTTCGTTGACAGCAAAGGCCGGTACTGGATGTCTTTACTCCGGTCAGGAGTAAGTATTTACGATCCGTCAGACAGATCCTTTGTGTATTATACACCTCACGCTGAAAAAGCAGCCATATGCTCCGATATGGTGATGCACATAACAGAGGATGATATGGGAAGAATTTGGCTTGGCTCGGAAAATGAGGGTCTCTGTATTCTTGATGTTGACAAAGGAACACGCATAAATTACCAGCATGAGGAAAACAACTTTAACTCCCTTTCGAATAACGACGTTAATTCTGTCGTTTTCATCGGTGACTATGCCTGGATAGCCACAAACGGGGGTTTAAACCGGTTGGATCTGAAAACGGATTCATTCAGGATCTTTACCATGGAAGACGGATTATCTTCCAACTCCCTGATGGCCATGCTCAGGGATAAGAAAGATAATCTGTGGATCAGTTCGGTTCACGGACTGATGAAATTCAATACCGTTAACGGTGAGGTCGTATCATATGACAAATCGCAAGGTATTCAGGGTACTGAGTTCAAATATAACGCCCAGCTTCAGTTAAAGGACGGAAGGATGATGTTTGGCGGTATGAACGGTCTCACGGTGTTTTACCCCGACAGTATCACAAACAGCAGTCTCAGACCCAATGTTGTTTTAACAGATTTCAGGATCTTTAACAAATCAGTGGTTCCCGGTGTCAGGGGTTCCCCGATCAAAAAACATGTCAATTTCACCGAATACATAAAGCTTAATTACAAGCAGTTGATGTTTACCATCGAGTTTGCATCGCTCGACTACAATACGCCGCAGAAGAACCAGTATAAGTACAGGCTGGTAGGATTTGATGATGAATGGATCGAAGGGGGTAACAGGAATTTTGCGACCTACACCAATTTGGATGCCGGCAGATATACGTTCCTGTTAAAAGGATCGAACAGTGACGGCGTGTGGAATGAAGAAGCAGTTACCTTGAGAATCATAATTCTACCTCCCTGGTGGAAAACGATGTTTTTTAAAATAATTGTCGTATTGTTTATATTAGGTGTTTCAATGGGTTTTTATTTTTACAGAATCAGTGTTTTAAAGAAGCAACAATCGATTCTTGAAAGCCTTGTGAAAAAACGAACCAGCGAAGTCGAGGAAAAAAATACCATGCTGATAAAGCAAACCGAAGAATTGAATGATATCAATACTTTAATGGAGGAACGTCAGCAACAAATTGAAGAACAGGAAGAACAACTACAGGCAAATAATGACCACCTCTTCCAGGTAAACGATATGTTACTGGTTGAACAGGAGATGGTTCTTAAACAAGCAGATATTTTAGCCGAAACAAACAGAAAGCTGGAAGAGGCAAACCAGAAATTAACAGTACTTAATTCTACCAAGGACAAATTTTTTTCAATAATAGCCCATGATCTAAAAAATCCCTTTAATACAGTTCTTGGTTTCTCTGAAATACTGTTGAAGAATTTCAGGGGTCTGACGGAGGAAAAAAAACAAAAATTCGTTGCGGCAATTTATGATTCATCACATAGGATATTTAAATTGCTTGAGAATCTTTTGCAATGGGCCGGTACCCAAACCGGAAATGTTCTCCACAGTCCCGAAGTTTTTAATTCAGGTGAGGTAATAGATGCCAATGTTGAATTGGTTCAGGAAGCATTAAAAGAAAAGGGGATTGTTCTTACGAAAATCCTGCCTGAGGATACCCGCATTTTTGCCGATCGGAATATGTTCGATACCATTGTACGCAATTTGCTCGGCAATGCAATAAAATATACTGAGCACGGAACCATATCAGTTGTTTTTGAAAATAATACCAGTTATCAGCAAATAAGCATTGCAGACTCGGGTACCGGAATTCCTGAAGATAAGATGAAAAATATATTCGAAATTGATCAGACAAAGTCAGCCCAGGGGACAAGGGGTGAAACGGGCAGTGGGCTTGGACTTATAATTTGCAGGGAATTTGTTCAAAAAAACGGCGGTGTAATAACTGTGAAAAGTATACAGGGAAAGGGAACTATTTTTTCATTCACAGTCCCCCGGATGGCAACACATTAACATGAAAAATTCTCCCCAGCTCCTTATCACTTCATCACTTCATCACCTCATCACTTTTTAGTACCTGTTAAGCCATCTGTATCTTCTGGCATTGTCCCCGAATTTAACCGCTGCCATGATTTCGTGTGATCCAAGGGTACGTGCACCCAGGGCGTTGAAGGTATAATCAAAGGAATATCCGATATAATACTTATCAACCTTAATTCCACCCATAATCACAGCGGCCGAACCTTTTCCATTCATCGATTCTTCAGCAAGACCATAGCTGCCACCGGTGCGGTAGGAGACCCCGGCCCAATAGTTTTCATTGATGTACATCTTGAGGTTTACATCGGCCTGGGCAATAAACTGCCCGGTAGCTTTGAGCAGGAAAGAGGGCTCCAGCAAAACATCACGGCCGATTTCAAACCGGTATCCTGCAGTTAGAAAATAATGACGTAACATTTTGTATCCGGGGCCATCGTTATCAGCACCAACTTTCAGGGGACTCTGGAACAACTGCATGGCCGAGATGCCCGCATACAGGTGCTGATCGGTATAATAAACTCCGAAATTGGCATCAGGTACGAAAGCAGATCTTTCGGTATTCATCAATAATTCGTCATTTTCATCCAGTAACCTGATATTGGCATCATTGATACTGAACTGATACCCTGTTAAAGACACACCAAAAGAAAGCTGTGACTTATCAAGCGGGATGTGGTAGCTGTAGGTGCCCTGGATACCTGTGCGGCTGAATGCTCCGGACATATCCGTAAATGCATAAAGGCCATGACCAACTCGACCGCTGCGCGACATGACGCGTTTGCGTTTACGTATGGAAGCAGAGCGTGAAATATAACTGTTTTTCAAAAGACGGGTTTGCGCACTCACGGCATAGGTTCCCGGAGCATCTTTCAAACCAAGCCATTGCTCACGTGCGGTAAGATTTATTGCGGTATACCCTTCGTGACCTGCTACGGCGGGATTAACAAGAAAGGCATTCATCATGTACTGGCTGTAAACAGGTAATTGCTGTCCGGCCGATTTCAATAAACTTATTATTATTATGATGCTTACTAAACCTGCTCTTTTTATCATCGCTTTTGTTGTCATCCTGAATTGTCGTTTGTTTACAGGGTATACTGAAAACACGATCTTATGTTCAGATTGTTTGACAACAACACAAGCGTTGATGTACATCAACGATCGGGATGAAATACAACAATGGCTCTCATTATGAATGAATTACAACTTAATAAGCTGATTTTAACCGGATTTGACGAATAATCGAAACATTAGGATGAAAAATTCTCCCCATCTCCCCCTCTCTTTATCACTTCATCACTTCATCACTTCTCTAATACCTGTTCAACCAACGGTACCTTCTGGCATTATCCCCGAATTTCACAGCTGCCATGAATTCGTGTGATCCAAGGGTACGCGCGCCTATGGCATTGAAAGTATAGTCGAAAGCATAGCCGAAGTAATATTTGTCAACCCGCAGGCCTCCCATAATAATAACGGAGGAACCTTTTCCATTGAATGACTCTTCCACTATACTGTAGCTGCCCCCTGTGCGCCAGGATAGTCCGGTCCAGTAATTCTCCTGAAAATAGACCTTGGTATTAATGTCAACCTGGGCGATGAATTTTTCAGTGGATTTAAATAAAAAGGAAGGCTCCATAATCAGATCACGGTTCAGTTCAAAGCGATATCCGGCCATGGCAAAATAATGCCGCACCATTCTGAAACCAGGACCTTCATTATCGGCACCTATTCTGAGGGGTGTCTGGAACAACTGCATGGCCGACAAACCGGCATACAGACGGGCATCGGAATAATATACACCAAAATTGGCATCGGGGATAAGGGCTGATCTTTCGGTATTGAGTAAAAGCTGGTCATCCTCGTCGAGCAGCCTCATT
>DATEVU010000012.1:0-13023 GCA_035258345.1 Bacteroidales bacterium
ACTGGGGGAAGTCACCATCAGGGCCTCCAGGGCAAATATTAAGCTCAAGGAAATGCACGCTTCGGTATCCTTATTATCCTCGGCAGCCATCAGCGAAAATGAGATCCATTCCCTACGTGAAATTTCATCGGTTGCACCCAACCTCTTCATGCCCGACTATGGTTCGAAGCTTACATCACCCGTGTACATCAGGGGTGTGGGATCGAGGATTAACGCACCATCAGTGGGTTTATACGTCGATAATGTGCCACATTTTGAAAAGGCCGCATTTGATTTCGATTTTTATGACATGGAGCGGATCGAAGTGCTCAGGGGTCCACAGGGAACCCTCTACGGAAGGAATACAATGGGCGGGATCATCAATATTTTTACACTTTCGCCCATGAACTACCAGGGGTCCCATCTTCAGTTATCAGCCGGGAATTACGGCCAGTATGCTATCCATGGCGGGCATTACAGGAAAATAAATGATCATGTTGCTCTCTCCCTTGCAGCAAATTTTGTGCATAACGACGGATTTTTTACCAACAGGCATACCGGTGACCGTGTAGATAAAATGAACTCCTTCGGCTCAAGAATGCGACTTGTGTGGAAAATTTCAGAAAAGGCAACACTTGAAAACATCGCCGGTTTTGAGTCCAGCAGGCAGGGAGGATACCCGTATGCCCTGTTCAACGATTCCCTTAACAAGGCTGAAAGTATCAACTACAACCATTATAGTTATTACAACCGTGACATCTTCTCCGATGCACTTGTATTTAATTATAATACAGATAAATACGAAATAATTTCAACCACGGCATACCAGTTGCTGGATGATATTCAGAAGATCGATCAGGATTTCACCCCTGATACTTTGTACTATGTTTCACAAACCCAGCTGCAACATGCGCTTTCCCAGGAAGTCACTGCCCGGTTGGTTGGTCAGCGTAAATACAACTGGTTATTCGGTGTTTACGGATTTTTTCAGTATTTCGACAATGCGGTAGATGTGGACATGTATGTCCCGCCAATGCGGCTGTTTAAGCAATATGACCACAGCATTGCCGGTTTTGCCCTTTTCCACCAGTCCGTTATACATGATTTCCTGATCAAAAACCTCTCGGTTACCGGGGGAATACGCCTGGATTTTGAAAAGGATATTCTTGCCTACCGGTATGACCGGGAAATGAACGAACTGTTGACCAACCTGGCAGACACGGTCTACCCGTCCCTGAAATCACTGGAGGTTTTGCCTAAAATTGCCCTGAATTACAAAAAGGGTCGTAATAATTATTACGTGGTTGTCGCCAAGGGATATAAGACCGGAGGGTTCAATTCAACCTTTGAACGACCAGGGGACCTTACTTTTGATCCGGAACAAAGCTGGAATTATGAAGCCGGAGCCAAGACCTCGCTGTTAAAGGACAGGCTTTATGCAGATATCGCCGTATTCTATATCAACTGGAAAAACCAGCAGATATATCAGACGGTACCCAGTGGCCGGGGTTCGATGCTAAAAAATGCAGGGCACAGTTCCAGCAAGGGTTTTGAAGCAACATTACGGACCAATACCACCCGCGGATGCTACATTATGATCGCCTACGGTTATACCCATGCCGCGTTCCTGGAACACCGGGTTGATGCAACCACAGATTACAGTGGAAATTTCATTCCCTATGTCCCGCGTCATACCCTGGCCGTTCAGCTCAACAGGTCATTTCAGATTAAAGGCTCCGCCTTGCTCGATGAAATCGGGTATAACCTTTTGTATCGCGGAGCCGGGGAACTATACTGGAACGAGAAAAATTCACACAGGCAGGGTTATTACGGACTACTGGATGCCAGGATTTCATTACGGCGAAACGTTTTTCAGCTTGATATCTGGGGCAGGAACCTGTTTAATACCGGCTATGAGGCATTTTATTTCGAAGCTTTGGGGAACAAGTATGTTCAGGCAGGAAAACCATTTCAATTCGGGTTCAACGCATCATTTAAATTTTGATCCGTGAAAAAATCCGAATGGCAGAAGTTTCCCGTACTTTTCAGCTTATACATCGCGCAATCGATACCCATGAGCTTTTTCTCCACGGTGGTACCTGTGATCATGAGACAGGAGAACTACTCGCTCGAATCCATCGGGTTGCTGCAGCTGGTAAAATTACCCTGGATCGTAAAGTTCCTGTGGGCACCCATCGTTGATAACCGCACAGAAAACACACGGCAACTGCGGCAATGGATCATCGTCTCGGAATTGTTCTATGCGGCTGTGATCCTTTCAATCGGTATATTCAGCCTGCAAACCGATTTCAGACTGATCGTCGTCCTGATGATCGTGGCCTTTATTGCCTCAGCAACCCAGGATATTGCCACCGATGCCTTTGCAATCCTGTTGCTGAAGCCCGGGGAAAGGGGTCTTGGGAACAGTATGCAATCGGCAGGCAGCTTTGTGGGAACACTTTTTGGCACCGGTGTGTTGCTGATCGCATTTCACTATTTCGGATGGACCATTTTACTGGTTTTGCTGGCTGCATTTGTGATACTTTCCCTTATACCGCTGGCAATTTACGGTAACCGGACGCCTGTGGAGAAAGGTCTGCGCAAGCGGGTAACACTGGCGGATATCAGGGATTTTTTCACCCGGCACGGAATACACAAGCGGGTGCTGGTGCTATCTTTCTATTATTCGGGTATCATTGGGGTACTCGCCATGCTAAAGCCCTTCCTGGTTGACCTGGGTTATTCCGTAAAGGAAATCGGGTTTATGTCGGGCATAGTGGGAACAACAGTGGCTGCATTATCAGCGCTGCTTGCCGGGTTCATTATCAAAACCATAGGCAGCAGAAAAGCCATGTTCATTTTTCCGACCGTTTCATTCGCAGCAGTTTCTTTTTTCCTGTATATCTCACATCACACCCCTTCGGTCACCTCCCTGTATACCGGCATCTGCCTCTTGTGGGGAGCATACGGGCTGTCAACCGTGGCCATATACACCACCTCAATGGACCAGGTTCGCCCGGGCAGGGAAGGAACCGATTTCACCATTCAAATTGTGATCACCCACCTGAGCAGTCTGATTATTGCCATTATGAGCGGAAAACTTGGTGATCTTACCGGTTATACCGGGCTGTTCGGGATAGAGGCCCTGCTTTGCATCCTAACTTTTGTAATATTGCTGTATGCCATTCCCAAAGAAAAATCCAATGGAAGTTTCTGACGCCCTGTTGCAAAAATACAACGTGCCGGTACCCCGGTACACCAGCTATCCGCCAGCAAACCACTTTACCGGTGCTGTTACCCCGGATGATTATATCAATCAGCTGGAAAATTCAAACCAGGGAAGCCCGGAACATATTGCCCTCTACATACACATACCCTTTTGCAGGAAGATATGCTATTATTGCGGCTGCAACGCTTGTTCCATAGGGAACGGGCATCTGGTGGCCCCTTACATGGATGCCCTTAAAAAGGAAATATCGGTGGTTGCCGGGCATCTTGATCAAAACCGTATGGTTTCACAGATCCATTATGGCGGAGGTACGCCCAACGCTATTGATCCTTCATGGATCTCAGGGTTGAATGAATTAATCAATAACCGGTTCAGGTTTATCAGCAATCCGGAGATTGCCATGGAATGCCATCCGGCTTACCTTGACCGGGAATATATTGCGTCGCTCGGAAGGGCAGGTTTCAACCGCATCAGCATCGGCATTCAGGACCTTAATCCTGAAATAACCGGCCGGCTGAACCGGGAACCTCCTGTTATGCCGGTAAGCGAAATGATTGGCTTGTTGCGGAATAGCGGGCAGGATGTCCGTGTGAATCTCGATTTTATTTACGGATTGCCAGGTCAGACAGTGGAAAGCTTTGCCGAAACAATTGCCGGAGCCATCGCTTTAAAGCCCGACCGGCTGGTGACATTTTCCTACGCCCATGTACCATGGCTGAAAAAACACCAGATGATCCTGGAAAAAAAAGGGCTGCCTCCTCCGGAAATAAAAATGAAAATGTTCCTTGCCGCTTATGATCTTTTAAAATCCGCCGGTTACCGTTCCATTGGACTTGATCATTATGTATTACCCGGTGATGAGCTGGACACGGCGCTCGTCAACAACGAACTGCACCGTAATTTCCAGGGATACTGCACCCGTCGTACAACCGGACAGGTTTATGCTTTCGGGGTCTCTGCAATCAGCCAGCTTGAAAAGGGCTATTTCCAGAATACCAAAGATATTCCGGCGTATGTGGATGCAATTGGCAAAGGCCGGTTGGCTGTTGAAAGAGGATATATGATAAGCGGAAATCAGGGAATAATCAGGCAGGTAATTACCACGCTGATGTGCAACAAACGGATAAACTGGATCGAACAGGCCGCCATGCTTAACATTGAACCTGCCGATCTCAGAAATATAATGAGGATTGATGACGGCAAGCTGCAGGAATTTGAACGTGACGGACTGATCAGACTTACGGAGGAAGAGATCAGGATTACCGAACCCGGATCACTCTTTATCAGGAATATTGCGGCTTCAATTGACCCTGCATTCACGGAGCAATTTCACAGGTATTCGAAATCGGTATAATATGAGTGGATCGGAAAAAACAGATGTTACCATCATCGGCGCAGGCCTTACAGGGTTAACCCTGGCCTTTTACCTGAAGCGGGCAGGCTGTAAAGTCACCCTGGTGGAACAGTCGGAAAGAACCGGGGGCGTTATCGGTACCCGTTCCGAAGCGGGATTTGTGTACGAAACCGGTCCCAATACCGGGGTACTGGCCAATCCGGAAATTGTTGAGCTTTTTGAGGACCTCGGCGGCAGTTGCGAACTCGAAAAGGCCCGTCCGTATGCAAATAGCCGGTGGATATGGAAGGAAGGCAACTGGCATGCCCTGCCGGGCGGGCTTTTACAAGCGATTAACACGCCGCTGTTCACCCTGAAAGATAAATTCAGGATATTGGGGGAACCCTTTCGCAAAAAGGGTAATGATCCGTTCGAGACGGTTGCGGAACTTGTAATCCGGCGCCTCGGTACCAGTTACCTTAATTATGCGGTGGATCCCTTTATCTCGGGCATCTATGCAGGCGATCCTTCGCGGCTGGTTACCCGCTACGCGCTGCCAAAACTTTACCAGCTCGAACAGCAATACGGCAGTTTCATCCGGGGGGCAATCCTGAAGCAATTCAAGGCTAAGGATAAACGTGATAAAAAGGCCACCCGTGAAGTGTTTTCCGTAAAGGGCGGTCTGCAGAACCTTACCGGAGCATTGGGAAGGTCAGTTGGTGAAGAGCACATACTAACCGGATGTGAAGGAGTTATTATAAAACCTTTTGAACGAGGCTTTATAACAGAAATCCGGGGCAGGTCGATTTCACTTTCATCGGACAGGGTGGTAATTACAACCGGAGGCCTTGCACTTCCAGGGTTGCTGCCTTTTCTCTCCCGTGAAAATCTGGCACCTGTAAGTGAGCTCCGGTATGCCGGTATCGTGCAGGTAGCGGCAGGATTCCATAACTGGAATGGAATTTCTCCGGACGCATTCGGAGGACTTATCCCTTCGAGGGAAAACAGGAAAGTGCTTGGGATCCTGTTCCCATCCTCGCTGTTTGCCGGAAGGGCTTCCGGAAACAGCAGGTTATTCTCCGTGTTCCTTGGTGGGACAAGGAATCCTGAAATAATTAACAAGTCCGACGATGAAATCATCAACATGGTGGTGGATGAAGTAAGGGAAACCATGCGGACAACATCTGCCATGCCCGATCTGGTGAGGGTATTCCGGTATACGCATGCCATTCCCCAGTACGAAAGATCTTCAGCGGAAAGGCTGGCTTGTATAAAAGAATTGGAGAATCGGTATCCCGGACTTATTCTTGCCGGAAATATCCGTGACGGAATAGGTATTGCCGACCGGGTAAAGCAGGCACGGATGATTGTGAACCTAATCGCCCCATGAAAATATGAAAAAAGCGGTCCTGATCGTCAACCTGGGTACACCTGCCGGTCCCGGTGTGGTCCCTGTCACCAGGTACCTCCTGGAGTTCCTGAACGATAAAAGGGTAATTGATTTACCCTGGCTGTTGCGGAAGATCCTGGTAAACCTGATCATCATACCCTTCAGAGCCCGTAAATCAGCAGGGTTGTATAAGAGATTATGGACCAGCGAAGGCTCACCCCTGCTGGTATACCTGAACAACCTGGTTGCAAAGCTGACAACGAAAATGAATGGGGAATATGATGTTTATGGTGCCATGCGCTACGGCAACCCATCCCTGGGATCGGTACTGCAGAAAATCAGGCAGGAAGATTATGATCAGATCACCATTTTTCCACTCTTTCCGCAATACGCATCTTCCACAACCGGCTCGGTTGCCGGGTATATCATGAAACACATTGGCAATTGGGAAGTGATCCCGAAGCTTATCTTCATGGATCAGTATTACAGGCATCCGGCATTTATCCGTGCTTTTTCAGCAAGTATTACCGGATTTCATCCCCGGGAGTTTGACCATGTTTTGTTTTCCTATCACGGCCTTCCGGTGCGGCACATCAATAAAGTGCATCCGGAAATTCCCTGCAGCACCTGTACTTGTGACACCGGCATGCCCATGCATGGCCTGTACTGTTACCGTGCGGCATGTTATGAAACCACACGGCTACTGACCGAAAAGCTGGAGCTGACAGAAAAAGTATGCACTACTGCCTTTCAATCGAGGCTATCGAAGAACTGGCTGACACCTTTTGCAGATGATACGTTGGTTGGGCTCGCCCGCAAAGGCTGTAAAAAATTGCTGGTGGTGGCACCATCATTCGTATCCGATTGCCTGGAAACCAATGTTGAGATCGGTGAGGATTACAAGGCACTTTTTATCAAAAACGGCGGACAGCAGCTCGTGCTGGCAGAAAGTTTAAACGACAGGGATGAATGGGTGGATTCAGTGGATGAAATGGTAAGGGAAGCCGGATAACCGGCCCTTTCACAGGCAGAAAATATCAATTGACTTGCCGTCCACCGTGATCAATACCTTACCGTTCTGAACCGTTAACAGTTGACCCGTTTTCCAGTGTTTCAGACCGGCGATCAGATCAATTGTGCGTTGGGGGATTACCGAAGGATTCAGATCGAGCCTGATCGGATCCGGCATCCTGTCATAGCCATTGTTGATGATCACCAACGCCGCATCATCCGTGGCGATCCGTAAAAAAGCATAAACCACGTCATCTGCCCACATTGTAATTGTTGTCCCGTATTTGAGTGCAGCATTATTCCTGCGCAGGTTTATGAGATCGCGTGTCCACTCATATATTTCGCGTTCCTTGCGAAACTGCTGTTCCGGGTGGTTGTCACCCCCGATCACCTGCCATGGAAAATCACGACGCAGATCCCGGTCATCCGCGGCCTTCCAACCTTCGAGCCCGACTTCGGAACCGTAGTAGATCTGGGGGATCCCTCGCATGGTGAATTGTGCACCCAGGCAAAGCTTAGTGACCCGAATTGCCCGGTCGAGTCCGGCACCCTCACCGGTATGCTTTGACCTGGCATGACTCATGATGCGCCGTTCCAGGTCATGATTATCAAGCAGGGTTACCAGCTTGTTTGAATTGCGGTAGCCGCCCTTTTCCGGGTTGTCATCGTCCAGCACACCCAATGGCTCATCATCGCTTAACCGGGGCCTTGCAAGCCATTGACGGATACTTTCATCGAATATGAGTGTGGATCGCAGTGCTGTGCATAAGGGAAAATCAAATATCGAATCGAAATCATGGTAGTTCTGGTATTCCAGCAGCTTTCTTACATCATCCCTGCCTTCGAACAGCACTTCACCGATAAGACTAATGCCGGGATGCTCCCCGCGGATCTGTGATTTGAAATAATGCCAGAATTTACGCTCCACATGCTTTACAGTATCCATGCGGATGTTGGTAACCTTTCCCTTGGTGATCCAATCTTCGATGTTGTTGATGAAGAAATCGAGGACCTGGGGATTATCATGATTGAAATCCGGCAACCCTGCCAGTTCTCCTTTGATATCGCCTGATCCGTTGGTGTTAAACCAGTCAGCGTCAAACTCACCCTGTGCCTGGTATCCTGCATGGTTCACCACCATATCGAGTATTACTTTGAACCCGCTGGCTTCGCACAGGTCAACAAATTTACCGAAAGTACCCATTTCCGGAACATCGGGCAGATGGGTGCCATCCAGCAAACGTTTGTCCATTCGCTCAAAATTGCGGGGCCAGTAATAGTGGTAAGGTTCCGAGGAGTTGATGACAGGGATGTTCTCATATACCGGGGTAACCCATATAGCAGTTATTCCCAGCTCATGCAGATAGCCGAGCTTTCCGATAATGCCGTCGAGTGTTCCTCCGTGGATTCTTGAGTCGGATGGGTTGGCAGAAATTTTGTTTCTTCCGGAGAAGCGATCCGTAACTACAAAATAGATGACATCATCCTGGGATATTTGCGGGTTTATGGCCACGTTATCCTTCTTTTCGCCTGTAAAAATTAGTGCTTTCGAATATCTTATCCGCCGACCGGGCAATAAAACCACCGAAAAGCCTCCCATCCGGCAGCGTATATCGCTGTGCAAATTCGTAATAGCAGCAGGGAATATCAAATGCACCTTCTTTAAACCCGATGCATACAATATCCGCCATGGTGCTGGATTGCCGCAACAGATCATCGCTGGTTCCCTTAATTTCTCCTCCGGAAGTGTTCAAAACAAATCCGTTATTTTTCAGCAGCTCATTTACTTTCTCCAGGGTATCATACTTTTTCATGGAGTTTACGCTTACTGTAAAATGGTTCGCCCTGAATCCAAAAACATAAAACCAGGCAGCATATTCCGATTCCTCCCGCAACATGCTGTACACGTCATATGACAGCGGATCAAACAGTGTTTTTGCAAAAACCAGGTCTTCACCCGAAAATTCATCCTGTGGAACCCTGTCAAGGGCTTCCTGTAAAGTCTTCCGGATGAATGGAGAAACATCTGCCATGATGAGCTGGCTGATGAAGATCCTGGGAGCATCATCCACTCCGGTCAGTTCATAATGCCTGGCAAACAAGTGCTTATCTTTAAATTCATATTCTCCTGCGGGTTTATAACCCTGGCGGACAAAAGTGCGGGCGATTGTTTCCAGGCTGATACGGGGATCATCCAGGGTTCGGAATGCAATATGGTCATTGATTACCAATTCACCTTCCGCTGTAAACAAATCAACGATTTTCCGGGCCGATGGATTTGAGGCAGTATAATCCAACCAGAGACGGTTAAAAAGGGTATTACTTTCCATAGTATCCGGTAAGTGATTTAAAAGTAACAGGATAACATACGGGACTTCAACTTGTTCATAGGAAATACCGCTACGGGGGGTTCGAACCCTCGCAGCGGCAATTATCTTGCAGCAAGGCTATTTCTGCAGCACAACCAGATCCTTAAACAGGTCTTTGTTGGTTTTCAGGATATCCTCATTACCATAAACACAATACACCTGCGGCTCAAGAATTTTGGCTACCACATCACTCATATTGCGTATGTCAGCCGCTGTTGTTGTAAGCACTGCATCCCTGTCGGCCTGAACTTCCTCGCGCGAAGTTTTCTCCATATACCACCGGAATGCCAAATTTCCCCTTTCCGAAGGTGTAAGCGGAAAATCGAGGTTAGCAATAGTACCGATAATATACCGTGTCATTTCAACAGAATCGGCATTAAATGCCGACAGGTAATTCACCGTTCCGGCAAAGTTATCCAGTGTTTCCTTCAGATTGGGATCACGGTAGGAGGCAAAATAGAAAAATCCCTTCTTGTTAATGGAAGAAAAGCCGCCGTAAGCACCACCAATGACCCTGACCTGTTTTTGCAGCCAGTCCGTTGACATGATCTGGTTAAGCACATTCCATTTACCGTCCCAGGCAAGTCCCAGCTTTCTGAAATTATTTCCTTCAAGTACAAACTGTACCTTTGAGGTAGTAAGCAGGCCTTCATTCAGGGGAACAGGACCCAATGTCCAGCCTGATACTGCGGAAGGGACATCAGGAAGTGAAGCCAGTAAAGGCTTAACTGCAACGTCATACAGCTTATAGTCATCCTCGCTGCAGGTTGTTCCGGCCATCAGGTTGCCCCTGGTGAACACAAGTGCCTGCACCTTTTTCAGATTGGCAATGATATTTTCCGGATTCTTTTCAAACTGCCCGACAAGATCGGTGACAAACCAGTAATACTGTGCTCCGCGTGTCAATTCACTGAACATACCCTGCTGTGACAAATAGGACTCAAGCCTTGTGACACCTACGTTATATCCGTTCCTTGTAACATGGGACTCAACCTGCGATTGAAGTCGCTTCAACAGTTCGAGCAGCCGGTCTTTCCCCGCCACATTGGTTTCACAAAGGATAGCAGACAACAGGGCAATGGAAGTATCCAGTTTTTCGGCAGTGGTTTTCATCTGAATTCCCAACTTGGGCAGCAGGTTGTCATCGTTGTAGCCGGGAACAAAAACATTAAGTGAGGCATTAAATCCACCCGTGTTGATATTTAAGGATTTATCAATCTCCTCAAAGTCATAGCCGCCTGCATCCATCTTACCAAGCAATTCGGTGACCACTGCCGCATAGGGAATAAGTTCCTGGGGCAGTACCCGCAGATCGAACCAGAAATTCATATACACAATATCATTGGTGAATTCCTTGTAAAACAGATGTTCGATGCCATCCACCTGGCTTACGACAGGTTCATACCACTGGGCGGCCGGACTGATGTCGGATAACTTCAGAAGCGGTATGGTAGCAAGGGCTTCCGGACTGTCTTCCTTTTTCTGGTTAGCGATCAGCTCACGGGTACTGCTTATTAACGAGTCGATCTCAGCAGATGTGAAATTCCTTTTTTGTTCCGCCAGACCATCCTCGGTTTTTTTGGCAATTTCCCTGTCAAGCCCGGGTTTTGGCTCCAGGGTCAACAATACTCCGTGATGGTTTTCAAGCAGGTCCCTTTTAATAATATCTTCCAGGTAATTGCTTTCCAGTGATGTTTTTATCGTTGTCAGCTGAGGTTCGTATTCGAGCGATGGAAACGGATCATTTGTAAATAGCCAGCCGGTAAGCGCCCGAAGATTATACGAAATTCCTTTCTGTGCATCATCGCCCTCACGTAACCTGAATTCCATCCGGTTCAGAGAACCTTCGAGTGTTTTCCTGTCGATCTTTTCGGAATAAACCTTTTGCAGGGTATTCATAATCACCTCCCTGAACTTGTCCTTATCACCGGGATCGGCATTTTGCACAACAATGCTGAATACATTCTGCAGCATATTGTCGCTTACAGCATAGACATCCTTGCCAATACCGGCTTCCTGGAGTGCCTTTCTTACCGGGGCCGATTCCTGGTTAACGAGCACATCAGCCAGTACATTCAGGGCCATTACAGCTGCCTGGTCGGAACCTTCGCCAACCACCCAGTTCATTGCCAGGAAGGTCTGTTCGTCAACAGGCGCACCTTCCAGCACAGGAAAATAGGCAACAATCTCCTTTATGGCATCGAACGGCGGGTTCTTTTGAATATCTATCAGCGATTCCGGTTTATCATAATTGGAAAGATATTCCCTGTCAAGAAATGCCAGTTCCTCTTTCAAATCAGCATCTCCGTAAAGGAATATATAGCTGTTGGAGGGGTGATAATATTTCCCGTGAAACGCCAGAAAATCCTCGTATGTAAGCGTAGGAATAGCTGACGGATAACCTCCGGAAGAATACCTGTACTGGTTATCCGGGAACAGATTCTTTTGTATCCGGTACCACATTTCACGCGTCGGACTCGAAAAGGCACCTTTCATTTCGTTATAAACCACGCCTTTGTATTCCAACGGGGCATCCTCACCGGTGAGCTCATAATGCCAGCCTTCCTGCATCAATATCCGGGGATCACTGTATATGAGCGGATTGAAAACAGCATCGCAGTATACATGCATCAAATTAAAATAATCCTTGTTGTTCATGCTCGCTACCGGATAAATGGTCCAGTCCGAAGAGGTCATGGCATTGAGAAATGTATTCAGGGATCCTTTTGAAAGTACGTCAAACGGACTTTTCACAGGGAAATTCTTTGAACCGTTCAGTACCGAATGCTCCAGAATATGGGGTGTACCTGCATCAGATTCAGGAATTGTTTTAAAAGCAATGCTGAAAGTTTTGTTGGGATCATCTGCTGCAATCTTAAGGACACGGGCACCGCTTTTAATATGTTCCAGGAGATAGCATTCGGCATTGACCTCTTTGACAAATTTTTTCTCAATCAGGCGATAGCCAGAATAAGAACCGGAATTATTGCAGGCGGATAAAAGTGTAATCATGGTAACCAGTATCAGAATTATGGTTAATGGCTGTTTTTGAAAAAATGGGGCTTTCATTTTCAGGGGTGTTAACAAATGAATGGACAAAGGGATTAGTTTGCAACAAATAAAAATAGACATTTTTACGCCAACAGGAGTAATCAGCCAGAAATTAATTTAAGAATAAATGCAGGTATAAACCAGGACAACCTTGAAATAATTCCACTTTATGAATAACATTCTGCCTTGCCCGTAATTTATTTTCAACTGAATCTTCACCTGTCATTATTATAATAGCAAAAGGAGTAATCATTTTGGTATAGAGAACAATAATGACTGATAAGTTGTTTGTTAAAAGAAAAGCGATTTTTTTAAGTTCGGATGTATTGTTAGCTGCATGCAAACGAACTGTACTTAAATAGTAATAAAAAATAATATGAGTATCGGGATTGTGTAACAAAAAAAATCGTTTGAACTTTGTATTTTAGCCCTGAATAGGGCGTTATCTGAATAACCGTGGGTAAAACCCACGGAAGGCTGTATTATCTGATGCTTCAACCCTGAAGGGGTTGAATATTATTCTAAATAGCTTTGTATAGGTAAATAATCACAATTATATTCGTACTTACACCAATAATAAATCTGTTATGTCAAGCTACCGTCAAATCCTTTACCATGTTATTCTGCGAACAAAAGATTGTAAGAAAACACTAACACAAAC
>DATEVU010000013.1:0-13239 GCA_035258345.1 Bacteroidales bacterium
CCTGTTTGCCGGAGGAAGCACCGTTAGGGCAGATATTGAATGCCTGGATAATAAAAACATACCGGTGGCGGCACCCTTTCAATATAAACTGACTGCGGACGGGAGTATTGTCCTGCAGGGAGAAAACAAAACCGACAAATCAGGCAAAGCACAGGTAACATTTGTCCTGCCTGAAGGAAATGCAGGCAGCATGTATGAAATTACGGTTGATGTAACGGATAAAAACAGGACTTCGCGTATTGGAATGGTCATACCGACCCCGGAAAATATCCTTGATGTCAGTTTCTATCCTGAAAGTGGCATGCTGATCATGGGAAAAGCATGCAAAATTGCATTCAGGGCTTATAATGTTACTAACCGGCCGGTAGACTTTGAAGGAGAAATTTTTGACAATGAAAAATTGGTGACAAAGATCGGTAGTTCTTCTGATGGGATCGGTTCCTTTGTGCTTGTACCTGAAAGAGAACAGGTTTATACCCTGAAAATTACAAAACCTGCCGGGATTGAAAGGACCTTCGAACTGCCTGAGACATTCCGGTCAGGACTCCTCCTGGGAATTAAAGAAAGTACCCGGGAATTACTGACATTCGAAGTCCGGCAAATATACAGGCAGGTTCAGACCTATCATTTTATTGCCCAGATGAAAGGCCGGATTTACTGGATGGAATCCAGGAGAATTGATGAAACCGGCGAGGTTGTTGTTCCGCTTGAGGATTTCCCTGCCGGAGTGGCAGAAATAACCGCCTTCGATACCAACATGACACTTATGGCAAAACGTCTTTTTTATGTTAACCAGCATAAAAAGCTTCAGATCGAAATAATACCTGATAAACAGCAATACACCAGCAAGGAAATAACCGCACTTACAATCCGTGTCAAAGATGAAAATGGAAATCCGGTGCAGGCTGTATTAAGTCTGGCAGTAAGCCCCGAATATTTTCAACAGCCTCTTTCAGACAATTCCGATTTTTTTAGCCTGGTTTCTCTTAAAAGCGACCTGACAGGCTTCATACCCTCCCCATCTTCCTATTTTAAACAGGATGAAACCTCCTTACAATTGCTCGATAACCTGCTTATTGCAAATGCTTATAACCGTTTTACATGGAAAACAATCTTTAAAACCGGCACAACCAGTCCCACCTATGTCAACATGGACAACAACAAGGATGCAACCGGAACGGATTTTAATGCCAAAGCAGCAGCTTACTGCGGCAACTATCTCACAGGCAGTCTCACTTCCCCGGGTAATTTATACACCCTGCCGCCGAAAAATGATGTTGCTTCCTGGAGCATGGATATTTCACATCAGCCGACAAATAGTCCATACCACGGCAGGCTGACGGTAAGGGAAATTGTTCACCAGATCAGACCCTATGACGTTATCGGGGGTAAAATATTTTTTGCCAACACCGGAGTGAATTCCATTACCAACCAGGACGGTGCCATCATAGCTATCAATGGCATTTTGATGGGAACGAACATTGCCGTGCTTGACGGTATTTTCCCGGCCGATATCGAAAACATAAAAGTATCAACAAGGCCGATGGATATACAGAAATATACCGGATTGAATACGATGGGTGTAATTGAAATTGAAACAAAAGTAAATGACACATTTAAAAAACCTGCAGCAATGCCTGAACCTGAGCATAATGAATACAGAACTTCCCCGGAATTCAACACTTCAGGTAAGAATACCGGTAGTAAAGGTGGAAAATCAAAATCGACAATACCCGGGACAACTTATTGGAATCCGGAGATCCGCACAGACTCCTCAGGTATGGCAAAGGTCAGTTATTTTAATAATAAAACCCCGGGAGAAATATCCGTAACCGGGGAAGGGATATCAGAAACAGGACTGTGTGGAAGTTACCGCCTTGTATATTCTGTTAAATAAGGTCAATCCAGGTTTCTTTTTTAATAGGAAATGATGAATTCCGTACAAGTAATGGTTTCGATCATTTTGCTGCGACCTGGTATTAAAATTCGTTTTTAGTTATAATTTCACGGGATAATTTGCATGTCCTGGACACTAACGTATGAATCCGGATCTGGATCAATATTGGCACCGAATTGCCAGTGACGATGAACAGGCGTTGGAAAAGCTTTACAAAATGGTTTTCCCGGCTCTTGTTCATTATGCCGGAGGCATTACCGGAGAGTCGAATATGGCCGAAGAAGTGGTCCAGGATGTCATGCTAAAATTGTGGCAGGACAGGTTTTATATTGTAATACAGGGATCTTTCAAATCTTACCTGTTTCGGACCGTCCACAACCATGCCCTGAATGCCCTTCGTCAGCAGAAAACAAAAAAGCAATCGGTAAACCGGCCCGGCTCCGACGAACTTTGGCAGTTTATTACAAACCATTATGACTTGGATGACCAGGTCATTGATCAGCTGTATGCAGATGAAACCGGTGAATTAATAGAAAAGGTTGTGGATGAATTACCGGAAAAATGCCGGAGGGTGTTCCGCATGAGCCGTTTTGAAGCGTTAGGAAACGATGAAATTGCACAGCAACTGGAATTGTCTGAAAACACAATCAAAACCCATATTTACAAGGCACTTCAAAAAATATCCGGGGTATTGAAAAGAAATCTTTAAATATCCTTCGGTTCCATTCATCAAAATCGGGATTTTTGGTGTCATTACCTACAGTAGAAAGATTATGGAAATAATGAATTTATCAGACGACGAAATTAAATTACTCATTGTCAGTTATCTGACAGGCACAATTGTCCGGGATGATTTTATCCGGTTGCAACAATGGATTGATGCTTCACCGGAAAACCGAATGTTATTCAATGACCTGAAAGATTCCTGGACACTTTCCGGAAAAAAACCGATGCCTGTCTCCAAGCTTAACAACTCCTGGATTGACTTTAAGGAAAGAATGGAATTGGCCGAAATGCAGGAAGCCAATAAAACAGGCAAAAAGATTAATATAATAAATTACCTGCGTATTGCTGCCACCTGGCTTGTTTTCCTTGCATTGGGATCAGCACTTACCTACCTGTTTACCAGAAATACTGCTGAAATGGCTAACAATCCGGTTTCCGTGGTTGTTCCACTGGGTGCAAAAAGCAATATTACCCTGCCCGATGGCTCCAGTGTATGGCTGAATGCCGGAACCACGCTTACCTATTACCAGGATTACGGGAAGAAAGACAGAAGGCTTCAGCTAACGGGAGAAGCCTATTTTGATGTTGCAAAGGACAAGTCGCATCCCTTTATTGTACAAACCTCCGGAATGGTGGTAAGGGCGTTGGGTACACGATTCAATGTAAAGGCCTATCCCGACGAAAAGACCATTTCGGCTACGCTGGAAGAAGGGAGTATTGATGTGCGGGTTATAAAGGCTGGAAAAGAAGAACAACAGGTAATGCTGAGACCAAAGGAAAAAGTAGTGTTTTTTAAGGAGATTCGTTCATCAGAGGTTTATAATGAAAATACTGATGAAATTGTGATCGATGAATTATCCACAAAAGGTATTCAACCTATCGAAAAGAAAGACATCAATATATTGACCAACGTAAAAACAGAACTATACACATCCTGGAAAGATCCCCGCTGGATCATTCAGGCGGAGCAGCTGGGAACACTGGCAACCTCCCTGGAACGACGGTATAATTTGAAGATCGTTTTCGAGGATCCTGACCTGAAGAAATATAAATTTTCAGGCACCATTGAAAACGAAACAGTGGATCAGATCATGGATGCATTGCGGATGACAGCTCCATTGGATTATTCAATAAGCAAAGACATTGTGACCCTTTCGTTGGACGCCGGTAGCAAAGATGAATTCGGAAGAATTATGACCCGTAAATAAACTGATTATTAACTAAAAACCTTGAAACATGAAACCTGATTAACAAAAAAAGGGAGTAGTTCGTACCTACCCCCTCTCTGAAAAATTGTTTGTTTAAGTCTTAAAAGTATTTAAAACCTAACATCACAAATGTATGAAAAAAAAACATTCGTGGGGATATACTATTAACCACTACTCGCTCCCCAAAAAACTACTGCGCATTATGAAACTGTCTTTTTTCTTTACCTGTATGCTGGCAGTCAACGTCATGGCATCGGCATATTCACAGCAGGAACGCTTTGATCTTGATATCAGGAATATGACTGTTCGCGATGTACTGAAAACCATCGAACAAGAGAGCCAGTTCAGGTTCTTTTACAACGATGAATTTACCGATCTCAATAAAAAGGTCACCTTTTCGATAAGTGAAAAAACTATTGACGACCTGTTATTAATGCTGCTTGATAACACCGAAGTAAGTTACAAAGTAATGGACAATAACTTTGTTGTTATCACACCGGCAAGTATGATACAGCAGGGAGGGGTTACAGGTACAATAACCGACGCCACCACCGGCGAAGCACTCCCCGGAGTTAATATTCAAATCCAGGGTACCACACAGGGTACAATTACGGATGCTAACGGAAAATATGAACTCAATATAAGCGGAGCTGAATCCATACTGATCTTTTCTTATGTAGGTTACATTACCGAGACAATTCAGGTAGGCCAAAAAACGATCATCGATATCAGTCTGGTTCCCGATGTGAAAAGCCTTGAAGAAGTGGTGGTAATAGGCTACGGCACACAAAAGAAATCCGATCTTACAGGTTCGGTCTCTTCTGTAAAAACACTTGAGCTTCAGAAAACACCCATGACTTCCATCGATCAGGGATTGGTAGGCAGGGCTTCCGGAGTGCAGGTAACTCAGACGTCGGGTATGCCCGGGGCCGTTGCCTCAATCCGGGTACGTGGCAGTAGTTCTTTGCAGGGTGGGAATGAACCGTTGTATGTTATTGACGGTTTCCCTGTATACAGCGGTACCGGTTTTGGGGAAACAGGCGGCAAGGCCCAAATGAGCGGATTGTCAACAGTTAATCCGGCTGATATTGAATCCATTGAGATCCTGAAAGATGCATCCGCAACTGCAATTTACGGTGCCCGGGCTGCAAATGGGGTGGTTTTGGTAACCACCAAAAGTGGCAAAAAAGGTCATAATCAAATCACTTTTGATGTAAACTTCGGGATTCAAAAGCTTGTTAAAAAGATAGATTTATTGAATGCACAGGAATATGCCGTCCTGGTGAATGAAGCATATACAAATGACGGGCTGCCAGCCTTTTATGATGCAGCTGAATTGGCTCAAATTGCAACTGTGGGCGAAGGTACAGATTGGCAGGACGAAGTATTCAGAAAATCCAAAACCCAGAATTACCAGTTATCATTTTCCGGTGGTGATGAAAACACTACCTATGCAATTTCCGGCAACTATTATAATCAGGAAGGTATAGTAATAAATTCGGATTTCCGGCGGTATTCAACTCGCGTAAATATTGACAGGAAATTAAATGAAAAGTTTAAGGTTGGTTCCCATTTATCAGGCAGCTATATTACCAACAATGCTGCAGCAACTGATGTAGGTG
The DNA here is from genome assembly GCA_035258345.1 of Bacteroidales bacterium. Lineage (GTDB taxonomy): Bacteria > Bacteroidota > Bacteroidia > Bacteroidales > UBA10428 > UBA5072. The sequence goes on from DATEVU010000013.1 coordinate 5,454, forward strand.
GTGAAGGCGGTGTAGTTAACGGTGCCCTTAAAATGAATCCGATTCTTCCTGTTTATGTGAATGAAGAAACCGGTGAATACACCCAGGTAAATACACCCGGAACGCTGGTTCCCAATCCGGTTGCCACGGCAAAAGAACAAAAATTCAATACTTCCACATCCAGGTTATTGGGGGATGTATTTGGCGAATTGGAGATAATACCAGGTCTTAAGGCAAAAGTATCGGTGGGCACAGATGTTATGTACTTGAAAGCAAATACATATACTCCCACAACAATCTATCAGTCCAACGGAACTTCCAGTGCCACAGTTGGTGTTAACAAATCAATAAACTGGTTAAATGAAAATACGCTAACCTATAACAGAACCTTTAATGATATCCATAGCTTAAATGTTTTGGCAGGATTTACAGTTCAACAGAATAGTATTGAAACAGTCACCGCTTCTTCAGGAAATTTTGTGAATAACGTAATGGAGTATAATAACCTGGGAGCAGGTTCTATTTATTTCCAGCCAGGATCATCAAACATGAAATGGAGTTTAATGTCCTACCTGGGGCGTATTAATTATGGCCTGAATAATAAATACCTGGTATCTGTTACTGCTCGCGCAGACGGATCTTCCAGATTTGGCGCCAACAATAAATATGGGTTTTTCCCATCTGGTTCCGCTGCTTGGCGTATTTCAGAAGAAAACTTTATGCAGTCATTCAGGAATCTGGTCAATAATCTTAAATTGCGTGTGAGCTATGGTTTTACCGGCAATACAGAGATTGGTGTTTATGAATCGCTCGCCACATTGGGCAGCAATAGTTGGACACTTGGCAATCAGCTTGTTTCAGGTTTTTATCCCAATAAGATACCCAATCCCGATTTGAAATGGGAAAAAACAGGGCAGTTTGATGTGGGTGTGGATTTGGGATTATATGAAAACAGGTTCAGGATAACTGCCGATTATTATCACAAAAAAACTACCGATCTGCTCTACAGTGTGGCTATTCCATATGTTTCAGGATTCGAAACCATGTTGCAGAATATTGGCAGTCTTGAAAATAAGGGGTTTGAGTTTTCTTTTGAAAGCGATAACCTCACCCGGGCATTTAAGTGGACAACCGCGTTCAATATCTCCTTTAACAAGAATAAAGTATTGGCGTTGGGCGGCGAATCTTACAAGGAAATGCCCGAAGGGGATGGCCATTTGAAAACCGGCTCGTTCCGCAGGTTAATTGTTGGTGAGCCTGTAGGCGTATTTTATGGATACCGGTTCGATGGTATTTTCCAGAATGCAGAAGAAGTTGCCGAACAAACCTCCTCTACATCACCACTTGGCATTGGCCTGAGAAGATACAAAGATCTGAATGGCGACAACAGGGTTGATGCAAATAATGACCGCGAGATCCTGGGTGATGCAAATCCCGATTTTTTTGGTGGTCTCACCAATTCTTTTTCCTTTAAAGATTTTGAGCTGAATGTGTTTTTTCAATATTGCTATGGGAACGAAATTTTTAATTACAACGCCATTGAGCTGGAAACACCTACAGGAGGCCAGAATGCCTACCAGGATTTACAGAATCGTTGGAAACCCGGAGCTCCGAGCAATATCTACCCCAAAGCCAGTACTAATCGCGCTGTACTGGTAAGTGACAGGTTTGTAGAGGATGGCTCATACCTTAAATTAAAGACCATTTCCTTCTCCTATAACATGCCATTAAAAAATAATAAGAAAATTGACGGGTTGCGCATCTATGTCACCGGCCAGAATATCTTAACCTTTACCAATTACAGGGGCTATGACCCGGAAGTGAGTTATCGCGGTGCATCCACACTTGAATCGGGTGAAGATTACGGAGGTTATCCTCAGTCCAGGACATTCATGATGGGTATAAAACTTGATCTATAATAACCTATAATTCAGATAATGATGAAAAGAACTATTAAATCTAGCATAGTTGCATTCGGATTCCTTCTTATTCTTAATTCATGTTCTTCATTTCTTGAAGAAAGTCCGACAGACCGGCTGGTTGTTGATAATTTTTATACAACGGCTGATGATGCACAAGCAGGTGTAGATGCCACATACCAACAATTAAATGCCCTGTATAACAGGCTTATGTATATGCTGGGAGAACTGCCAACCGACAATATGAAAAATGGGTTGGGAATGCCTAATACCTTCCTGCAGGATATGGAATTTTTGCGGTATAACTCACAAAATACCTTTATCAGGGATATGTGGGCGAATTGTTATGCCGGGATCTCAAAAGCCAATGCGGCCGTCAATAACATTCCGAATATCACCATGAATACAACGCTGCAGAATCGGTTAGTGGCTGAGGCCATGTTCTTGAGAGCTTTGTATTATTTCAACCTGGTGAGATACTTTGGTGATGTACCCCTGGTGACTGATGTGAAAACCATTTCAGATGCATTGGGACCAAGAACTCCAAAGGATCAGGTTTATGCCCTGATTATTGACGATCTGACATTTGCTGAGGAGTTTCTTCCTTTATGGTCGGAATATTCCGCCGCTGATGAAGGAAGAGTTACAAAAGGAGCCGCAAAGATTTTGCTTGGGAAAGTATATCTTGCTATGCATGATTTCGCCAGCGCTACGGAAAAACTTGCTGAAGTAATTGACAATGAAGGCACCTATGGTTATGGTTTGCATGACAATTACGGGGATAATTGGAAACCCGGGACTGAATCCGGTATCGAGGCAGTACTATACCTGGAGTTTAAGGAACCTCCCTATACTGCAAACGGCGAGATGGGCCTGGCAGGACCCAAGTACTCTGTTCCCGGTGGAAATATCGGAGTTACAGGTAGCAACGAGGCCGATATTCCAACCCAGGAATTATTTGATCAGTTTGACCCGAATGATCTCCGGCGTGCGGTAAACTTCAGGTTTGATTTTACCAATCCTAAAACCGGACTGGTATTAACTTCCAGTATTCCACTCTCAGGAAAGTATTGGATCGATGGTTTGGATGCCGCCAATAAATGTGACATCAACATGCATATCATTCGTTATGCCGATGCTTTGTTGATGTATGCCGAAGCGCTCAATGAGGTTGATCGTACAGCTGAGGCTATCACAGTTCTGAACCGGGTCCGGGAAAGAGGTTTCGGAAATACAAGCGGCAATTATGGTGCAGTCAGCAAAGATGAATTCCGTACTATTGTCCTGAACGAAAGGAGACTGGAATTTCCACATGAGGGACACCGTTGGTTTGACCTGGCAAGAACCGGCACATTCATTCAACGGATGATAGAACACAGTGCCTATGAGGCCAGTGTTGCCGAAAGCAACAAAACTGTTTTGGCTGAAAATATCAAGGATCATATGATATTGATGCCAATACCCCAACGTGAAATCGACCTGAATCCCCAGCTTGTTCAAAATCCGGGATGGTAGAATAAATTGATCAGGAGTAAGGAGGGAGTAAATTCCCTCTTTACTTTTTTTCCTGTTATCGAATTATTACTTTTAATAAAAACTTGAAATATGCAGTTGAAATATTTACTTGCTTCCACAGTGCTGATCGGATCAAATGCCCTTGCGAATACCCCCGGTCAACGCGCCCAAAAAAGCCAGCCGGCTATAAAACCCCGCAACATAGTTTTCATTCTTTCAGATGATCACCGTTATGATTATATGGGATTCATCAATAAGGTACCCTGGCTTAAAACCCCGCACATGGACAGGATGGTGGCCGAAGGCGCGTATATCAGGAATGCCTTTGTTACCACTTCGCTGTGTTCCCCAAGCCGTGCCTCCATTCTTACCGGTATGTATTCACACAGCCATAAAGTAGTGGATAACTCCGCACCGCTTCCGGAGGGTCTTACTTTTTTCCCCCAGTATTTGCAGAAGTCGGGTTACAGAACAGCTTTCTTTGGCAAGTGGCACATGGGAAATGATACCGGCAATCCACAACCCGGATTCGATCATTGGGAAGGATTCAGGGGACAGGGTGAATACTATAACCCGAGAATTAATACCAACGGTGAATGGGTGCAATATAAGGACAGTACCTATGTTACTGATTTGATCACACAACATGCCATCCAATTTATGAGGGACCCGGATGCGAAAAAACCATTTTTTGTGTATTTGTCCCACAAAGGGGTTCACGATAATTTCAGCCCGGCAAAGCGTCATAAAGGAAGCTATGCCGGTGAAGAGCTGGTACTGGCACCGTCGTTCAACATTCCGAAATATGGAATTACGGAACTTCCCAGTATTGATCCCAATACCGGAAAGGCAGCCGAAGGGCCGGCTTATTATGGAGAAAACATGATTCCCAACTGGGTAAAGAATCAGCGCGAAAGCTGGCATGGTGTGGATTATTCCTACCACGGCAGGCCCTGGGATGTGCAGGTTAGGAATTATTGTGAAACACTGCGGTCGATTGACGAAAGCATTGGTGCAGTTCTGGATTTCCTGAAGGAAGCCGGCCTGGATGAAAACACCCTGGTCATCTATATGGGTGATAACGGATTTGCCTGGGGCGAGCACGGATTGATCGACAAAAGGCAGTTTTACGAGGAATCCGTCCGCGTTCCCATGCTGGTAAGATGTCCTGCAATTCTTAAAGGCGGAACAACCATTGAAAAAATGGTTCAGAATGTTGATGTTGCCCCCACCATCCTGGATTATGCAGGCATAAAAAAGCCCGAACAGATGGTGGGTTACTCCTTTCTTCCACTCATGAAAGGGCAGGATATACCCTGGCGCAACGAAGTCTTTTATGAGTATTACTGGGAACATGAATTTCCTCAGACCCCGACAATGCATGGCGTACGCACTGACCGTTACAAATACATCAGGTACCATGGTATTTGGGACACAAATGAATTTTACGATTTACAGGAAGATCCGGCTGAAACAAAAAATCTGATTGCTTCTCCGGAACATCAGGAAACAATTAAAAAAATGAATAAGGCTTTGTATGACTGGATGGAATCTACCGATGGAATGAACATCCCGCTGAAACGCACCGAAAGGCCACATTTTGATCACCGCAATATCAGAAATTATTAACAGACCATGACCAGATCAATCATTACCTTCATTGCATGCCTGTGGTTTGCCACTGTTGCCAATGCTAAAGAAAAGCTTCCAAATATTGTGCTGTTTCTGCTTGATGATATGGGTTACGGGGATTTGTCCATTACAGGAGCCTCCGGATATGCCACACCCCATATTGACAGGCTGGCAAAAGAAGGAATGTATTTTTCGAATTATTATGCACCCCAACCGGTATGCAGCGCTTCCAGGGCGGGACTGCTTACCGGTTGTTATCCGAACCGGGTAGGTTTTCACGGTGCCCTCTCCTCCCAGAGCAATTTCGGGATCCATCCGGATGAGCAAACCCTTGCCGAAGTGCTTAAGAAAAAAGGATATACCTGTGGAATGGTTGGCAAGTGGCACCTTGGTCATACACAGCCGTTTCTTCCTTTGCAGCATGGTTTTGACGATTTCCTGGGGCTGCCCTATTCAAATGATATGTGGCCTGTTGATTATGAGGGCCACCGGGTGACAGCAGCATCGAATCTTCCCCATAAATTAAGGTATCCTGCATTACCGTTGATTGACGGTAATGAAATTGTAAAAGAATTATGGTCACTGGAAGATCAGGCAGAACTGACTACCCGGTATACAGAAAGAGCTGTTCAGTTCATTGAGAATAACAAAGACAAACCATTTCTGATGTATTTTGCCCATTCCATGCCCCATGTACCCCTGGCAGTATCGGATAAATTCAGGGGAAAAAGCCGGCATGGCCTGTATGGCGACGTGATGATGGAGATCGACTGGAGTGTGGGACAGATCTTAGCCCTGCTGGAAAAGCTGAATCTTGATGATAATACACTGGTAATTTTCATCTCCGATAACGGACCCTGGATAAATTTCGGCAACCATGCGGGGAGCACCTCAGGGTTAAGGGAAGCCAAAGGAACTACCTTTGAAGGAGGTAGCAGGGTTCCCTGCATCATGCGTTGGAAAGGGGTTGTTCCGGAGGGTGTTGTATGTAACAAACTCACCTGTGCAATGGATATTTTGCCTACTGTGGCAGCAATAACCGGGGCACCTCTCCCGGTACTGAAAATTGATGGAGTAAATCTTCTTCCCCTTATTATGGGAAATACAGATGCAAATCCCCGGGAGTACTTTGCTTACTATTACAGGGTAAACGATCTGGAAGCTATCCGGAATGAACGGTTTAAACTGGTATTACCCCACAAACACAGAACATACGAAGGTTTTGAACCCGGCATGAACGGCTATCCCGGAAAAGTGAATGAGCAGAAAGAAACCGGCCTGATGCTTTTTGACCTGTGGCGCGATCCGGGTGAACGGTATGATGTACAGCTTATGTACCCGCACATAGTTCATCAGCTGACTTCTGTCGCAGCTGAAGTTCGTGAAGATCTGGGAGACGACCTGACCGGTATTCCGGGCAGGAATAGACGACCGGCTCAGAAAATAGATCAAAACTAAATTATTGTCCTTCGTTAAATCAGCAAATCCTCCTGCCATCCCACCTTTACCAGGTCGATCTTTGAAAAATCGGCATTGCCCAGGTGATGCCTTGTATCAGCGAGAACAATGTGTTTGGCAGGCGGATTCAGGGGCCTGTCCTCCTTGAAATACTCTTTCCTTTTTGCCTGAAGAATATGCACGCCAACTGAGTCAACGGCTACCGGATCAAATCCTACGATAAGTCCCTGGTATGGCCAGGTGAACTCCTTATTGAAATGGTGTGAACCAATGCCGTGAAACAAAGGCGTGATCATCACCAGAACATTGAGCCGGGTTTTACCCTTTACCTCAGGAAGAACCCACAATTTGGCCAGGTCAGCGCATGAGTCATCATGGTAGGAAGGAGGCTGCGGTGAAAATAAGATATAATTTTTAAGCAGTGTGCCCACCCCTGACCAGGCATGGGTTCGTAAAGGCCTTGTATTGATCAGTGCCGTTGATCTTTTAAATACCGGATCATTCAAAACGCCCCAATCCTTGATGCTGATATCGTTTTCACCCACCCCGGCTTGCATTACCCCTGCTTTCAGTATATCCTCAAGTTCCGGTGGTGTGGGTAAGGACCTCCACTGGTTTGTTTTGATACCGACAACATCATCCGGCCGGATAATCTTTTTCCAGGCCTCTGAAGGTGAACCTGCAAGTGTAAGCTTAACAATTGCCTCATCCATCATCTCCGACAGCACCCGTTTGTCAATCTTGCCTGCGGCATCAAGCAGTGAAGCATTCCTTACAAGTACTACCCGTGACTTATTGTCCTGGCTGGTCCCGAAAACACGTAAGGGATTACTCATAAGAATAGTGCTTCCCAGGGCCAGTTTGGCTGTGTCCTGCAACATTTTCCGACGTGTCAGTTTTGTGCTCATGGGGTGAAGTATTAATTTGATTAAATTACATTTCTATAGTTCTGTAACGTTCCATTGCGCTGGTGAGAAGCTGCTGCGCAACCTGACGGGAAGGGGCATTGAATACGGCGGCAATTAAATTGCCTGTTAACCCGGCCGCCAGCCAGCTGTTGTCCTCCAACAGGATACAATTTGCTTCCAATCCTTCCGGGAAAAAAGAGGCTCCAAATGAAGCGAAGGCTTCCGATGCCCTGGCATTGCCGGTATACTGGATCAGTAGCAGGTATTGCCGGCTTTCAGGATCACCATATTTGGCAAGCAATGCGTGCGTACCGTCATCAATGAGCAATATGTTGTCGTGTGATATAAAATAATAGGAATTTAACCACACATAAT
>DATEVU010000014.1:0-24950 GCA_035258345.1 Bacteroidales bacterium
CGTGGTATCCCTGGCCAGGAAGAAAGATCCTTCCGCATCCGCATAGCCGTCCTTTGTTATCCGGTACGTGTAATCCTCAAATACCGGAAGTTGCCTGAAAAGGGCAATACCGAGGGAGTTAGTAAGGAGCGAACCGGTATCTACTGTTACCAGGGCCAGATTTACGGGAGTAGTTCCCTCCGTAAGCTTGAATTTAACTTCGGCATGGGTTTGAATAAGATACAGGTAAAAGGCTGTGTCGGACTGTATGTCCAGGTCCCCTGTTTCGGGCAGGTAGGATGGCTTATTTACCGAATAGGTATACGAGCCGGTATCAACATCAAATACAACTTTTCCTGAAGCATCCGTTACCTGCGTTTCCGAACCGAAAGATACGGGTGTTCCCCAAAGTGTTTCATTCGTATTATTATTGAAAAGGGTAAAGGCCACTTCATGGGTTGTTTCGGGGAAAAACGATTCAACCGTTAATACCCGCGGGTTATTGAAAACTTCCAGGATATGTCCGGCCGAATTCTGCAGAACCACCAGGTTGCTCCATGACATAAACCACGACCAGGTTGCATCCAGGTCGAGGCAGTCATCCGGATCCGGGACCGGACCATTTTCAGTCATGGCAATAAGTTTTTCACCCTGGGTAAGGTTATACAATACGTCAAAGGCGCTTTTCTGGTTCCCGTAATTAAAACTCCCGGGATAGGAATCGTGCCCGATGATATCTGCCTTGTCATTGCCCGGATACCAATCGGTTTCAGGTGTCGACCAAACCCAGATGAGATTGTGCAGCTGGTGGTGATTCTTCAGCCGGTCGAAAAGTATATTATAAAGCGCCCTGCAGGCCACAGGTCCCTTGGCGCCCCACCAGAACCATCCTCCGCCGGCTTCATGCAGGGGTCTCCAAAGAACAGGAACTCCGGCATCCTGAAATTTTTTTAGCTGTAAGGCGATATCGTCTATATCCCGGATGATATCCGTATATTCCTGAGTACCCGGGGTAACAGCCCGTGTAATATCAAAATCGGTGTAATCGGTATAGAACGTGTTTGTTCCCGCTGCTCCCCCAGTGGGTGAATGCCAGTGCCAATGCATGGAAACAATTCCTTTTTTGCCTGTTCCGTTATACCAGTAGATAAGTTCATCCACGGTACCGTCGTCATCTTTACCGAATGTATGGGCGCCATCTTTCCAGAGATAAGGATATCCCCCGGTAAAGTGCTGAAAATCGCCAGCCCTGAGAAGGGGTGATTTTCCTGTCAGTGTCTTAATTTCATTGTAATAATCGTGTGTCTGACCCGAAATAATGTTGTTGCCAAACTGATCCGCCAGGAAACCGTAAAGTGCCCGGGTGGCCTCAGTACCAGCTGTATCAACCAATCCGGCCGAAATGTCATAAGTGTTTTTTTCCGTGTAATATACCTCGAACCTGTCAATATCCGACCATCCCCAGTTTTTGCCCACGGTGAGTGTATTTGTTCCTGCTTCGAGGTAATATTTACCCGCCTCCGTATAGGTAAAAGTATCCGATGCCGGAAACCGGATAACGGATGAAAAGCCGTTATTAACTGAAAAATCCTGAAATTTCTCACCGTTGTTGCCAAGGTACCTGATCATCACTTTATACAGGCCTTTGGCCGGTACTTCCACACTTACGGTAACCTTGTCGGATGCATTGTCAAATCCGGTCACATATCCTGTTCCGGAGTAACCGGGAACAATTGCAGTGACTGTTACGCCCTGCAAAACACCCTGCTCAGCCTCGGCTGCGTCCACCAGTTCCCCAAACGGTGTTTGCTGTGCTTTTCTCAGTTCAATTGCTGAGACTGAAAGGGGAGCAAGCTGAATGCTGAAATTAGTTCCGGCGGCCTGAATTTCCGTCTTGTTCAGTGCGTTCGCCGTGTGCGAACCAAAAGTTTCATTCTGGGGGAGCCCGGACAGTGTATACAAATTGTGTGTGCCATATCTGATACGGAAATCCGCAAGATTAATATCCACCAACCGTGATTCGGTAAGATGCCGGTTTACGAGGAACACAGTCATGGAATCCTTGCCGGAGTTCAGGGTAGGATAGGCAGAAACGTATTGTTCCTGTGAGGAAATCGCGTTAACATAGTTTTCATGACCATACCGGCTGAACAGGTGAATCACCTCATCCATTCCTGTCTTCCAGGTCCACGGGGTAAAAACCTCAACGCCCTGTTTTGCGAATTCACCCAGTGTTGATGCATACCACGAGGCAGAAACATTCGGATTATCCCCGTTTATCCCGATTTCCGATACCGCCAGTTTAACGCCTTGATCTGCACCCATGTATTTTTTCAGCCAGTCATTGCATCTTTTGAAAATATACTCCCTGGTAATGCTGTTGTCCCAGCTTCCCGGGCCGGTGCGTTTTACACCGTTTGCACCCGGATAGTTGTATGTTGTGTCAAAAAATACACGGTGGAGCTGTACAATATCGGAAGACTGGGTCTCACCCGGGTAAAAATGTATGTCCAGCACGTCCAGCAGTTTAATGCCGCTAGCCTGTTGCTCTTCGGCAACACGGAGGATGAAATATTCAAGCCAGGTATATTCCTTACCGTTATATAAAACCTTGGATCCCTTCCAGTTATACCATTGCCATTCGTTGGCGGGAACCGGCCCCATCAGCCTGATATCCGGAAATGCCGCACGTGCTTTTTTAGCAACCTCAAAATATTGCAGCATAAATGCTTCGGCTTCCGGCTGTACCGGCCATACATCATCGTGGGTGCCATCCCAGATCTCCGGTTCATTATCCATATTCCAGTACTGTATACCGGCCGGATACAGTCCGATACCAGTGCCTCCGAACCAATGGTTCAATATCCCAACCGTTGAATCAGCCGTCCAATCTTCCAGGTACAATGCGGGATTTCCCTCAACAAGTGCTTCATGGCCGCCTTCGGGATTAACCTGGCCTCCTCCGCAAAGGTTTTGTCCTACTCCGTTCCACCATTGCGATTGGTTATAGCCCCAATCGTTGAAATTGGCCCCGCTGGTCCGGGCAGCTTTTCCGGCCAGTTGAAAAGCCCACATGCCCTGGGCTGCGGGTATGTTCGCCTGCAGGCTTTGGGCTGCATAATCCCAATCGTGGGAGTAAACATTATTATACCAGTCGGGATGACTTGAAAGTTTTCGTCTCCAGTTATACTTGGTTGAATTGTTCCCGCCATTTTCACGGAATATCCTTATCCCAAGATCACGTAAGCGTTGCCATTGGGCAGCGGATAACGGCTGACCTGTGTTGTCAGAAAGGCTGTTGTTCTTCCCGTAAATGAATGGCGAAACTGCCTTAACCGTATCGGTAGCATGAACAGTAACAGTTACGGTCTGCTGTCCAATTAAGGAATTGCCTGAAAAGCAAACAAGGAACAGGAGTAGTAACAGTTTTTTCATAATTAGTCGAGGATTATTTTTGCAGTATACTTTTCGTTTTCTGTTAGTGCCTGAATGATATAGATCCCTGCAGGCATTCCCAGGGTGGAGACTTGCGAATTTTTTTCCGGATCCGGAATGGAACGGATCAGGGGACCGGTTATATCATACACCTGTATCCACCTTATCAGGTCATCCCGTTGCCAATCAATCACCATTTCCCGGTTTTGGTTTAAATAAACATGAAATGGCTTATCCTTAAGTACAGGTATCAGGGTTGCCACTTCGATCAGGGTGAAATCGAATTTATCAATATTAAACAACGGTTGTGCAATAACGTTAAAACGCAATATCTGTTCACCGGCCGTTAAATCCATAGTTGTCCGTACACTTTTGGTGGTCAGCCAGCTGTTGGAATTGGGAGCAGAAAGGGTCCCTGATCCTGTTCCGCCTATCTCTATATTGAACGTACCTCCTCCCTGAATTGCAGCCAGGTGAAAATCAATGGTATATGATCCTTCCTCTTCAACAAATACGGTATACTCATACCATTCACCCGGCATGGCATTGCCGATATGGTAGCCGTCTCCGTTCCGGCTGTAAATGTCAACACCTTCATCGGGACGGTAATCACCTGGCAGGTTTAACGCATCTGCATCGTGGTAGGTTAGGCCTTCACCACCCACATCGTAGTTTTCAGCTTCCACAGTACCAGGAATAGTTGCCGGTTCACCCAGGTAACTCTCACGCACCCTGGGCACATAAACCGGTAAAAACACCCTTGCCGGCTGGGAATACAAAGCTTCCCCGGAATTGTAAACGGCAATCACCCGGTAGTGATAATAGGTGTCGGGTGGAAGATTAATGTTGTAATAACTGCCGGTGTCGCTCTTTAGGGAGGCAATTCTCGCATAAGAGCTGCTCCCGGTTCTTCGCTCAATAAATATACTGTCGTGATCGGAAACGGCATTGTTCCACTTCAGCTCAATGATGGTGTCCTGCAAGATCTTCGGTGTGGGGTTTTTCGGTGAAACTGCCGTGGTGTGCAGCAGGATATCCTTTACTTCATCCCATTTTCCGGCTGCCCGTTCCATGATCCTGAAATCACCGCCATCGTCCCAGGCGCAGTAAACGAAACCATATTTCTGTGCCAGTTCAACATAAGCCCTGTAGTGTTTCATCCTTGAATTATAATCACAGGTTCGGAGAGATCCGAATTCGCCGAGAAAAACCGGTATATTGTTGTTATCCGACCAGGTTTTTACACCGATGAACTTATTCTCCAGTGCGGCATAATCACCGGAAGTTCCCCAGGAGCCCTGACCCAATAATCCAAATGTATATGGATCATAGGAATGAAATGAGCCTATGACAAAATCATCATCGGGAATGGCAGCAGTGATCAGCTCATCCGATCCTCCCCAGCTATGTCCCTGGAAAATCACGATACGCGTTGGATTTGTTTTCCTGATAATGGCCAGGATACGCTGGTGCATATCGTCATTTTGTTCTTTCGTTAAACCGTAAGGTTCATTCAGTACTTCAAAAAGGAGTTTTTCGGATTTGTCACTGAACCTGGTGGATATTTGGGACCAAATGCTGTCAAAGCGTGCCCTGTAGGTTGCATTGCCATAGTTTTGCTTGATCCAGTCGTCATGATGTGCATTTACCACCACAAAAAGATCGCGTTCCAATCCCCAGTCCAGTATCTGCTCAACACGCTGCAGCCAGGTTTCATCTATTTTAAACGGGCTGGCATCCTGGGTATGCTCATCCCAACGGACCGGTATACGCACACAATTGAAGCCGGCCTGTTTGTACATATCGAAATAATATTCCCGGGCGGCGGGATTATTCCATCCGCCTTCAAGCGGAGGTTCAAGTGTGTTACCCAGGTTAATACCCTTCTGCATCCGGCTCGCCGCTTCATGTGGTGTTAACTGAGCGGCGGCAGGAACAGCCAACGCGGTAAAATAAATAACCAGGATTACCAAATGAATTCTTTTCATAATACAAGTTTGGTGTAAAAATAATCCTATAAAAAAAAGAGCCTGCAAAAACAGGCTCTTTTTTTTAAATCTCAGGAACATTATTCCACGATCAGTTTATGACGACCTATTACTTCGTCGGCATTGCTGATTGTAATGAAATATACTCCGTTACGTTGTCCGTCCATCGATATTACTTCCTTTTCCTGATAAGCAAACCTGTCAAGAACAAGTACGCCTACGATGTTGGTGATTTGTATCCGGTTGCCAGTCTCCAGACCTGAAATGGTTACCCGGTCACGGGTCGGGTTGGGGTATACTGCAATCGGATTCATCCTTGGATCATCAACCGAAGTGGCAACTGTAATGATATAGATCACTGTGGTTTGTCCGTCTCCGGAAGTAACCACCAACTGGTCACCTGCATTGAGGTCGCCCGTATTTTCAATACCATCAGCATCCGTTACCAGCAAGGTGGCGCCTTCGGATGCCAACAGATTGGCAATGAAAGCGCTGACCGTTGTATTTTCTCCGATATTGCCGCTTATCACATAGTCAATCTGGTCTACCAGGTAGACATCCGATAATACATAGGCCAGAGAATTCCTGGAAGATGCCCCGAGGAAAGTCAGGTAATAGGTACGTGTGGTCTCACCATCAGCTGCGGTGACGATCAACTTATCATCCTTAACCACATCACCGAACATCCGCTCATACCCCATTTTATCAACCAGCATCATGGTAGCGCCCGGTGCGGGGATCAGGTTCGAAAGCAGTCCGAATGGCGTTGTACCTTCAGGAACCAGGTCAATCAATGAGGCTTCCTGGTCAACCAGGAATACATTGGATGTTACAAATGCATCGGAGGCATCGGCATCCGGCTGCAGCTGGTAAAGAATGGTGTTCAAACCATTTTCGGATATTACTTCAAAGTAGATCTGATCACTTACCTGGACATCTACATAGGTGGTATCAAAGTTCAGCATCAAGAGCGGAACATAAGCACCCGCAGCATCGATAATATTGAACTCGGCACCTGCAGGTACTGTAAGATTCGCAGTATCAACAATGGTCTTCAGTGCAGTTCCGTATTCAAATCCGGATACGGTACCCTCTTGTCCGTCAACAGCAATCGTATACACTTCGGAGACAAGGAGGGCGTCGTTATTCAGACCTTCGTCGGTTACTTCAAGTGAATATTTTGTTGTATTGGAAAGGTCGGCTGATACAACAATCAGGGTATCCCCGTTCAGCAGGGTGTCTGTTGCGGTGAGGATGGCACCATCCACAGCACTTTTCAACGTAAGCGCCTGATCTTCATGGGATTTGATGATATTGGCCAGGAATCCGTCAACCGTGGTGTTGGTCACAACACCCCTGATCTCCTCATCCTCGGTAAATCCCAAACTAACCTTGTAAACCAGTGAGGAAACGGTGGATTTGAAAATGGTAACTTCATCCATGAAATGACTGCCGAGTCCCTGGGTAATATACAGGATATCGTTTGGCCAAGGCACGCCCAATGCCTGGAAGTAAGGCCTGTCGACCTTTATCCATTCGCTCGTTTCGGCATCAGTTCCAAATGAACCCTTAAAATCGGGATTTCCCGTATAGTACACTGGCTTCCGGGTATAACCGGTTGTTTGCTGGATCTGTGCTCCTCCGACAACCGGGGCAGTGCCGTCACCACTTCCAAACACTTCGATCAGGGTAAAATCATTGGGATCAATGGCGGCTTTCAACCCGTTTTTGACAGAATCGTTCTCGATCCTGAACAGGTACCAGTTTGCACCATTCCATTGTTGCAAAGCAGTCCAGTTATTAACTGTTTCACCCCAGGGGTTATTACCGAAATCAATATCGCATTGTTCACTGGCCCACCAGGGATAACCACTTTGAGCGGTGCTACGGATATCGCCAATTACAAATACATCGCCGCCCTGGACAATAGGATTGACATTCAGGTCCTGGACCACAACACCGGGTGTGATAGCCCAGTTTGTTTCATCCACCCATTTGTATCCGGGGATATATTTCCCGTATCTGCCACCCCAATCCCCGGTACCTGCCAACCGTGTAATGGCATCGGAAGGATTGTTTACGTATCCGAAGCAGAACATGTAATTGCTCATGTCGAGCGCCTGATTGCCCGGATTGCTGACTTCCAGGAATCCACTCGCCCACTGATCCTGCCATACAAATTGTGAAATAAACGGATCGGACGACCAGGGTTGTATATTTGAAGGATCCTTTTCTTTTTCAAGCTGGACCTTGTAAACCAATACCGAAGTATCATCTTCCGCTGTGGTAGTGAAGATAATGGTCTTATCAGCAACCGTACCATACAGATTCACAGCCCTGTCAACCTCAATCTTGGCGTTAATGTCCTGGGTTTTGGCAACCAGAGCCGGAATGCCGTTAACATCAGCCGGTACCTGGACTTTGTAATCGTATTTCTGATCGGAGAAATTGGGGATCGTGTCACCCATCCATCCAAAGATTCCTTTGTAATCTCCGGGAATATCGGGCCAGGTTATGGTGCTCAGGTAAGCATTATGGCTGGGTCTGTAGCTTTCCACCTTGATAAAGTATTCCTTTACCGCGCCATTTTCTGCAGTTACCTTGAGTTTGTCACCATTTTTCAGGTCGGTCCTTTCATTACCGTCAACCCAAATCATTTCCCAGGCGGCTCCGGGAGCTTTTTCCAGGTACTTGAACATGGTGTCCACACGGGTAGCAAAACCAACACCTCTGAAAAAAGGTCCGTTCAGCTGTCCCCAATACCCATTGATCGTATCCATTCCGGGAACACCATCGGTAACAATATACAATGGCCCGCCATATCCGCCGGTTTCGTTGGGTACATTTTTAGGAACCACGATATTAACATCATTGGTGGGTTCAGCAACCTGGATTTCAAAATTGATCATATCCAGGTCATTTCCGCAGGCGTATACCGTAAGAATATCTCCTGTCCGGGCCGAAACATATGCGGAGTCCTCGCGGACCGGAGAGTAAGTATAGTGCCATGCCAGGCCGGGTTTTACATCAAATTCGACCATGATCGAATCATCATTCCTGATGCCCCATGGAACTAAAAGGGTGGAATCCAACCAGTTAATGTCAATTGTGGCGGAAGTAAGCGTGGTTTCGTCGAGGTTGTAGTCGCCGTGATTGCCTACAGTCCAGAATAATTTCCGGTCCATTTCCCAGGCACCAAGTTGTCGCGGCACAGGCATCCATTCCGATTCGGCCAGATCTTGCCCCCTTGCTGATTCGAAATCAATATTTCCTTCTTTAACACTGAATTTACGAACCAGCGTAGCCTCGTTTGTTGCGGCAGTGACACCGGCCACATCCATAGGTCCCTTATCCAGGCGGGTGCCATCGGTACCTGCAAAAACACCGTTTACCTGATCAACAACTGCTGAATCAGTTTCAGAAATATGATGTCTCAGGTAAATACAGTCCCTTCCACTCCAGGTTTCCAGTACATGATAATAGGGAGTAATGCTGTCTGTTGGATCTCCGGTAGGCGATTCCGGAAAATGCAGTTTAAGATCCGCCAGTGTCCAGAACTCCTTTTTGTTGAGTATGGGTGCATAATCATCAGGAGATTTCAGCCACATTCGCGGTGACCAATCATAAATTGCTGCGACAACAAATGACTCACCGGGTTCCAGATCCCTGTCGGGCAGCATAAACCAGTAGTTTGCAGCAGCAGCCCACGGCACTGTCCATGCCCCGATCACACCCAGTTCAAACTGAGCAAGGTTCAACGTGGTTGCGCCTACGTTGGAAATCTCCACATAGGCCTCCCGCGCATCATCGAGCCTTACTTCAGAAATTACCAGTGTCCGAATGGTGTCCTGAGCATTCAGAACTCCACAGGTAAACAAAAAAAGTAATAGTAAAGTTTTAGTCCTCATAAAGTTAGGTTTTTTAGTTAGAAATGCAAATATTTAAACCAATTGAATTGAAAAGCCAATAAAAAAGAATACCTTAATTATTATGGAGCAAATACCTCCGAGTTAAAATTGCAACCGATTGTATTAATCAATCGAATTTATAAATAATTTTAATAAAAATATAATATATTTTACTTGTAAAGAATTATTTTGCTTGAGTTCCTATTGGCTGCACCCTGGAATAATATTATATGTATCATAATATCAAAATATTAGTAAAATTAAAATGGAGCAAATTTACATATGTTAAATTATTTATGTGTAAACTTTCCGCCGGTTAAACAGTAGTTATTAAAAAAAAATATATATTTAAAATTCCCTTTATAATAAAAATATGAGGAAGACAATACGACTTTTGTTGCCGGTTTTGTTGGTATTATCCGTAATCGGTTGCAGTGAGCGGTTTGATACGGATAGCAAGTACCGGCGTCCCGATTGGCTGGCCGGGAAGCTGTTCACCCAAATCCTTGACCAGCCGGAGCTTTCGGCCTTTGCCAGGTGCATTGAACTTACGGGATATGACAGTGTGATCAATATTTCAGGAAGCTACACAGTATTTGCACCGGATAATGATGCCTTTGCATTGTATTTTCAGGAGCATCCGGCCTACCATGCAGTGGAAGATATACCCATCGATGAGCTTACCCGGATTGTAAAATACCATATCGTACAAAATCCATGGAGTACCGATCAGCTCAGATCACTTGATATTTATGGCTGGATTGACTCCCTGGACATAAGCAATGATGAGCCCAGGGGATTTAAACGTGAAACCCTGCTGCGTGATAAAGACAGGAACTATGGTATTGCCCTGGACCAGGAGGAGGACCGCCTGATCATTGTTGATACGCTTCAGTCGGGTTGGTACAGGAAACAGGCCACCGATTCACGCAAGTATGCACCTGTTTTTTTCCAGGAATACTTCGATATCTATGACCTGAATTCAGGGGATTATTCCTTCTATTTCGGCAGGCCTTTTGAGTCCAATTCCATGTATTATTCAAACGGACGGATCATAGAGGCTGACATTTTTGCTGAAAACGGGTTTGTACATATTATTGACAGGGTTGTGGAGCCATTAAAGAATGCTTTTCAGCTGTTAAATGCACCTTCTGAAAATCATTCCTACAGTGAATTCTTAAACCTGGTAAATACGTTTCCGGAATTCACTTATAACGAAGATAAAACTTTTGATCAACCGGGAGCTGACCAGGGTTATATAGTGGACTCCTTATTTGACATCATTTATCCGGAACTGGCATTTAATATTACAAATGAGGAAACCAGGGCACCGTCAGGGACCCTTGGCTTACCGGGTAATGTGTCCATCCGGTATCATCACGGACTTATTGCTCCAACCAATGAGGCATTTGATGAGTTTATCAGCGAATATCTTTCCGGACCGGGCATGTGGGGTTCTTTGCGGGAAACACCACATCATATTAAACGGATGATCGTAAATACCCATATGGCCAATGGTCCGGTTTATCCTACCGATTTCAGCAAAGGTTTTTATAACGGAGAGATGGACATGGTAACGGTTGACCAGTCCAGTATTGTTCAGCAGCAATACGGGAGCAATTGCACCTTTGTGGGTGTAAACAAAGTGCTGACTCCGCGGGCATTTAAAAGTGTGACCGGTCCGATCTATACGCAACGGGGATACTCCCGGGTAATGTATGCCATTGAACGTGCCGGATTGCTGCCGGCATTGAAAAGAGAGGACAAGAATTATATGCTGTTTGTTGAATCGGACGTAAACCTGAAGATTGACTCCTCCCTGCTATATAGTCCTATTACAGAGCGGTTCTCCGTGTTTTTTGTCACGGAGTTTTCAGCCCAGGAGATCCAGCTCACCACCAACGATCTGAGGACACTGCTGCTGAACCATATTGGAACGGAATACCCCAGGGGAACCGCGAGAAAGGAGTTTATCAAAAACCTTGCGGGGAATTTTCTTGTCTTTAATAATGTTACAGGGGAAGTCAGCGGCACGGCACCCACAACAATCGGATACAAGGGCCTTGTGCAAACCAGCGTGATACCCCAGCAGATAAGCACCAATGCTGACAACGGGAAAACCTATGACATCAGGAACTGGTTCAATTTTGCCGCGCCCACCCTCTTCCTCAAAATATCGGGGACCTATCCCAATTTCCATAACCTGCTCAAAATAGCCGGACTTACACGGGACAAGGAATACCGGTATACATTTATTTCAGAGAATGAGGATTACACGGTTTTTGTGCCAAACGATTCAGCACTCAGCACATTCCGTTATGATACGCTTACTACCGGGGAGCTGAGAAAATTTCTTTTGTTGCATTTTGTCCAGGGTGACATGATCTTCACCGACGGGAATAAAGCCGCAAACTACTACGAAACAGCCAGGGTGGATGAAAAATCAACAACATATACCACGGTTTATACCAAATTATACATTGATCCGGGATACGATGAGATAAGTATCCCTGCGAAGAATGGCAGCAATTATCTGACCATAAATGAATCTGCATTGACCAATCTGATAGCAGGCCGGGATGTGGGTGAGGGTAATGAAGCCTATCCTACCATATTGTCCAATGCGGTGATTCATGAAATCGACAAAGTGCTCTTGTTTAACGAACTGGATACCAAATAATATGGAAGAAATCAGAAAAGCCATAATCGTTGCGCTGGCGCTTTTTGTATTTGCCGGAGCTTATTCGCAGCAAAGGGCAGTGATCAGGGGACGCGTTATTGATAAGAAGGAAAAGATAGCGGTGATCGGCGCAAACGTAATCGAATACGACAGGTACAACCGTATTATCAATGGTACGGTTTGCGATGTCAATGGTGACTTTGTACTGGAAGTGAGAGACAGGAGCCACATTATAAAGGTTGTTATGATCGGGTATGTAACTAAGAACATTTTTGTGGATCCCGTAACCACCATGACAGTTGAGCTTGAACCCTCGAATATTCAACTGGAGGAAGTGGTTGTTACTGCCAGGAGAAAGGAGGAACTCAGCCTTACCAATATTGATGACCGCGATGTGGCCTCATCGCGGGTTAAAGTTGATATGGCCGAGATGAAGGAGATCGGGGTAATTTCAGCCAGCGACGCTTTGCAGGGAAGGGTTAGCGGATTGGATATCATCCAGGCATCGGGTGACCCGGGATCAGGATCCCAGCTGGTTATCCGCGGATTAAGTTCTATGGGAAACAACAAACCCCTGGTGGTTATCGACGGAATTCCCCAGTTTTCTATTCCTACCGATTTTGACCTCAGTTCTGCCGACCAGGAAGACATCAGCAACCTGATCAATATTGCCCTGCAGGACATCAAATCCATTGAAGTTCTGAAGGACGCTGCGTCAACCGCAATTTACGGTTCACGCGGCGCCGACGGAGTGCTGATCATTGAGACTTACAAGGGCAGGTTGGGTAAGGTACAGTTCGACTACACCTATAAAAACAGCCTGAACTTTCAACCCCCTGCCATACCTATGCTGAACGGGGATGAATATATCATGCTGCAGCTCGAGGAATGGCATAACAGCCGGGGTATATTTGATATCCCACCTGAGATTGCCTACGATAAGGACTATTACGATTTTTACAATTATTCTGCCAACACCGACTGGATTGCTGCTATTACTCAGAACTCGGTCACACACGACCATTATTTCAACATTTCAGGCGGTGGTGAAAAAACCAGGTACTTTACCTCATTCAGTTATGTAGATGAAGGCGGGACTACCATCAATACCAATGCAAAACGATTTTCAACCAGGGTGAACCTCGATTATTTCCTTTCCCGGAAATTGTTGTTTTCTGTTCTGTTCAGTTATACCAACAACCGAACCGACGGGAACCTGGAACTGGATGACGGGACAGGACGAAACAGAAGAAGGAATGTACGGGAAATGGCTTATATCAAGGCTCCCAACATGAGTATCCGGGAATACGATGCTTATGGCGTTCCAACGGGGGAGTTTTTTACACCCATTAACAGCTACCAGGGTAGTGGCAGTGTTTACTTTAACCCGGTTGCTGTTGCCAAACTGGGTAAAAATGACCGGGAGGCCAATTCACTGCAAAACACATTCACCCTGAGTTATAACCTGACGAGATGGGTTAAATTCAGAGAAACCGTATCCTTTCAGTTTGAAGGCGCCAAATCACAGAATTATCTGCCATACAATGCCATAGGATCCGACTGGCTGGCATGGACCGTTAATAAAGCGGAAGAAAGCAACAATCTTTTTTCGTCAATAAACACCGAAACCCAACTGGCCTTTGATTCCCCGTTTGATTCCAGTGACCATGTAATTTCAGGCGCGGTTACCTGGATAACCAACCAGAGCGGCTACGAATGGATGAATATTCAAAGCAACAAATTGCCCAGCACCGATATTCAGGATCCTGCCATTAATGGTCAGATAAACTGGATGGGAGATGGTTCCGGGACCGAAAGGGGGCTTGGTGCCCTGATAAACCTGAACTACAAATACAAGGACAGGTATATGCTCCAGACCATCCTCAGGGCAGATGCCCATTCCTCATTCGGCGCCAGTCACCGCTGGGGGCTCTTTAAAGGGATTTCCGCCGGATGGCGCTTTTCACAGGAACCCTTCCTCCAATCCTTGAATTTTCTGGGAGAAAGCATGTTGCGGGCAAGCTGGGGTGTATCGGGAAGACAGCCCACGGATGTTTATGCCCGTTTCGCTACCTATGGTTCCACCAACACGGGAAACTATATGCGGTTCCCTTCCATTGTCAATACGCAGGTACAACTTGACAATCTTCAGTGGGAGACTATTTCATCGGTTGATATCGGACTTGAACTGAATCTGTTCAATGACCGGTTGTACCTCGAAGGTGACTGGTACAGAAAAGTTACCACGGATATATTGTTCAAGGATTATGATATCCCTTCCTCTTCCGGTTTTGAGCGGCTGAAATACCTGAATGGCGGGGAACTGGGAAATCAGGGCTGGGAGTTGATGGCTGACTACAAGCTGATCCGGAAAAAGGATTTCCGGATGTCGTTGAATTTCAATATTACACATAATGTGAATTCATTTGACAGGCTTCCGGATAATTTCAATGATGAGCAATCCACCTCTATCAGCAACGGGGAATACCCGTTGCGTGTAATGCAGGGACAGCCGATCGGATCATTTTTCGGATTCAGGTACCTGGGTGTTTATCCAACCGATGCGGATGCAATTGCAAGGGACGCCGAAGGGAATATGCTTTACGATAATACCGGTGCACCGATACCGATGACCTACCAGGGGACCTATACTTTCAAGGGCGGTGATGCAAAATATGCCGATATCAATCACGACGGAAAAATTGATCTGAATGATGTGGTTTACATTGGTGATTCCAATCCTGAATTCATCGGAGGATTCGGGACCTCCATGAAGTATAAAAATATAGAGCTTACCTGTGGGTTCCATTACCGTGTAGGTTTTGATATTATAAACGGCGTTGCCATTGAGACCGAAGGGATGAATAACAGGAATAATCAGAGCAAGGCGGTGTTGAGCCGTTGGCGTATTCAGGGCCAGGACGAAGAAGGTATGCTGCCCCGGGCCTACCTGAATCATCCTGCAAATAACCTGGGATCGGACCGGTATGTTGAACCGGGTGACTATCTGCGGTTATTGAATGTTATTTTAGGCTACAAGCTTAAACCGGAGTTGTGTGAAAAGTTGAAACTTAGAACCCTGGGTGTTGCGGTGAGTGCCCGTAAATTGTTTACGGTCACCAGGTATTCAGGGCAGGATCCTGAAGTGGGACAGGATGCTTCCAATCCCTTCTGGATTGGTGTTGATGAGGCAAATACTCCTCCGCCCAGAATGATAACCTTTACCTTATCCGTTGGATTCTGATTGCTATTAAAAAAAAGGGACAATGAAAATAAAACAAAAGTTAACGCTCGTCGTCCTGACCATGCTGTTCCAGGTTTCGTGCGGCGATTGGATGGAGCTGGTACCCCCCCAGGGTTTGATTCGCGAAGAATTCTGGAAAGCAAAGGAGGATGTTGAGGCTGTGATCATGGGTGCCTATGAAACATTTGCCACCATGGACGAAATGCTTTTTAAATTTGGCGAGATCAGAGGAGACCTTGTTAAGGGCGATATCAACCAGTCACTGGATGAGCAAAAAATCATGGAAAGCAATATTTATCCCGATAATTCCATGTGCAACTGGTTCAAGTTTTACCAGGTGATCAACTATTGCAACGAAGTGATAAAGTACGCCCCCGAGGTTCAGGGCATAGATAATACTTTCTCCGATTATCAGCTGTATGGCTTTATTTCCGAGGCCTATTTCCTGAGAAGCCTGAGTTATTTTTACCTCGTGCGGATCTTCCGGGATGTGCCCCTGGTACTGGAACCCACCATCAATGACGGCACAAATGTATATCTGCCAAAAACAAGCGGCGATGAGGTTTTGGAACACATCGTGCTTGACCTGGAGGAAGTCAGGAATTATGCCACCATTGACGGTTATCAGACCCTGGCCGAAGTCAGGGGAAGAGCTACAAAGCCGGCTATCGATGCACTACTTGCGGATATTTCGCTGTGGAACTTCGACTATGAAGCGTGCATAAGACATGTTCAGAATATTGAGGCTACGGCTAAATATGTGCTCATGCCGAGTGCCCGGTGGTTTGAGATTTTCTACCCGGGCAATTCTCTGGAAGGAATTTTTGAATTTCAGTTCAACACCAGTCTGAACCAGACAAACAGCATGTTTGACCTCACCCAGCGGAACGGGTATAATTACGATCCGAGCGACAGGTCTCTGGAACTTTTCGGAAAGAAATACACCCGTGAACTGTACCGGGGGGAAGATGCTTCCATCAAGAAATACTCTGAAAGTGATTTTATAATCTGGAAATATGTTGGAAGGGCTCCTGACGGCGAAACAGCACGATCAGGTATCGATCAGAGCAGTTGTAACTGGATCGTTTACCGGTATGCCGATGTATTGCTGATGAAGGCTGAGGCATTGTCACAACTGGGACGTTTCCCCGAGGCCCTGCAAATCATTAATGAAATCCGTGACAGGGCAGATGTTCCCCCGTTAAGCCTGCCAAACTCCCCGACTTCCTATGAAGATGCAATCCTGGATGAACGTGCGCTCGAGCTTGCTTTCGAGGGGAAAAGATGGTTTGACCTCCTCAGGATGGGACGCAGAAACGACTACAGCCGGAAAGGCAAGCTTATTGAGATTATTGTCAGGAATGTTCCCTCCACCCAGAAAAGAATTCTGGCTACCAAGCTGACAAATCCCCTGGGATGGTATATGCCGATTTATGAAAATGAATTGGAACGCAATAAAAACCTGGTTCAGAATCCTTATTATAATTTTTAGCATATGAAAAAAATAGCGGTTATACTGTGTGTGTGCACCATCATGATCGGAATTTTTTCCTGTGAGGATAAACCTGTCGAGGTCACCTTTGAAGACCAGGAGCAACAAACCATTTATGATTATATGCTGGAAAATGAGGATATGTATTCCAGCTTCCTGAGCATTTTGCAAAAGGGGGGGATTGATAAGGCTTTAAGTGCCTATAACCCCAATGGAATAGGTTATACATTGTTCCTTCCCGACAATGGGGCCGTGGATAATTTTATAGAAGAAAGCGACCGGTTCACCTCGCTCGAAGACCTGCTCAATGACGAGGCTTATGTATACGAATTATCACGGTACCACGTGGTTAACCTGGGCATTAATTCAAACGATTTTCCTTTCGGTGCACTGCCGGAATATACCCTTTCCGGGGATCTGCTTACAGTGAATTTTGTTATTGAAACCGATACATCCTACTATAAAATTAACAACCAGGCACCGGTGATCAGGACCAATATTGAAGTGTCCAATGGCTTTATTCATCTTATCGGCAGTACATTGAAGCCCATAACTTACACCACCTACAACTGGCTGGAGCAACATCCGGGCTATTCGATCTTTAAGGCTGCGGTTGATGCAACAGGTCTCGATGAAACCCTGAACGCAAATATTAAACTTGAACAGGAAGGCGTAAGGCCATTTACCCTGCTCCTTGAACATGATACTGTATTTAACAAGAGGAGTATTGAATCTTTCGGGGAACTGGCAAATCTGATAAGTCCCGGGAATAGCGATTATTCAAATACATCAAATCCACTTTACAATTTCATCAACTACCATCTGCTGACTGAAAACAGGTTCCTGGATGATTTTGTTGGCGCAGCCACCAATTATACAACGTACTCCGAAATCCCGCTCAATATAAATGGTCTCGGACTGGACATCAAGATAAACATGGGGAAGGAAATTTTTGATATTATTATCCATCAATCGGATACAACAGTAATCGACTACATAGGTTTTAATTATGATGCGAGCAACATCCTCACACAAAGTGGCGTGATCCATTTTATCGACCAGATCTTACAACAGCAGAATCCCTCCAGGGCTATACAAACTTTTGAATTCTGGGAGGAGCCCTTTCTCAATGAATTAAGGCTTGAACCCGGCACCTACCTCATTGAGGATTCTTCCTCGCTCACCAAGGTCAGCTGGTCGGGTGCAGATTTGTTTTTTGTTGAAACCGGTGATGATCAGAGTTCTGCATGGGGAGGGGATTATTTATACGTCGACGGGGATTTTTCCATTTCCTATTCCATTCCAAAGCTGGTGCAGGGAAGCTATACGGTATTCCTGGGTGCAGAGGCTTATAACCAGCTCAACGCGCTGGTAGAAATATATATCGACGGTAAAAAAGTAGGGGGACTTGTTGACCTGGCAACCGGGGGCAGTTCCGCCTTTCCTTTCGCCAGGCTGGAACTTGGTACTATCGATTTTCTCAAATATGAGGAACACACCATTACAATAAGTTCACTCATACCGGGAAGATTCAGCTGGGATTATATAAGATTTGAACCGCTTTAATTTAAAAAAGAGACAGCATGAAATTAAATACTGGCATACTGGGAATCATATTCCTTCTTTCTTTGGCCGGCTGCAATAAGGACTGGGATGAACACTACGGCACACAGCCGCCATCCAGCAACACCAACGTGTGGGATGCCATGCAGCAGGATGGGGACCTGTCTTCGTTTGTCTCATACATGAAAGAATTCAAATACGATACCTTGTTCCTGACGGATAATACGTATACTGTTTTTGCGCCGGACAACAGTGCATTCGATCTTTTTCTCGAGTCAGGAAGTGTCTCGGGTACCTTACTCGATTATCACATTTCAACTTATTTTATCCAGTCGGGCAGCATTCAGGGGAAGAGGAAAATCCAGACACTGGCGGAGAAATTTGCCCTATTTGTGAACAACAACAACGCCAATTTCCTGGATGATATACCGTTATTTTTTGAAAGCCCGCTTTATCGAAATGGTAAGTATTTTAAAATGGGTTCCGTTGCGCTTCCAAGACCCAACCTGTATGAATACATTGCCGGCACCAATCCCATACTGAAACGGTATATCGACAGCAAGGATTCCGTTATACTGGACAGGGCACTCAGCAGGCCCATCGGTTTTGATGAACAGGGAAATACCATATATGATACGGTTTCTGTGACCCTGAATCTTTTTGAATATGAGTATTTTCCGGTGAAACATGAATTCCGTTACGAAACGGCAACCATTGTTTTTCCGAAGGAGAGCAATTATAACAGTGCGCTCACCGCTATGGCGCAATCTATGAGCTCAAATTACAACGACTATTCCGATATACCCCTGGCATGGCAAAATGAGATTCTTATCCCTTACCTGCTGGAACATGGCGTTTTTGAAAATATGCTGGAAAGGGAGGAATTTCTAAAGCAATCAGCCAGGGATACGGTAAAATTGAAAAACGTTCTTGGTGACAGTGTGGTTATTGACTATCTGCCAGTTGAAAAAACAATTTGCAGCAATGGATATGCTTACAATTATGCCAATTTCAAAATTCCGGATACCCTGTACAACAGTCCCGTACGAATGGAAGGAGAATTTTTGCTGGAGGATATCGGAATTAACAGGTATGCCTGGAAAGAAGAGGTTGACATAACGAATGATATTGCATATCAGCCTCTTAAGGAGTATGTCCCTTCGGCGTCAAACGATACCACCCTGAAGGTGAATTTTACCAAAGGTTATTCCGGCCGGTTCATCGCTGAGTTCAATGTGGACAATCTTTTTCCAAGGAGGTACCTGATGGTCTTCCGGACACATATGTATGTGGGCGGAATTTATGAGATATATGTAAATGGCCAGCTTGTTAAAACTATTGATTATTACACTTTTGTGTTGAACAGGGAGATCTCCTACAGCGTAATTCCGGGTAAAAGATATTTGCCGCAGTCGGGTTATAACCGGTTTGATTGCTGGGTGGAAAACCTTACTGAATACGGAAAGGCCAAAATCAAAATTGTATACAAGGGTCCGAGCACGGTTCTGTACAATGGCCTCGTCATTGACTATATCGATTTTATTCCATACAATTAATTGCCTAAATAGTACAAGCATGCGAAAGATCATCAATAGGACAACCCTATCATATCCTTTTAAAAGTGCAATTATGAAGAAAGGCATTCATACAACAGGCCGGTTAAGGAGGGTGATGATGCTGTCTTTGTTTCTTACCACTATGGTATTTTCATCCTTCGCGCAGGACTCGATCCAGGTAAAAGGTATTGTTTATTCGAATACCGGTCAGCCGCAGGCAAATGTTTCCGTGAGTATAGCCGGTTCTTTTCATTTGCCTGTTGTCACCAGCGAAGCAGGAGAATTCACCGTGTGGTCATCATCGGGAGAAGACTGGCTAATTTTGTCACCAACCGGCGGGTATAAAATGAAACGGGTATTTCTCAACAACAGAAAAGAAGTTAAGATCTACCTTACCCCGGGAGATATCTCATCGGGTGATGATGAGTTGTCGGTATTGTTCAGAACGGCTTTAAAGCGAAATATGATATCAGCCTATACCGATATTGAAGTCAGCAATATCCGTCATTCGGGAGCGCTGTCCATTGATCAGCAATTGCAGGGACGCGCTGCAGGATTGCATGTAGTAAACAGGTCAGGAACCCCTGGAAGCGGTGCCTATGTGGCACTTCGGGGGCTGAATTCCATCAATACCAATAATCAGCCACTGTATGTTATTGATGGTATACCGGTTACCCCGCACGGCATATTTAATTCAAACCTGGATGGTTATGCGTATAATCCGCTCATGGAACTTAATTTGTATGATATTTCCAAAACAACGATTATTAAAGATCCTGTAATAACCGCTGCTTATGGATCCAAAGCATCAAACGGGCTTGTGCTGATTGAAACCCTTGATCCCAGTGTTACCCAAACAACCATTGAACTGGATTTACGGAGCGGACTTTCCCTGGTGCCGGCAAGACTGATTCCCCAACTCAATGCCGGTCAGCACAAAACGCTGATGCATGAAGTGCTTTTTTCCTCCGGAAAGTTCGAGGAAGTTATACAGGAAGAGTATCCTGCTTTATTTCTTACCGAAGATGATGAGCGGTTCATAGACTACCAGCACAATACGAACTGGCAGGAGCTGGTTTTTAAAAATTCATTCTTTAACAATATGAACATTAACGTTAAAGGAGGAGACGAGATTGCCAGTTACGGTCTTTCTTTCGGGCTTATCAATAACAGGGGCACCATAAAAACAACCGGTTACAATGGATATAATCTCAGGTTTGTAAGCCGGCTCAATATTTTTGCCTGGCTGAAAATGAACGCCGGTGTATCCCTGAATTATAATTCTTCCCGGCTGAAAGAAGCCGCAACCGTTAAGGAAACAAGTCCGATCCTGACCAGCCTGGCAAAATCACCCTTGCTGAATCCATATCAATATGATATCCAGGGACAAAGAATAGCTACACTCGCCGAGGTGGATGAACTTGGCGTAAGTAATCCGCTGGCTACTATCCAGAATTATGAGGCAAAAAACACCAATTACAGCTTCATTTCAACCCTGGGTTTTGAATCAGCTTTCAACAGGTACCTTTCGGCAAAAACCAAATTCAGCCTGGTGTATAACGTTATGAAAGAACAGATCTTTATGCCGAATCACGGTATGGAACATTATTACGACCAGGAGGCCATCAATGTTTCAAAGGCCACCAACAACGATCTGAAGACTTTCTATAACAATACCTATTTAAGCTACAACAGATCACTGGGTGAGGACCACACCATATCATCCCTTACGGGATTTAATATTCAGACCAACAAGTATGAACTGGACTGGGGATTGACAAAAAATGCCCATGAGAATGACCAGTACCGTGATTTGCAGGACGGTCAGGATAACCTGAGAGAAATCGGCGGTCAAAACAGGATCTGGAACTGGTTCTCGATGTACGAGAACTTGTTTTATGCTTACAAGGACAGATATTTACTCACCGCTACCTTTTCAATAGACGGATCATCAAGGGTGGGTGACAATGCAGCCAACACAATCAAACTGGCAGGTGTACCCTTCGGCGTATTTTATTCGGGAGGAATTGCCTGGAGATTGTCAAGCGAATCATTACTGAAGAATGTAACCTGGCTGGAAGACCTGAAGTGGAGAATTTCCGCGGGAAAAACAGGCAATGATGATATCGGAGAATCAAGTGCATCCAACTATTATCAGGCAGTCAAATTCCGTGAGACGGTGGGACTTTACCCGGCACTATTACCCAACGATAAGTTAAGTTATGAGACAGTATACCAGATCAATACAGGAATTGACGCATCGCTGTGGGGCAGCCGTATTACGGCAACTGTTGATGTTTACCGGTCGCAGACCAACAACATGTTACTGTTCAGTCCTGTTGAAGCATACCTGGGGTATTCAATACGGATGGAAAATGCAGGAAAAATGAAAAATAACGGATGGGAATTCAACATTTTTGCCAGGATTTATGATAAGGCGGATTTTAAATGGGATATTCAGGCAAGCCTTTCCCATGTTCGCAATGAGGTGATTGAGATCAAGGGAGAAAAACTGGTTACCGGGATTGCCGGTGCCGAAATTGTGAACATGGTTGGATCTCCGGCGAACAGTTTTTACGGTTATATATTTAAGGGCGTATTTTCTTCCCAGGAGGAAGCCGGTGCTGCCAACCTGATAAACGACAAAGACATACCTTTCAGGGCCGGCGATGCAATTTATGAGGATCTTTCGGGTCCCGGCGGTGAGCCCGACGGCATTATCAACAATTATGACAAGCTGACGATTGGTTCATCGATGCCGGACTATACGGGTGGACTGATCAACACATTTTATTATAAGAAATTTGCATTGCATACGTCACTCTTGTTTGTTTATGGCAATGAAGTTTTTAACTATCTGCGATATAAAAATGAGCAAATGACAGGACTCGAAAATCAAAGCCAGCATGTGCTTAACCGCTGGCAATACAACGGACAGATCACGGATGTTCCCCGTGCACTGTGGAATGACCCTGTTGGTAATTCAGCATTTTCAACACGCTGGATTGAGGACGGATCATACGTGCGTGTGAAGAATATTTCTTTAAGTTACCGGGTGCCGGATCACTTCCTTTCTTTCAGAAATGCGGAATTTTATATTTCAGTAAATAATATTCTTACGATCAGTAAATATCTTGGATTCGATCCCGAATTCAGTTATTCGTATTCACCGGTGCATCAGGGGGTCGATTACGGTCAGGTTCCCCAACCCAGACAGTTTATTGCAGGTATTAAAGTCGGATTATAACATTATTTACCAGGATAACCATGAAGAAGCCCGTAAAATATCCAAAAAGTATTATTCTACTGCTGGTCGCGGCATTTATTATTTCGTCGTGCAAAGAGTTTTTTGATCCCGATCAGGAACTGAACATTACGCAAGATCAGCTTTACGATGACTGGTACGAGTACCGTTCAATAGAAATGGGAATGTACGCACTTCAGCAGGAGCTTGCCGAACAGCTGGTTGTGCTTGGCGAATTGCGCGGTGATCTGTTGACAATCACCGGTAATGCTGATGCTGATCTGGTTGAGGTTTACAACTTCAACATTTCCAAAGAGAACAAGTATGCTTCGCCCACCAATTTTTTCAAACTCATTTCCGCGTGCAATAATTTTATCAGGATACTCAAAGAAAAGCATCCCGAAGTGCTTAACAAAAACATTCCGGTGACCAATTTCGACCGGCTGTATGGCGAAGCGCTTTGTATGCGGTCCTGGGCCTATTTTAATGCAGTGAGGATTTACGGAAGGGTGCCTTTTATCCATGAATCCTTAGTCACCATGGAAGAGATTGAAGCCTACGTGAACTCACCCGGTACTTATATCGACAGCGTGTATATCAATTTTTCAAAAGACGGCTACTACAACGATACGATATATAACCAGCCGATAACCCTGGAGAAAAACCTGTATGACCTGCATATGGTGATTGATTATTTTACCAACCAGCTCGAAAAGGAAATCAAGGCTGTCGGAGTTAATCACCATATCGATAACAATGACCTTTCGTGGGAGGTAACTGTCTGGAATCCCTGGGCCATGGATGCCCTGCTGGGGGTTATGTACCTTACCCAGGGCAATCTGGTTAAAGCTGCAGGCCATTTCCGCCTCATTATGTATAATCCGTCGGAGAATTACAGGTATCAGCTGGATAATAGTTTTGCCAACAACAACTGGCGAAATATTTTTACCAACATCGATTCCAGGGAACATATTTTCACGCTCTGGTTCAACAAGGCAAATTTCCAGCAAAATGAATTTCAGATGATGTTTGAGCCTTTCGATCCGCATAAATATATGCTTAAACCAACGCATGCTGCCATTTTAAAATGGGAGGGAATATGGAGGGCCCAGGTTATGGATGAAGACCTTGCTAATCCTGCAAATTCCGAAATGATCTTCGCAGGTATACCAAGCGACTTCTACAGGGGTTATGGATCTTCGTACCTGTATATAAAAAACGGGGTTGACCTCAGTGGATATGAATATATGGAAATGCTCGATCTGAGGGCAAAAGGGGATCTCAGGGGTGCCGGCAATATTATGGATGGGGTAGACACCATGGTATTTAAATATTCAATCGACAGGAACAGGTACGACCAGGATGCCAATCTCATCATCTACCGTGCAGGAAGCATACATCTTTACATGGCAGAAATTTATACCTGGTGGGCATTCAATCAGAACGGGCTGATCCGGACCAATACCACCGTAGCGCTGGGTATTGTAAACAACGGAAGTAATTATGATGTTTCCGAGACAAGGGTGCAACTGGGTGTCCGCGGTCGTGTAGGGCTGGGTAGCCCAAATGACGGGCTCAGGATTGCGAATATTTCCTATATGCATGATCCGTATACCAATGAAATCATCGGTTACAAAAACCTGACCAACAATTTACTGGGAAAGCAGCAGCAGTTTGAAGAGGAATTGCTGGATGAAAGAGCCAGGGAGCTTGCCTTTGAAGGTGAACGGTTCAATGACCTGATACGGATTGCCAAAAGAAGAAATGATCCGTCATTCCTTGCAAAGATCGTTTCGGCCAAATATCCCGCCGGCAAGCGCGAACAGATCTACAACTACCTGCTGGACGAGAATAACTGGTA
>DATEVU010000015.1:0-84119 GCA_035258345.1 Bacteroidales bacterium
AACGAGCCTTCAGAATAGCAGCGTTGGGGAAACTTCTGCCATTTACCCCATTCACCTAACCTTATCGAATGCCGTACCGTTTATTATGGTAAGTCATGATGAACGCATTAAAAGTTTTGCTGACAGAACGTTGCATCTCCGTGATGGTGCAATAGAAGCAAAACCAGGCAACGGCATGCGGTGATCACTTGAATCAGTCGCCTTAATCGCGCCTGCCGAGGAACATAAATATAAAATACAGCAACATCGCCAGGGAGGACAACGCTGCAACCACATACGTGTAAGCAGCCCATTTCAGCGCATCTTTAGCCTGCGGAGCAGTATCATAACCCGTTACATTGGAGTTATTCAGCCAGGCCAGGGCCCGCTGGCTGGCATTAATTTCCACCGGAAGGGTGACCAGGGCAAAAAGGGTAAAAATTCCGTAGCAGGCGATTATCACCATAAGGGCAAGATCAAAGCTGAATATCCGCTGAAAGGCAAATGCGCCGAAAAACATAGCGATGAAGATGATATTCATAACCTTGGCACTTACATTTTGAATGGGCACCAGGGCTGTACGGAATTTCAACGGGGCGTATGCATTGGCATGCTGTATAGCATGCCCGCATTCATGGGCCGCTACGGCGGCTGCCGAAACACTCTTTCCGTAAAATACATCCCGGCTCAGGTTCACGGTTTTATCAAGTGGATTATAGTGGTCGGTTAATTGTCCTTCCACCGAGATCACCGAAACATCATCTATTCCATTCTCATGCAGCATTTTTTCTGCCACATCTTTTCCCGTCATGCCATAATTTACCGGTATCAGGGAATAGCGGCGAAAGCGCGATTTTAACTGAGCACTCACAATCCAGCTCAGCAGCATGAACACGCCTAAAATAACCAATTGACCCATCGATATCATTGCAATTTCTCCTTTTAATTAGTAATTTTCCATCGTTCAAATAGTCTGCCAAAGTACTCTAAAACCGACTCAATGTCAAATTGGCAGGTGTTAAAATATTGTAAAATTATCAATGAAAACTGATGCTATGAACAAACTTATGGTATTTTCGCTGGCGGCAATATTTTTTGTAAGCTGCAATTCAGATGTTAAAATGGAAAATGAACTGAAAGCATTTATCGACACGCTCGAAGTAAAGGTAAAACCTGTTGAGTCAGGAGCCGCACTGGCTTATTTCAATGCTGCGGTTACCGGCCAGGATGAAGAGTACGCCAAATCAAGCGAGTTGAATATACAGCTTTCAAAGATCTATGCCGATAAGGCTGCCTTTGCAAAACTCAAAGAATTCAAAGAATCAGGAAAAATAACGGATTCCTTGCTGGCAAGGCAAATGACCCTGCTGTATAATACGTTTCTGGCCAACCAGGTGGATGAAGCAAGAATGGAAGAGCTGATCAAATCACAAACCAGGCTGGAACAAAAGTATTCGACATTCAGGGCAGTGGTGGATGGTGAAAAATTAACCGACAATGAAATTGAAACGATCCTGAAGAACTCAGCAAACAACAAGGAGCTCGAAAAATGCTGGCTGGCCAGCAAACAGGTGGGCGATACGGTGGCTGCCGAAGTTGTGAGGCTCGTTAAAATGAGGAATGAGCTGGCCCGTGAACTGGGCTTTGCAGATTATCACGATATGTCGCTTCAGCTTTCCGATCAGGATCCAAAGCAGATCACAGCGCTTTTTGATGAGCTCGATTCGCTCACCCGTGGTATTTTCACCTCCCTGAAGGAAGATGTAGATGCCGTACTTGCAAAAAAATACGGGATTAAACCCGAAGCATTGATGCCCTGGCACTATCAGAACCGTTTCTTCCAGGAAGCTCCGGCCATTTATGATGTTAACCTCGACAGCTATTTCGCCGATAAGGACGTGGTGCAGCTTACCAGGGACTATTATGACGGCATCGGACTGGATGCCACGGGTATAATTGAAAAAAGCGACCTGTATGAGCGGGAAGGCAAGTACCAGCATGCCTTTTGCACGCACATCGACCGGTCAGGAGATGTAAGGGTGGTATGCAATGTAAAGAACAACAACCAGTGGATGAACACCATGCTTCATGAACTGGGACATGGCGTATATGACAGGAACATCGACATGACACTTCCATACTTCCTGCGCACTCCGGCACATACTTTTACCACCGAAGCGATAGCCATGATATTCGGCAGGCTATCCTCCAATCCTTACTGGATTCGTGATAATGTTGGCATTACAGCTGAGGAAGCCGATAAGATCAGCCAGGATGTGAAGAACAACCTCAGGCTCGAACAACTTGTTTTCAGCCGCTGGAGCCAGGTGATGTACCGGTTTGAGAAAAGCATGTACGCCTATCCCGACCAGGATCTTAACAAACTCTGGTGGGACCTTGTGGAGAAGTACCAAATGTTGAAAAAGCCCGAAGGAAGGAATAATGCCGACTGGGCATCAAAAATACATATTGCCAGTTACCCCTGTTATTATCACAACTACCAGCTGGGTGAAATACTGGCATCGCAGTTGCAGGTATTTATCAATACACGCGTGCTGAAAGGAGGGGAAAATGATGTTGTCAGCCTCAGTAAGAATCCTGAGATCGGCAATTACCTGCTTGAGCATGTTTTTAAACCCGGAGCGAAATATCAGTGGAATGATATGATAAAACGCGCTACCGGCGAGGAGCTCACGGCTAAATACTATGCCTGGGAGTTTCTGAAATAAGAAGCATAAAAGGTAACCCCTGTGGTTAAATATTCCTATACTTTGAGGAAGATCTTGTATTTATACAGGATATACAGGAAGGTCCACATGCACAATATGGCACCGGAAGCAAGGATTACCGGCTGGGCTGCCTCTATGAACTTAGATGCCAGGCCTCCGAAGAAATACTTTCCCATCTGCTCAAAATCGATAATACCTGAATTCAGCATATAAATGGTGATTGAGTTAAGGCCGATCACCACAAAGGGGAAGGTCCATTTTTTAAATCCCCAGACATCAACTACCAGGTAGAAAAACCCAAGCAATATCAGGCTCCAGCCTCCGGCATGCAGTACAAATGAACTGGTCCACAGATTCTTGATGATGGGGAAGTTCAGGCTCCACAATTTGGCCACAGCCAGGGAAATGATCCCTGCAGCCAGTATGATCAATCCCTTTTTCAATCCATTGAGCTTACTGTTACCGGATATCAGCAGATGCCCTGTAAAGGTCCCCAGGAGTGCCGTGCAAATAGCAGGAAAAGTAGATATTAAACCTTCGTTATCCCCGTAAGTATAGCAACATAACCTGCCGGGCAACAAATGCTGATCGATGAAAGCTGCCAGGTTGCCCTCCGGGGTAAGAACCCCGGCACCAAATCCAGGTACCGGTACGAGTTTCATAATGGCCCAATACGACAGCAAAATCCCCGCAAACCAGTAAACCTGGCCTTTGATAGATGTATTCAAAACAATAACGGCTGCAAAGAACCATGCCAGTCCGATTCGCGCCAGCACGCTTGCATACCGTTGCTTTTCAAAGTCGAACCGGAGTATGCCGTTATAGATAAGACCCAGCAGGATGAGAAGAAAAAGACGCTGCAACAGGTGAAGATAGATCTTCTTCATGCTTTCACCGCGTTTCTGCCGTTTGAGAATGGAGAAAGGCATGGATACACCGGCAATAAAAAGGAACAGCGGAAAGATGATGTCATAAAAATGAAATCCTTCCCATTCCACATGTTCCATCTGGTTAGCGGCCCACTGCAGGAAAGGCCATCCGGTAAAGGCAGCGAGGGCTACTATCAGGTATTCACCCCCGGCGATCCACAGCATATCGAATCCCCTGAGCGCATCCAGAGAAAGCAGGCGTTCCTGCTTTTTCTCCGTTGTAATTTTCATGGGATACTATTTATAGGGTGCGAATCTTGATATTCCTGAACCAGGTTTTTTTACCATGGTCCTGCAGCCCGATATGGCCTTTGCGCGCTGTTCCGTAAAGCGGAAAATCCTTCCACTTGCGCACCGATTTCAGGCTGTCCCATTCCGCAGTCCACATCTGGTAGCCGACTACTTTGACGCCATTAAGCCAATGTTCAACATTACCGTTATTAACCACGATTTTGGAAACATTATATTCATCAACCGGATTCAGGGGTTTTGCCGGATCGGCAAAGTACATATCGTAACAGGCGGCTGTTTTCTGGCCTTCAGTCAGGGAATCGCCATCCCAGGTAACTTCATCCACCAGCTGATATTCTGGTGCAATTTCATAAATGGCTTCAATGGATGTATCCTCAACAGCATTAAAGAATATTCCGCTATTGCCTCCCTGTGAAGTCTTCCATTCGAGCGAAAGTTCAAAGTTCTCATATTCATCAAGTGTGATGATGTCGTTGGCATGGTCACCCCCCTGTCCAAGGGCAAGCAGGTTGCCACTGTCAATTACCCAGCCTACCAGTGTGTCATTCCCGAAATTGCGCCATCCGGTAAAGGTTTCGCCGTCAAATAACAATTTCCAGCCCTGCGTGATTTCTTCTTCGGTAAGGAAATTGGCGGTAGGCTGAGGTTCCGTCCTGGGTTTGCATTGCATGCTAAAAGCAATTATTGCAAGAAGAGAGAATAGATACATTACCTTTTTCATAATACTGTGTTTTTTTGGTTAGAAGCTTGAGTTTACAAAGTTGAAATTTTCCGTGAAAAATAGCAGAGTTTTAGCCGAAATATTTATTGAATGAATGAACGTATTAAGGAAAGCGAAAGTAATTCTTTCCCTGATTACACAGATTAACCGTTACTTTATCCGCAAATATCTGAAAGGCATGCCTGCCTTATCTCCCTGGTAATATAAACTAAATACTAATAACAGTTTTTAGTAAACAATTTCACGTCAAAGTAGTTTTACTATTATTTTGCAGGCAACCTGTCACGCACTATTCAAATCAGAAAGTATTCATATTACTTTTAAGAAAATGGGTAAAAAAATCGAATTTGTCCCGGTTTCCGATCCCCAATCCCTGAAGCAAAAACTGGAAGAAATGGTAAACAATGGATGGGAAATCAAGGGTTTTGTTTGCTGTAATTCCGGGAACCCTTACGACGAGCGATTTGCTGTTCTGGAAAGATCTTCCGGGAACGCAACCGTAAAAGAACAAGACTATACCGGCAGTGATGAAAAATCACAGGACAAAATAATTAATCCTGTTCCAGCCAAAAAGGAAATATCAATAAGCGTGGGCGGCAACTGATGATGAATTATTTTTTCCGGTAGCTATGATCTTGCTAGAGAGTCGTAGACGCTGTCGATCTTTTTTGCCAGGTCAAAATCCCGTTGGGTTATACCATTGGCGTCATGTGTACTTAGACCGATGCTCACCCTGTTGTAAACATTACTCCAGTCCGGATGATGATCCATTTTCTCTGATTCCAAAGCAACTGCAGTCATAAAGGAGAATGCTTCCACAAATGTTTTAAACCTGAAATCCCTCTTGATGACTGTTTCTTCAAATGCCCAGTTTTTTAAATGAAGTTCCACGTTCCGTATGACTTCATCTTTTGATAATGCTTTCATAATTAGGTTGATAATTAGTTTTTACCCGTGCATGAACACATTATCAAAACAACGTTGTTACTAGTTTTGTTTACTTGAGGCTATCTGTGCCATGTAATCAGTAGCCTTGCCATTTGGAGAAATCATATCCTTTGAACGCATCGCACCTGGAGCACAGGTGGATCTTTTCGCGTTCACCCTTATCGAGCATCTGACGGTATTGCTGGTTAGGATTGCCTAACCAGATCTCTTCCACGGTTTGTGTGGTCACATCACCAACTATCCCCCTGCCAAAGGCATCCCAGCAACAAAGGACGGCTCTGCCGTCGGTCATGAAAAACATCTCGTTCTTAATTTTGGGACAGGGTGCGGGGAAACAACCGGTTTGTCCGCTCCATGGCCATGAGTACAACTGTGTAATAGTGGCCTCATCGGCATGCTCTTTCCAGAAGTTTACAAAATCCTTTTGTTCGTTTCGGGTAATGTCCAGATCGATCATACGCACTTCGACATGACAGTTGCTGCCCTGCCGGTTTCGTTCCTCAATGAAAGCAAGGACGTTGCTGACAATCTTATTAAAATTCCCGCCGCGGCCGCTCTTTTTGAATGTTTCTTCGGTGAACCCGTCAATGCTGAACCTTATCCAGTCGATTCCGGCTGCCAGTGCAGCGTTTATATCGAATTTGGGATGAAAATTGCCGTTTGAGTTGAATTCTATTTTGGCAGTCGGGTCTTTCCGGATATACCGTATCACTTCCGGGATTCTCAGGTCAACAAAGGGTTCGTTGATCATAAAAGGCCTGTAAATAATGCCCTTCCCGCGTGATTCGTAAATTATTTTTTTCCAGATCCATTCTTCCATGTAGTCTGGTCCGCGTTCCATTTCCTTATGGGGACAAAAAATACAGTTGCTGTTACAGACCACCGAAGTCTCTATCTGGATGAACTTAGGGAATAATACCATATTGTGCGTTCAGTTTGTTAATGATGATTGCTGTTGCTCCGGTGTTGTCATGAACCAGGTACCGGGCTTTTTCACCCATGGCGGTGCGTAAACTTCCGTTGTTAATAAGAAGTCTTATCTTTTCATATATCTCATCCCCGGTGGTTACCCTGTATGCGGCACCGATATTGAGCAATTCGCCGGCCTCATGCGAATTCAGATGATTTGGGCCGAACAGTACCGGTTGACCGAAAACAGCAGGTTCCATAACGTTGTGCAGGCCTTTGCCAAAGCCACCGCCGATAAAGGCAATATGGGTTTGCTTGTACAGCCTGGCCAGGAGGCCAATCGTATTGAATATCACGAGTCGTGCACCTGTCTCACCCTGCCCGGAAAATTCGGTATACCTGTTGGTAACAATACCCTGTCTGGTAAAAACCTCTTCGATATCACGGAGGTGGTTTTCATGGAGTTCATGTGGTACCACAATTGCTTTGATATCCGGATAATCCCTGAGCAGATGCGCCAATGCCGGCAAAACATGTTTCTCATCAGCCGGCCAGGTACTTCCGGCAATCAGGGTAATTCCTCCGGTGTTGCTGAAAATTTTCACATCTCCTGCATCCTTAGCCCGCTGACCGCGGTTGAACACATGATCGTACCGGGTATCACCCGCTACGGTATATTTATATTCTTCCGGAACCAGCACCTGAAACCGTTTTTTGTCCTCTTCCGATATGGGAAAGAAGTGAGAAACCATATTGTAAACGGGTTTGTTGAAGTGCTTTGATATTCCTTTGTCCCTTCCTGAATCCGGAGACAATGTGGCAGAAGTTATAACAATGGGTATTTGCAGTGCGTTGGCAGCCTGAATATGATTGGGCCAGATATCAAATTTCGAAATGATCCAGCAATCGGGTTTCAACAGTTGAAAAAGCCTGCGGGAGGACCGTCGTGTATCAATCGGCAGATAGAACTTAAGATCCACTTCGGCAGGATTTTTTGCAAACCTGAAACCTGATGGTGAGAAGAAAGAAACCATGACAAACAACCCGGGATTGAGCACCTTCAGTTTTTCGATGATGGGAAGCGCCTGCAGCCATTCTCCGGCTGAGGTACAATGAAAGAGGATCCTTTTTCTGCCCGGGTCGACTGTGGCAATTTCAGAAAGTAACCTGCCAAACTGGCCTTTTCTTGACTTCCTGCCCTCGCGCATCTTGGCATTAAACAGCGATCCAATATAAAAACCTGCAATCATAAGCGGAACGGCAAGCGCATTGTATAAAACAAACCAGATTACGGACATGGCACCATGTAAATCAGATTAAATAACGTAAGGCTGCCTGAATGACCCGTTCGGCAGGTATATCGTTCATACACCGGAAATGTTTTTTGGGACAATGGTCAAGACCGTTGTGGGTACATGGTCTGCAGGGAAGGTCAGTTTCAATTACCGTGCTGTTTGCTTCTATCGGAAAATAGCCCAGTTCGCGGGTTGTGGCACCGTAAATTCCAACAACCGGTTTTTTTTGCGATTGTGCCAGGTGCAGCAGGCCACTGTCGTTTGCAATTACAACCGAACTGAAACCAAGCAAGGCAGCCGATCCGGAAAGGCTAAGCAATCCTGCCATGCTTACTGCCCTGTTCCCGATGGATGAGGCGATCCGGGTGCATAATGGAATGTCTTCCCTGCCGCCATGAATTACCACAAAGGCTGATCGTTCGCGGATCAGGGTTTTGGCCGTTTCAACAAAACCTTCGGGTTTCCAGCGTTTGTTGAAATAGGTGGCACTTGGACAGATCACTACCAGCGGCGTGTCAAAAGCATATCCGGCGGATGACAGCATTTTCCTGACCTCTTCTTCCTTTTCAGGCGGAAAATGAATGGTTGTGCCCTTGCCGTCATACTGTATTCCCAGGTGCCTCACCGACTCAAAATAGCGCTGATATACCGGAATAATTTTTCTGTAAAGGTTTATCCGGAATACTATCAGCAACGTTCTTTTGAAGATCATCTTCGGATAGCCGGTAGTCTTCCGTACATTCAGAAAAAGCTTCAGGTAGCGCGACCTCCAGTTTTTGTGGATGTCGATGAATACATCCACTTGCTGGCCTTTCAGGTAGTTTTTAATATCCCGGAGAGCCGCATATCCTTTGCTTTTTTCAAAGGTGATCAGTTCATCAACATAGGGTGAATGGTTAAGGAGCTCTTCGTATTGTTTTTTGATCAGGAAGGTAATCCGTGCTTTCGGGAATGTTGTTCTCAACGACCTGAGCAGTGGCGTGGTAAGTATAATATCTCCGATTGAGCTGAGTCTTACAACCAGTATTTTATGAATTTCTGTCAAATGATTACTTTTTCACGGGAGAGGGCAAAAGTATAAATTTTTGCTTTAGATTATTCACTTGAAAGGGTTATTCACGGATCACCTGGATCTCGCCTTTCCTCCCAAGTTTTATTATGCCGGATGGTTTACCGCGCTTTTCATCGTTTTGCCTCCAGTTCACCACATAATCTGCGGCTTTTACAAGTGATTTGTCGATCTTATTATAGCTGGGCGGCCAGGGCTTGCCACTGACATTCGCGGATGTGGAAACAAGGGGTTTGCCTAATTTCCGGATCAGCAGCCTGCAAAATTCATCTTTTACTATCCTGATCCCAACTGATCCATCGGCGGCAATAAGATTTTTTGCCAGGTTTTTCGCGTCGGGATATATAATCGTCAGGGGCTTGTCAGCGATTTTGATCAGGTTCCAGGCAATTTCAGGCACTACCTCAACGTAATCTTCTATTTTTGATGCATCATCCAGGAGGATCA
Source organism: Bacteroidales bacterium (assembly GCA_035258345.1). Taxonomy (GTDB): domain Bacteria; phylum Bacteroidota; class Bacteroidia; order Bacteroidales; family UBA10428; genus UBA5072. The sequence continues at coordinate 9,279 of DATEVU010000015.1, forward strand.
GCATGCTTCTTTCGTCCTGTCTTTGTTTCAACGAGTAAATCCGCTGAACTGCGTCTTCGCAGGTTGCATCACAACCTATCCCCCAAATGGTATCAGTGGGATAAAGGATTATGCCCCCGGCCCTGAGCGTATCATAGGCTTTAAGCAGGTCATCATTCATGCTCAAGAACTTTTTGATAAACCTGCATAATATTGGCGCTTACCTTGTCATCATCAAATTTACGCGAATAGCGGTAACCCTCAATCTCCATCTTTTCCTGCAGTTCACTATCGAACAAAACCTTTTTAATAGCTGCCGCCATTTCTTCTACATTGTTCGGATCAACATAGATGGTGTGTTCACCTCCCGCTTCCGCAAAGCAGCTGCCAATGGAGGTGATGACAGGCACTTTGGAATACAGGGCTTCCAAGATTGGGATACCGAAACCTTCAAATATCGAGGGGTAGACAAACAGGTCAGCAAGCTGGTAAATCCCTGGTAAATCCTGGTTCTGGACTATATCACAAAAAATAATGTTGATCAGGCTGTGCCTTTCAATAAACTCGATTACCTTGTTCAGATAAGGAGTAGGTTTGCCGATAACCACCAGGGGCATGTCAATTTTACCGTAATGCAGCGCCTTTATAAGGGTGAGAAGATTTTTTCGCTCCTCTATGGTGCCTACATACAGGATAAATGATTTGGGAAGCAGGTACTTCATCCGCAGGATTTCTTTCTCAATGAGTGGTGCCTGGTTGTTAAAAACCGGATTACATCCCTGGTAGACCACGTCTATTTTTTCAGGTGGTATGTTAAAGAACTCCACCACATCCTTGGCGGTCTGTTTGCTTACGGCAATAATCCGGTGTGAAGTTTCGCAGGCATACCTGAACTTATTGGTGTAGATCGCGCGGTCGAAAGCCCGGTACAGGTGGGGCAACCTCAGAAATATCAGGTCGTGGATGGTAACCACCGATTTTACCTGTTTCCTGGGGAAGTTATAGGGTATTTCATGACTCAGACCGTGAAAGATCTCGATCTTGTCCTTTGCCAGTTGATGTGACAGATAAAACGAACGCCAATAAAACCTGAATAACCGGTGATGGATTCTTTCGGGACCCTTTATGGAAATACACTCCTGGGTGGGATCAAACAAATCATAATTCAACCCCGGGGTATACAAAACATAATCGTTTTCGGGATATTTTCTGGCAAGCCCCTGAATGAGGTTGCGGCTGTAACTGCCCAGGCCGCTTTTATTAAAAAAGGCGCGTTTTGCGTCAAATCCGATTCGCATAGTATTTAAAAATATCAAACTGACACGTCATAGTCACGCAAGGCGTTATTCAATGAGGTTTTCAGATCGGTGGACTCTTTTCTTCTGCCAATGATCAGGGCGGCAGGCACATGGTATTCCCCGGAGGGGAATTTTTTTGGTATCGTCCCGGGGATCACTACCGAACGGGGAGGGACAACGCCACGATACTCCCTGGGTTCGTTTCCTGAAACATCTATAATTTTGGTTGATCCCGTAAGCACCACATTGGCACCGAGCACAGCTTCTCTTTCTACACGTACGCCTTCAACAATTATACAACGCGATCCTATAAAGCAGTTGTCCTCAATAATTACCGGAGCTGCCTGAACCGGCTCAAGGACCCCGCCGATACCAACTCCGCCACTCAGATGAACATACTTTCCGATCTGTGCACAAGAACCTACGGTTGCCCAGGTATCAACCATGGTACCGGAGTCAACCCAGGCACCTATATTGATAAAGGAAGGCATCATAATTACACCTCTCGCAACATAGGAACCATAGCGCGCAATTGCATGGGGAACAACCCTTACTCCCAGTTCCCGGTATCCCCTTTTGAGGTCAATTTTATCGTGAAATTCAAACGGATCAAGCTTTATTACCTCCATGGACTGAATGGGAAAATACAGGATCACTGCCTTCTTTATCCATTCATTAACTATCCAGCCGTTGTCTCCTGGCTCTGCAACACGTATAAGACCCTTATCGAGCATTTCGATGATCTCACGGATAACGGTACGGGTTTCTTCCTGACTGAGCAATTCCCGGTCTTCCCAGGCCTTCTCAATGATGGTCTTTTTAACTGAAAGTGTCATACCCGATTCGGTTTTCTGGCCCGCAAAATTAGTATAATAAATTGATTTTATTTTGCGATTTTTATGTCTTTGATATTCAACTGAATGCTGGTATTTCCCCTGAAATTATTCTCAACCAGGGTAAAGGCAATGTCAAATGAAGATCCGTTTTTAATTTTCCGGAGATGCTGGGCCTGGTTAAAAGCGATAGCTCTGAATACGTTAAAAGGGATTTCTTCCTGTATCAGTCCCAGCTGCAGGTGCTCTTCATCGGCTCCGACAACGCGTGCATACCCGTTGTCAGAAACATTTTCCGCAAAAAAAACCGGATTCATATTCTCGGGTCCGAAGGGTTCAAATTGTTTAAGTACCCGGAAGAATTTCGGGGTGATTTCCTTGAAATTCAACTCAGCGTCAATTTCGATCTGGGAAACCAGCAGATCGGGGGTTATTGAATTTTTAACCACTTCTTCGAACCGGTCACGCAGTTTCTGCACATTTTCCAGTTTCAGGGTAAGGCCTGCAGCATACGTGTGTCCTCCAAAACTTTCCATCAGGTCGGCGCATTCGCTGATGGCCTTATACAGGTCGAATCCCGGAATTGAACGGGCTGAACCGGTTGCAAATCCGTTCGATTCGGTAAGTACTATGGTGGGACGGTAATAATTCTCGATAAGTCGGGATGCCACAATGCCCACCACGCCCTTGTGCCACGAAGGGTTAAACAGCACGGTGGTGTATTTGTATTTATCCGATTTGGCCGCTATTTCCTGCAGGGCCTCCTCGGTTATGGTTTTGTCGATATTTCGCCTGGTCTGGTTGTGGATATCAATTTTATCACAATGCACTCTGGCCTCTTCGGTTGTTGTTGATACAAGCAGTTCAACTGCCTGTTTGCCCGATTCAATGCGTCCGGCGGCATTAATACGTGGTCCAATCTTGAAAACGATATCATCCAGGGTAATGGTTTTCTCATGCAAACCGGCAATGGTTATGATGGCCTGTAAACCCATGCAGGGGTCCTCATTCAGTTTTTTCAGACCGTAACAGGCAAGGATCCGGTTTTCATCAATAACAGGCACAATATCAGATGCTATGCTCACAGCGAGCAGATCAAGATAAACTGCGATTTCTTCGAATGGAATATTGTTACGCAATGCATATGCCTGAAGCATTTTGAATCCTACGCCGCAACCCGAAAGATATTTGAACGGGTAGCCCGAATCATGCCTTTCGGGATCGAGCACAGCAACAGCATCGGGCAGCATATCGCCGGGTGTATGGTGATCACAGATGATGAAATCGATGTTGTTCTCACGGGCATAGGCAACTTTATCCACAGCCTTTATACCGCAATCGAGGGCAATGATCAGAGAAAAACCATGCTGAATGGCATGGTCTATTCCGCGGAACGATACACCATAACCTTCGGCATACCTGTCGGGAATATAATAGTCCACCGTGCCGGTGTACTTTTTCAGAAAAGAAAATACCATGGCAACAGAGGTGGTGCCATCGACATCATAATCGCCGTAAACCAGTATTTTCTCCTTGTTTTTAAGGGCCTTTTCCAGGCGGGAAACTGCTTTTTCCATGTCGGCCATCAGAAAAGGATCATAAAGCTGGCTGATATAGGGCCGGAAAAATGCCTTTGCCTGGGTATAGTTTGTGATCCCCCGCTGAACAAGCAAGGTGGATATGACCGGGCTGACCATGAGTTCCTCAGTCAGCTGCCTTATGTTATCGGCATGACCATTTTCATTTATTTTCCAGGCCCGCATCATTCAGTAATAAGCGTAAGTAAACACATCGGAAATGATGCAATCATCAGATCCATTTGACCAGATTGATATCCTGTCTGTTAGGCAAATACTCGTTTTTGGGGAAAACCCTGACGCCATAATTAAAAGTGCCCGGCTGGCTGATCGTTATCTTTGCCTTGAAAACAGCTTTGTCGGTACCGGCCTTATCAAGTTTGAATTCGTGCTTGGAAACAAGTCTTTCACCGTTTTCGGTAACCACCAGTTCAACACCCACATCCGATGCAGAGATTTCATTGAGATCAAGGATCACGGTCCCTTCATAAACATGGTCAATCTCATGCACTTCGGTACCGTTGTTAAATATTGAACATTCCAGTACATCGATGTTGTTCCATGCCCTTTTTATACGTTTCTTCCAGGATGAGATCCGTTTTACCATGGCGAAATCCTCCTCGGCCATCTTCGCCGACCTGCTGTAAAGCTTTTGGTAGAAAAGCTGCATGTAATCATGAAGCATGCGTGTGGTCACAAAGTGAGGGGCTATGGCGGCAATTGAGTTTTTCATCATCCGCACCCAGTTTTCCGGAATACCGGCTTTGTTCCGGTCATAGAACGCGGGAATTACTTCCTGTTCAAGCAGGGAATAGATGATCTCCGAATCCAGGTCATCCTGGAGCTCGTTGTCCTCGTATGTGATCTCATTGGTCAGCGCCCATCCTGCTTCGGGTTGATATCCTTCCACCCACCAGCCGTCGAGAACGCTAAAATGCAGTGTGCCGTTCAGCACTGCTTTTTCACCGCTGGTGCCTGATGCTTCCAATGGCCTTGTTGGCGTATTAAGCCATATATCTGCGCCCTGAACGAGGATTTTTGCGAGATTCATGTCGTAATTCTGCAGGAATACGATCTTACCCAGGAATTCGGGCCGCTTGGAGATGTCAACGATCATTTTAATAAGATCCTGTCCGGCCTTATCATGCGGGTGTGCTTTTCCTGCGAAAATAAGCTGAACGGGCTTTTCCGGAATGTTGAGAATTTGGGCGAGCCGGTCGGGATTGCGGAAAAGCAGGTGAGCCCTTTTGTACGTCGCAAACCGGCGGGCAAAACAAATGGTGAGTGCTTTGTCGGAAAGCAGCTGATTAATGGCGACAATGCGTTTGGGATCTTCGTGGCGCTTCACCCAGTTTTCTTTATACCTTTCTTTTGTAGCGTTTATGAGCCGGGTCCTGAGCCGTTGTTTTATTTCCCAGACCTTATTATCCGGCACATCATAGATCTTTTGCCAGAAATCAACATCTGACAGGTTGTTTTCAAAACCTTCACCGAATGATTCCCGGTAAAGCTTTTTCCAGCTCTTGGCGGTCCAGGTGTGGTAATGCACGCCGTTGGTAACATAGCCGACATGTAATTCTTCGGGAAGGTAACCCGGCCAGAGTTTTGAGAACATCTGCTGGGTGACCGAACCATGAAGCATACTTACCCCGTTTAATTCCTGGGATAGGTGGGCGGCCAGGAAGCTCATGTTGAACTTTTCTCCCCAGGCGTTGATATTCGAACGCCCGAGTCCCATCAGTTCGTTCCAGCTTATTTTTAACCTGTCGGTATGATGTCCGATATAGGTTCGCAGCAGGTCCTCATCAAATTCATCATGTCCCGCAGGTACCGGTGTATGGGTTGTAAACAGGGTGGAACTTCGAACAATTTCTTTGGCTTCGGAGAAGGTCAGGTTGTTCTGCTGAATGTACCTCCGCATCCGTTCAAGTCCAATAAAGGCACTGTGGCCTTCATTGCTGTGAAACAGGTCGGGGTGGTATCCCAGCATTTCCAGTGCACGGATCCCTCCGATACCCAGCAGTAATTCCTGCTTCAGTCGGTTTTCGTTGTTACCGCCATAAAGATTGTGGGTGACATTCCTGTCTTCTTCAATATTGACTTCCAGGTCGGTGTCGAGGAGAACTAGTGTTATACGGCCTACTTTCAATTCCCAGATACGGGCATGAAGGGGTCGTCCGGGCAAAATGATGGAAAGCGTAAGAAACTGTCCGTTTTCATCCCTTACCGGTTTAACCGGCAGTTTCGAAAAATGCTGGAAATCATAAACTGCCTGTTGTTCACCCCGGGTGGTGATCATCTGGCTGAAATAGCCATACCTGTATAACAGTCCTATGCCAACTAAATTGACTTTCTGATCGCTGGCTTCCTTCAGGTAATCTCCTGCCAGAATACCCAAACCTCCCGAATAGATCTTCATTGAATTGTGGAAGCCATATTCCATGCTAAAATAGGCTATTTGCGGGCGGTTATCCACGATCTTCTCTGACAGGTAACTGATATAGCGTGCATAAACCCTGTCCAGCTTGTCGGTATATTCCTTATTTTTACTGAGTTCAACCAGCTGGTTGTAATTCACCTGTTCAAATAAGATCGCAGGATTCTGGTCGCATTTCAGCCAGATCTCGGGATCAATCATCTCAAACAATTCCTGTGCCTCATCGTCCCAGGTCCACCAAAGGTTCTGGATCAGTTCATTCATTTTATGCAACCGTTCCGGGAGCTTCGATTTTACGATGATCCTTTTCCAGGTAGGTTTGATCTCCGTTGGGGTAACGTATTCCTGAACATGTTCACTCGGGCGTTCTTCTATTTTAACAAACTGATCAATGCGACGGGCGACCTTTTGCAGGGCCACATCATAGGTTTGCTTATAAAAAGTGATCAGTGATTTCCACAAAACGTTCCGTGAAACTTCAAACGCCCTTTTCCTTGCCTTTTGCATATCAGCAGCGTTGAGGCTGTATTTTTGCCCGATAGCAAGGACGATATTATCCACCACTTCCCGGTCATTGTCATCGGTTCGTGGAATAACGGTGATGCAGTTTTCACAGTCGGAACAAGTATTGTTGATCCAAAGTCCAAATCCCGCCAGTGAGGTTGTCACTGTTGGCACCGAGAAAGCGAGGCTTTCCAGGGGCGTATATCCCCAGGGCTCATAATAAGAGGCAAAAACCGTGAGATCGAGACCAATCAGCAAATCATAATAGGGCATGTTGAATATCCCGTCATTACCGTTCAGGTAAGATGGAACAAAAATAACCTTCACCTTGTCGGAACTGCTGTTGAGCAGACCGGCCTCCCTGATCCGGTTGAGAATGGGGTCCCACTCTGCGTCGTGCAGGTTATGTGTCAGGTATTTTGAGTCAAATATCCCTTTTTCAGCGGGTTGCCGGTTTAATATATCTTTTCGCGGGCCATAATGGTTGGCCGGAATAAGGATGTAGGCCAGCAGGGGACGTTTCAATATTTTCGACCGGTTAAGTTCTCCAAGTGCATCGATAAAAAGATCTATTCCCTTGTTCCTGAACTCATAGCGTCCGCTTGTTGCAATTACAAATACATCATCATCGAATTTCTCATGAAACATGATCTCGGCCACCTCCAGCAGTTTTTTGCGCCCTCCGCGCCTGCGTTCGGTGAAAGCCTCACCCGAAGGAACAAAGGTATCCTCAAAACCGTTCGGGGTGATAACATCAACGTTTTTTTGGAAGAACTGGCTGCATTCCTTTGCCGTAATCTCACTCACCGTGGTGAATGCATCTGCCTGCTGGGCAGAAAGCTTTTCTGCCGATTGCTTTGAAATAATATTGAATTCCCTGGCTATTTCCTCTGCGTTATAGGTCCTCAGATTCTTGTAAAGCGGCCGGTTGTTTCCGGCGAGTGAACGGCCGACAGCGGTTGCATGCGTGGTAAACACCGTACCCACCTGTGGCAGGCGGTCCTTAAGGTATAATATTCCGGAGCCGGTCATCCACTCGTGAAAATGCGCGATTATCCGGTCATAGGTAGCCATGTTGAATTTTATAAAACTCTCTATGACACGGCCGGCAGCATAGCCAAACAAAGCAGGTTCAATATAGTCCCATTGCCCCGGAAGGGAATCGAGCTTGTATTTTTCCCAGAACTCGAAAAATATCTTGTCCTTTTCCTTGAAATAATTGGAAAAATTCAATGAAATGGCAATCGGGTAGCCATTGATGTTCCATCTTCCGATCTTAAAGAAAAGTCCTTCGGATTCCGCATATTTCTTCCAGGCGCTGAACAACTGCGGATCTTCGATAAATTCAGGATTTGCACCGGAATCGTCCTTTATAAGATCAGGTCCGATCAATATCAGGTTATTCTGCAATTCATTTACCAGCGTTAGTGCCTTTGTGGCAATAACCGTGTGAATTCCACCTACTTTGTTACACACTTCCCAACTTACTTCAAAAATATAATCGGGGAACAATAAATTATTACTCATACACAATCAGTTATATCATTTGTACGATATTGCGTGAAGCTGCTGTTTGAAGCAGCGAAAATACAATATGTGAGTTATTTTTTACCTGCTTTTGCCGAAATAGTTTTCCTCTTTTTGGGGGTAGCTGATTTGGAGCTGTCTTTTGAGGCGGCAGGGCCGGATTTTTTAAAAGCTGAAATTTTGTTTTTTGATGATTTCATCCGTTTGAGTTCGGATTCGTATTTGCTGATCAGCGCATCTTTTTCAGCAATAACCTGGGTCATATTGGCAATTTCATGATCACTTCCTGATTCCGGGAGAAGTTTATGCAACCTGTTCCCAAAATCGCTCAGCACATTCATATAATTGATATAGGCTTCATAGGGAGATTCATAGGGATTGAAATAGGCATGATAAGCCCCGTCGGTAAAAAACTTGGTAGCCATAAAGTAGAAATGATCACTGGCCTGCAGGTATTTCCAGTCCTTTTTCAGCTTCGGATCATCACACCTGCTCATTTTATCGGTAAATGAATACAGCCTGTTAAATGCATCCACCTGCATTTCATTTCCCAGCCAGGCTGTAAGATCACGTTCTTCATCGGCCCAGGATATGGGGTAGGGAACGCTGATCGCAGAAATTGGCAAGAGTCCGGCAGCAATCTCTCTGGGTGTGCCGAAAGTGAAGTTTGTATTTTTGAACACCATACCAGGCAAAGCTTTCAGGAATTCAAAAATGCCTGATTCAAACCATTGATGTTCGCCAAAGGTTTCGTAATCAATAAAAATATTGATTGTTTCTTCTTTTTTGTCAACTTTTTTAAGCCACCCGGTGAATTTCTCAGCGGTGAGGGGAAATTCTGACCATGCCCTGTTCGAGAACCTGAAAGCAATATCATCGCTCATTCTGAAATTGCGCAAGAGTAACTTGAGGCGCGGATTAATGGCATTGCAGTACAGATAATTCGGGCTCTTCCAGCCCAGCACATGTTTTGCACCCTCGGTAAGCATGGCTGAGAATCCCATTTCTGCCACATCTGCCCCGATCTGGTCGGAATAAATAAGTTCGGTATTCCGGAATACCTTTGGTTCCTGGCCGAACAAATCCCTGATTCTTTGCCGGTGCTCTTCCACCTGCCTTTTGAATTCATCCTTATTTTTAAGAGCGACAAGGGAATGTGAATACGTTTCAGATAAAAATTCAACGGATCCGGTTTTAGCCATTTTCTGGAAACTCTCTATAACCTCCGGTGAATACAACTCAAGCTGATCGAGTGCTATTCCCGAAATGGAGAAAGCTACCTTAAACTGGCTTCCATATTCTTTAATTATCTGCCTGATAACTTTGTTGGCGAGCAGGTAGCTGCGCTCGGCCACCCGGGTGATGATGGATTCATTCAGGTAATCATCGTAATAATAGTGGTCATTACCAATATTAAAAAACCGGTAGCGTTTCAACCTGAAAGGCTGATGGATCTGGAAGTACAGGCAAATCGTTCTCATGCTGTTGGATAAATAAGGTTGTAGTTATTTCACATGGGATAAATAAATATCTTTCACTTTCGCTGCTGCATGTTCCCATTTCAGGTTATCTACTTCTTCCCGGACATGCTTTTTGAACATCACGGACAAGCCCTCATAGTTAAGCAGTCCGTATATCGCATCTGCCATCGCGTGCGTATCCCAGAAATCAAGCTTAATGGCGTGCCGCAGGATTTCTGATACTCCCGACTGCCGGGAGATGATCACAGGCACATTCGACTGCATGGCTTCGAGCGGTGAAATGCCAAAAGGTTCGGAGATGGAGGGCATAACATATACATCGCTCATGGAAAACATGTGTTGTACATCGTCGCCCTTCAGGAACCCGGTAAAATGAAAACGGTTACCCATTTTCAACTTGGCCACACGGACGATCATTCTGTTAAGCATATCGCCGCTACCGGCCATCACAAACCTCACATTATTCATTTTTTGAAGAACCAGATGGGCTGCCTCGATAAAATACTCAGGTCCTTTCTGGAGTGTGACTCGTCCAAGGAAAGTTACAATTTTGTCGTCGAGGTTCTGGGCTACTTTCTTCAGTTCGCTGTCTACAATGGGTTCAACAGCATTATGAACGGTCACCACTTTGTCGGGACTGATCCCGTATTTTTCAATAATTATGCTGCGGGTAAGGTTGCTAACGGCTATTATCGTATCGGCTGCGTCCATTCCGGCCTTTTCAATTTCATAAACACTGGGGTTTACATTTCCTCCGCTCCGGTCAAAATCGGTTGCATGCACGTGAATAACAAGGGGTTTCCCCGAAACAAGCTTGGCTGCAATTCCGGCGGGATAAGCCAGCCAGTCATGCGCATGAATGATATCGATATTATACTGGTAAGCTATAATGGAAGCCACAACCGCGTAATTGGCAATTTCCTGGAAAAGATCCTTACCATAACCCCCGCTGAAACTCAGTTTCCCTGAGAATGACGACTGTATCAGGTAGTTGGATACCTCCTGGTTCTCTGAGGAATATTTCTCGTATTCCTCCGGAGTAGCGTAGGGTCTTAAAGAAGAGCCTACTTCAATAAAATGCATTTGTTTGAAAAAAGAACTGTAATCGACGATGCGGTCACTCACCACAATTTCACCGGCATCTATAATTTTCACCTTGCTAATGTCTTCATCGCCATATGCTTTGGGTACTACGAAAAGTATATCTTCCACTCCGACATTGTGCAATCCCTTGGTAAGTCCGTAACAAGCAGTTCCAAGCCCTCCGGAAATATGGGGCGGAAATTCCCATCCAAACATCAGTACGCGCATAGCTTATAAGGTGGTTTAGGATTAATAATCGGTTTTTAATTTTTCTGTGTCATCGTTTCATATTTTTGAATCATCCGTAGCAGAGCAGCCACACTCCACGCCTGTGAAATGGCTCCACGCGCACGGTGCGGGGGATCCCCGTCAAAAATCTCGGGAATGGTACCTATTCCCAATTCGGTCATAACCGGCTCAAAACCGTCGATCAAATTTTTAAGGAAACCCAAACCACTTTCCTTGTGAAGATTCATATACACCTCACAAAAGTGTTCAAGAAGCCACGGCCACACAGTACCCTGGTGGTAAGCACTGTCACGCAGCTCCTGGGTGCCCTTGTAAATGCCATTATATTTTTCATTGGTAGGTGAAAGCGTTCTCAATCCCCTTGGTGTTAGCAGATCACGTTCAATTACGGATAAAACAGCCTTCTTCATTTCATTGTCAATGGGTGAGAAATCCATAGAAGCGGCAATTATCTGGTTGGGACGTATTGACCAGTCTTTTGAATTGTAATCGACCACATCAGCCAGGTAGCCTTTATTGCTGTCCCAGAACATAGTAAGAAAGGACTCCCGGATAACATCGGGAAGTGATTGCCATTGCCGGATGAATTCTTCATCCTTTGCCCTTTTTGCGAGATCGAGACTGAAAAGTACAGCGTTATACCAGAGTGCATTGATCTCTACGGGGAATCCGACACGCGGGGTAACCGGTTTGCCATTCACAACTGCATCCATCCAGGTAAGGGCTTTGCCAGGCTCACCGGCATATATTAGCCCGTTCTCGTGCATCTTGATGTTAAAATTTGTTCCGTCCCGGTACGCTTCCAGTATGGATTTTATTGCCTTTCCATACCTGTGCCAGATTGCCGTATATGATTTTACTGTTTTGGTGTATTGGTGAAGGGCCCAGAAAAACCAAAGCGGTGCATCCACCGAATTGAATGCAGGACTATCATCCGCTCCCATATTCGGGAAAAGGCCGTTCTTTAATTTGGCAACCTGTGTGTCGAGCACTTCCTTGCATGTCGCCGGATCTCCGATAGCCAGTGTAAGACCGGGAAGAGCAATGAAAGTATCGCGTCCCCAGCTGCCAAACCAGGGAAATCCGGCGATTATCTCCGTTTTCTTATCCCTTTTGGATATAAATTGTTGTGCGGCATTTATCAGGCAATTCTTAAAGCTGTCACGTGGTATACGTTTGCCAAGTTCAGTCGTAAACCTGCGTTTCAGCTGCCCGGGATTCATTTCGAACGTAGCTGCTGAGAAGATAATCACATCGCCTTTTTTTGCCCTGAGCTCAAAATATCCCGGAACAAACAGATCTTCTTTGTAGTCATACCCGCGACGCAGCTCCTTGTTGTATTCGATGCCATAGTACCAATCGGGTGATGGTATGAACTCAACTTCCCGTGAAAACTGCATGTGGAGAAAGGGATAACCGTCATACAATTTTGCCTTTACCCCGTTTGGAACGAATTTAACACGGGTATTCGCATACAGGTTTGCCTTACTGAGTGCATGCATGTTGCGAAAGGCCAGGAAAGGGCGAAACCTGAGCCGAATGGGAACATCCGATTCATCGATGGTATACTTGATAAGAATTTGTTCCTCCTTTTCAACCAGCAGACTCTCCTTGGTAATCACAACTCCGCCAACACGGTATTTTAGTGTTGGAATCGGATCGGCCTGAAAATCACGAACGTATTTATGTCCGCGTGGACTATAGATATCTCCCTGGTATTTGTGTATGCCCAGGTTGAATTCTTCATCTCTTTCAATAATGGTCTCATCAAAAGAGGAAAGTAAAACATGTCGGTCGCCATCAAGGTTTTCCACCGGTGCAATAAGCAAACCGTGGTATTTCCGGGTATTGCAATTAATCAGTGTTGTTGAAGAAAAGGAACCCGCCCGGTTACTTCTTACAAACTCCTTGCTAAGAGAGTATTCAAGATTAATGAGTTGTGTTTTATCGAATTTAAGGTAGGCCATATCTTCGGGGATTTTATTCTAAGATATTAAAAATTATCGGGAATTATAATATTTTAATTCAACTATTTAATCGGTAATTAGCAACAATAAAAGAAACCAGAATGTTTTGGGAACAGAAAATTGTTTTAACCAACCCGGTTAAAAGTGAGAGAAATATCAATAGGACAAAGTTATAAAGTTTATGTTATCATAATATCAGGGAATAATATAAATTTGAGGCTTCGATTTTCAGTCTTATGCGAATACTTATCGTATCACCCTTGTTCCTGTTGATGATTTTCGCCTGTTCAGGCGATAAGTCCAACTTTGCCATAAAAGTAGATGTAAACGGAACCGATGGAAGTCAATTGTTCCTGGCCCAACGGACACTCACCGGGACTATTGTGGTTGATTCCGCCCTGCCTGACAAGTCAGGGACATACCTGCTGGACGGATCAACGCAACGTCCTGATTTCTATATTGTGTATGCCCATCCTGGTCACTATATCAATCTCATCATCCGTCCGGGAGATGAATTTAAGGTACTTACCACCTCCTCCGCTTTTGAGTACAGCTATCAGATCGAAGGTTCCAAAGATTCACGTCTTATCCAGAAAATGGTGGTCATGCAGGCGAAAACACTGGAAAAGATAACAGAGATCAGCACGGAATTTGAGAATAGCCAGGATCATCCTGATTTTCAGAAAATAAGGAAGAGGATCGACAGCACCTATGCTGTAATTGTTGAAGAACACAGGCTTTTTTCCAAACAGCTCATCGAGGAAAATCCGCAGTCCCTGGCAAGTCTGATGGCTTTGTACCAGCAGCTGGGGCCTAAAACCCCGGTTTTTAATTACAATCAGGATTTCAGGTATTATGAGATTGTTGATTCCAGTTTATCGGCATTATATCCTGGTTCCGAAGCCATCAGGGATCTGAACCGGAAAGTGACCGAACTGAGAAATCTGCTCAGGCTGGAGAAAGGAGCTGCCGCACCTGAAATTGGACTGCCGGATATTGGGGGTAAAACAATACAATTATCTTCCCTGAAGGGAAAATACGTGTTGGTGGTATTCTGGGCTTCCTGGTCAAGCCAAAGTCGCAGCGAGATCAAAAAACTTGCTGCAGCCTACCAAATAAACAGGAACAGGGGTATTGAGTATTTACAGGTTTCTCTTGACAGGACGCGGGAATCGTGGGTGCAGAGCCTCGAAACGGACAAAGCTGAAGGCATCCAGGTTTGCGATTTCAAATACTGGGATTCCCCGGTTGTGGAAGATTACCAGGTTGAGCAGCTCCCGGTTCTTTACCTGCTGGATAGGAATGGCAGGATAGTTAACCGCAATTTCACAGCGGATGAGCTTTCCGGGATAATTTCAGATATCCCTGAGCTCTCGGAATGAAAAATCGAATTCACAAAATTAACGGGTAAATAATATATAACTTAAATTCTCATGAGAAAAATAGTATTGTTGATTTGTGCAGTGGTACTGGTGGCCTGCAATAAGGAAAAAGTTACCCTGACGGGACGGATCTCAAATGCTGAAAAAATGGTGCTTTACCTCGATGAGGTTGATGTTTACGAAACAAGGACGGCAGATTCGGTGGTGCTTAAGAAGGATGGCAGATTCAGCTTCGGTTTCAATACAAAAGGCCCCGGATTTTACCAGTTAAGGCTATCCGGCGACCAGATCATCGTCCTTTTTCCGAAGCCCGGCCAGCGCATCAGGGTAACGGCCGATGCCGACAAGCTGCTGCCATCGCTGGAAATTGAAGGATCGCATGATACCGAGCAGGTCACCAAACTGATCAGGATGCTGAGTGAAACCAAAACCGAACTCGATTCACTTGCAAACCTGTATAATGTGACGCAACAAGATTCCACCAGGGAACAATTGAACGGGGAATACAGGGATGTCCTTGAACGGCACAGAAAATTCTCGATTACATTTATCCTGACGCATCACAATTCCCTGGCCAGCCTGTATGCGCTTTATCAACAATATCAGCCGGGGGATTATGTATTCTATAAAACCACGGACATGCAGTTTTTTAAAATTGTAAGTGATTCCCTGTCAAAATATTATCCGGGACTAAAGCATGTAACAGCCCTGAAAGCACATACCGATAATATGATCGGGAAGTACAAAACACAGGTGATACTGCAGCAAGCGGGCCAGGCAGAAGAATCGCTACCCGCGATCGCCCTTCCCGATATTTCCGGAGATACGGTTACCCTCAAATCGCTCAGGGGTAGTTATGTGCTGCTGAGTTTCTGGGCTTCCTACAATAAGACCAGTGTTGCACAGAATCTTGAACTGAAAAAAATATATAACCGTTATAAGGACCGGAATTTTGAAATTCTGCAGGTATCCTTTGATAATTCAACGGATAGCTGGAAAAAGGCAGTACGTTTTGACGAATTGCCCTGGATCAGTGTAATTGATACCAGGTATCCGAATTCGGTGGTTGCCGGAAATTTCAATGTCACCGCAATACCTGCGAATTTCCTGATTGATAAGGACAATCTCACCATCCTGGCCAAAAATTTAACACCCGCCCAGCTGCAGTCGAAACTACAGGATATTATAAAAAACTGAACACCTTGACCGAAGACAAAAAGATATACTTTTTCTCAGACGTTCATCTCGGGTTGTATCCGCCCGATCAGAGTTCCAAAAGGGAAAAGCTGCTGGTGACCTGGCTCGAAACGATCAGGAATGATGCTGCTGAGATATACCTGCTGGGGGATATTTTTGATTTCTGGCATGAATACAGGCATGTTGTACCGCGCGGCTATACAAGGTTCCTTGGAAAGTTGGCGGAACTGGCGGATATGGGGATAAAACTGCACTTTTTTACCGGCAACCACGATATCTGGGTTTATGATTACCTGCCATCGGAAATAGGGTTAACATTGTATAAGCATCCTGTAATCCGGCAACTTAACGGTAAACGATTTTTTATAGGTCATGGGGACGGACTGGGCCACTGGGAACGCGGATATAAAATAATGAAAGGGGCATTTACAAATAAAATACTGCAATGGCTATTTGCACGCATTCACCCGAATGCATCCATGGCTTTTGGAAAGAGATGGTCAAGAAGCAGCCGTTATGCCAAGGGAATTGTTGCCGAGCCATACCGTGGTGATGACAAGGAATTCCAGGTGTTATTCGCTGCCGATACCCTCACCAGGGAACATTTTGATTACTTTATTTTCGGGCACCGTCATATTGCCTTTGATGTCAGCGTGGGTGAGAACAGCAGGGTGATAAACCTGGGTGACTGGATAAACAATTTCACCTATGCGGTATGGGATGGGAAGGGGATGGTGCTGAAATCGATTTTTGCGGAGAAAGAGAAGGATATTTACAGGGGGTAGATGGGGGAGGTTGTTGGTTGTTGTGAGTTGTTGTGGGTTGTGGGGGTTGTTGTTATGTGGAAAAACCTGACAGGCTTTTGAAACCTGTCAGGTTTAATAAATTAATTAACCAGTAAAGACGTTAATCTTATATAAGCGAGGTGGCGAGCGTTACGCCCACAACCACGATCGAAACCATACTCATAAGTTTTATCAGGATATTCAGCGAGGGACCGGAAGTGTCTTTGAAAGGATCTCCAACGGTGTCGCCGATAACAGCAGCCTTGTGTGAATCACTGCCCTTACCGCCTAAGTTTCCTTCTTCAATGTATTTCTTGGCATTGTCCCAGGCACCTCCGGCATTTGCCATGAATACTGCGAGGATGAAACCGGTGGCAACACTGCCGACCAGAAGACCCATTACTCCGGCAACACCAAACAGGATGCCGACGGCAATCGGGATTAATAGGGCCAGTAAGGAAGGCAACATCATTTCACGCTGTGCACCCTTGGTTGAAATGGCAACGCAACTTGCGTAGTCGGGTTCAGCTTTTCCTTCAAGAATACCCTTAATCTCACGGAACTGACGGCGAACTTCATCCACCATGGCCTGTGCGGCACGACTTACGGCGTTCATGGTCAGCCCGCAGAAAAGGAAGGCAGCCATGGAGCCAAGGAATGCACCTACCAATACCCTCGGGTTCATCAGGTCGACCTGGAAATAATTCATGATATCCTGGATGCCGGCACTATGTACATCCAGTCCTGTGGCAGCCTGAAAGGCGGCTGCTTTTTCCGGTAACCTGGCGAGACCCACCTTGATCTCCTCGACATAGGAAGCCAGCAGGGCCAACGCGGTAAGTGCGGCAGATCCGATGGCAAATCCTTTACCGGTTGCGGCTGTGGTGTTGCCCAGTGAATCGAGCGCGTCGGTACGTTTACGGACCTCGGGGCCCAGGTGACTCATTTCTGCATTGCCTCCGGCATTGTCGGCGATGGGGCCGTATGCGTCAGTAGCCAATGTGATACCCAGTGTGGACAGCATACCCACAGCAGCTATTCCAATCCCGTAAAGGCCCATGCTGATATTTGCAAAAGTGAAATCGGCAGCAAACAAAAAGGCCAGAATAATGGCGGTAGAAACTATTAATACCGGAAATGCTACAGAAATCATTCCCTGTCCGATACCACCGATAATAACGGTAGCCGGACCGGTTTTTGTAGCTGATGCAATGAATTGGGTAGGTTTGTATGCCGAAGAAGTATAATACTCGGTGGATTTACCGATACCGATACCGGCAACCAGACCAACGATCATGGCAGCCCAGATACCGACAAAGTTGGGAATATTCAGGCCCCAGAGGATCAGGAAGGCAAAAATTGCAATGAAGAATGAACTTATATTCACGCCTCGCCCGAGAGCTGCCAGCAATTGTTTCTGGGAAGCGCCCTCTTTTGTACGTACCATGAATATTCCAAGGATCGATAAAACGATACCGACTGCTGCAATCAGCATTGGAGCAATTACCGCGTTGAACTGCGTGGTGGCAGCATCATAGCCTGTAAACCCGGCGGCTACCAGTCCGGTTGCCGTGAAACCCGTGGCTCCCAAAGCGGCCGTGGAAAGTATGGAACCGCAGTACGATTCATACAGGTCAGCACCCATACCGGCAACGTCACCCACATTGTCACCTACGTTATCGGCAATGGTGGCAGGGTTACGGGGATCATCCTCGGGAATACCTGCTTCAACTTTGCCTACCAGGTCAGCGCCCACATCGGCAGCCTTGGTGTAAATACCGCCGCCAACGCGTGCAAATAAAGCCTGGGTGGAAGCACCCATACCAAAGGTAAGCGTAGTGGTGGTAATGATAATAAGTTTTAAAGAAGGATCACCGGCGATCATCTGGGTGGTGGTGTTATCCAATGCTCCGATAACATAATTCAACGCGTAAAACCAGATGGAAATGTCGAGCAATCCAAGACCTACAACAACAAGACCCATAACTGCACCTGAACGGAACGCAACCCTGAGCCCATGATTCAACGATTTTTGAGCAGCATTGGCCGTACGTGCCGAAGCATAGGTGGCTGTTTTCATTCCGAAAAAACCCGCCAATCCACTGAAGAAACCACCTGTTATAAAGGCAAAGGGTACCCAGGGATTCTGAATTTTAAATACATAGGCCAGAATAGCAAAAACTATTGTCAATATCACAAAAACAATAGTAACAACCTTGTACTGCTGTCTCAGATAAGCCATAGCCCCTTCACGCACATATTGGGCAATCTTCTTCATCGTATCGGTACCTTCATCCTCCTTCATCATTTGCTTGAAGAAATAATAAGCAAACCCCAGGGCAAGAATTGATCCGATCGGAACTAACCAGAATAAATTATTCAACATAGGTCATAATGCTTTTGGTTAATAAATAGATAATTGTTAACAAATGTGTGATCTACAAATAAATACAACATTTATTTATATAAATACGGCCGTAAAGATAATAATTTTACCTAATGTAAGAACTACCTTGTTATTAATTTAATATAGAAGTTTTCAAGATGTTGTTATTTTTATAACAATAATAAATATGCGGTCTGCAGGTGATTTTTTTGCCGGAAAGCAATATATTTAGATGCAATTTTAAATGTGTACCTATGAAAACAATTAATTTAGTAGTATTCCTGTTGGGTATTTCGATCGCATCATTTGCTCAGGGTAAGAAAAATCCTGAAAGTACCGAACTTTGGGAACCTGTTCCCCCGGTGGTCACTCCCGGTGAAGCCACCGCTGCGCCGTCAGATGCTATCATTCTTTTTGACGGGACCACCCTCAACGAATGGACAAATGCAAAGGGCGAGGCCGCAGGCTGGACGGTGGCGGACGGTTGTGTAACCGTTAAGGCCGGGACCGGGATCATCAAAACAAAACGCGGATTCGGCGATTGCCAGTTGCACATCGAATGGCGTTCACCTGCAGAGGTAAAGGGAGAAGGCCAGGGCAGGGGCAACAGCGGAATTTTCCTGCAGGACAGGTACGAGGTTCAGGTATTGGATTGTTATAACAACAAAACGTATTCGAACGGCCAGACAGGATCCATTTACAAACAGAGCATCCCGCTGGTGAATGCCTGTAAGAAACCGGGCGAATGGCAGGTGTACGATATTATTTACCAGGCACCACGCTTCGGCAATAACGGCCGTGTTGCAGTTCCTGCCCGTATCACCGTTTTACATAACGGCGTGCTGATACAGAACAATACCGAGATCCATGGTACAACGCCCTATATCGGACTGCCCGAATATATTCCCCACAACATGAAGGAGCCTATTTCCCTTCAGGATCATGGGAACCCCGTGAGTTACCGGAATATCTGGATCAGGGAATTGTAGTGTTTCTCGCAGATCTCGCAGATCTCGCAGAATTCGCAGATTTTTACCGGTCAATGGTAATGTATTGATCCAAAGGGCTTTTATCTGCGCTTATCTGCGAGATCTGCGAGAAATAAATTTGACTGACACAATAAACCCGGCTGACCATTTATGCGGTTCATGATTGTCCGCCCAGCAATTCCTTTACTTTTTCAGCGATCATCCGGCCATCGGCTTTGCCTGCCAGCTCTTTTGAAGCAGCGCCCATGACCCTTCCCATATCTTTTGGTGAAGCGGCACCAACCTGCTGAATAATAGACTTTAATGCAGCAACCAGTTCGGTTTCTGACATTTGCTCGGGCAGGTATTCCTCAATGATGGCAGCCTCGGCAACTTCTTTTTCATAAAGATCCATCCGGTTCTGCGATTTAAAAATGTCTGCCGATTCTTTGCGCTGTTTTACCAGTTTCTGGATGATCTTCAATTCCTGGTCGGCTGTGAGGTCATGTGCTCCCGATTCGGTACGGGCAAGCAGGAGTGCGGTTTTGACAGCCCTAAGGGATTCGAGACGGTCCTTTTGTCTGGCAAGCATGGCGGATTTGAGGTCGTCGGAGATTTTGTCGAATAGGTTCATAGTTTGGGGTATTACTCATCACTCCTTCCTAATCCACCGCTCCGTGCAGATAAGGATTTTCCTTGCTCAGCTTTACCTGTGAATTTTCATCGTCGGTGAGGGAGTAGTCTGAAATCCTGGATTCGTCGGAGTATTTCTTCGGTTCAATCTGTATCTGTTTTCTTTTAAAGGCAGGTGTATTTTCCAGTTCGTCGATGTCCTTATCGGTTTGACGCATGGTTTGCTTTAATTCCTTCAGCTCTTCGTGCGTACGTTTGATTGTAGTAACCCTGTCCCCGGCTTTCCGTGTGTCAATCGGCTTTCTTACACGGCTGATATCCGGGAGAAAGTCATCGTCCACGGTTTTCAGATCAAATTCGATGGTCCGTTGTGAGGGGTTGTTCACCGGATTTTTATCAGTGGGCGCATCCTTCACTACGAAATAGGTGTCATCCCCCGTATCCAGTACGGTGGACTCTTCGAGCTGCATGGTTTCATGCTCCCGTCTTCTGATATACAATTCGGGAATGCTGGCGGCGTTGAAACCGGTGGCAATAATGGTAACGCTGATACTTTTGCCCAGACTGCCATCGCTGCCATTACCCCAGATGAGGTCGGCGTTTATACCCGAACAATCCTTTACGTAATCGATGATCTGGCCGATTTCATCCATCGTCACTTCTTCGGGTCCCGACAATACATTCAGCAGTATATTCCTTGCACCTTTGATATCCGTGTCATTGAGCAGAGGTGAATTCAATGCCTGTTTGATGGCCTCAATTGCACGTCCGTCGCCTTCGGCCATACCGGTTCCCAATATGGCAACACCACTGTTGGTCATTACGGTCTGGACATCGGCAAAGTCAACATTGATAAAGCCATGAACCGTAATGATCTCGGCAATGCCTTTTGCAGCAACAGCCAGCACATCGTCGGCTTTGGAGAACGCCTCCGATAATTTGAGATCACCGTAAATGTGACGGATCTTTTCGTTGTTGATCACCAGCAACGAATCAACCTGCTTTTCGAGTTCACCGATACCGGTTAGCGCCTGGTTAACACGGCGCGGCCCCTCATTTTTAAATGGAATGGTTACAATGGCAACGGTAAGTATGCCGATCTCCCTGGCCGCCCTGGCAATTACCGGCGCTGCCCCGGTTCCGGTTCCACCACCCAATCCGGCTGTAATAAACAGCATGCGTGTGTTAACCGACAGGATCTCAGTAATGTTATCCAGGCTTTCAATGGCTGCCTGTCTGCCGATATCGGGTTTGTTGCCTGCTCCCCGTCCTTCGGTAAGCGAAGCACCCAATTGTATTTTAATGGGGACCGGACTGTTCGCCAATGCCTGGGCATCGCTGTTGCAAACGATGAAATCCACATCCTTGATCCCTTGCCGGAACATATGGTTCACGGCATTGCTGCCTCCACCTCCCACACCAATAACCTTGATGATGGATGATTTATTGACAGGGAGCTCAAAATGCATCAGTTCGTCCATAGCTTCTGGTTTTTTTGTTTACATATTTTTATCTGTCTGGTCATCGAAGAATCCGCCAATGGATGTTTTAAACTGTTCGAAGATCTCACCAAAACTTTTGCTGTGTTTTGACGTCTTTTCAGTTTCTTCGATGAACTCCGGTACATCCTCTTCTTTCTTAAATTCCTGTACCGGTTCAGGAATTGCATTTTCAAATCCTTTAAGCAGCAACCCCACACTGGTTGAATACATAGGATGGTTTACCTCTTTCAGATCGTTTCCCGAAATCTGCACATTCGGCTTTCCGATCCTCACATCCAGGCCGGTCCGGTAATTTACGAGCTGGGGCAGATGCTTCAGCATCGATCCGCCGCCTGTAATGACAATGCCCGCGGTGAGCTTTTCATAACAATCAGATTCTTCAAGCTGATATACCACAGCATTGATGATCTCTTCCATCCTGGCCTGAATTATATAGGCCAGGCTTTTAATGGATACTTCTTTGGGTTCACGACCGCTGATCCCGGGAACGGCCACAACCTTTCCCTCTTCCGCCAGGTCACCCAGCGCGGAGCCATACTGGATCTTCAGCTGTTCTGCATGTTTATTCAATATGGAACATCCTTCCATCACATCCTTGGTAATGACGTTCCCGCCGAAGGGTATTACAGCAGTATGTTTGATGATGTCATCGTAATAAACCGCCACGTCGGTGGTTCCGCCGCCGATATCCACCAGGGCCACCCCGGCTTCAATTTCATCCTCGGTAAGCACAGCCGCAGAGGATGCAAGCGGTTCGAGAATCATCTGCCTGACCTTGATCCCCACCCGGTTGACGCAACGCTCGATCGTACGCGCTGAAGTGGTCTGCCCTATTACGATGTGGTAATTCCCTTCCAAGCGTTTACCAAACATGCCGATCGGGTTCTTGACCCCCGTTTCATGGTCAACCATGTAATTCTGCGGCAAAACATGGATGATCTCTTCCCCGGGTTGGATGGAAATTTTATACATTTCGGCCAGCAGGCGGTCGGTATCTTCCTGTGTTATTTCATCCTCGTAAGAGTCACGCATGATATAACCGCGGTTTCGCAGGCTTTTAATGTGCTGACCGGCGATACCCACATAGGCCTCCCGGATCGGAAATCCAACCTGTTTCTGTACCTCTTCCACGGTAAAGCGAATGGCACTTACGGCTTCCTCGATGTTCAGAACGGCTCCACGCTTTACCCCTTTTGAAGGTGTTTTGCTCATGCCGATGATCTCGAGCTGACCGTTGTCGTTCAGCCGGCCGACAAGGGTCACAATTTTGGTCGTGCCGATATCAATTGCTGTTAGGATGTTGCTCCGTTGCTTCATATTATTGGATTTTTGTACAAACTACCTGATTTTTATATTTTAAACTAATTTTTTCATACTGGTTCCAGCCAAGGTTGTTTAGTCCTTCGAGATACAGCAGCTTCAGATTTCCGAATTTCTCCTCCAGGTCTTCTGCCCGTCCCAGTTCAATAACATGCGGTCCAACCCGGGGGATCAGCTCAAATTCATAGTTGCCGTTCACATATATCTGCTCTATCTGTGCTTTCCAGAAATCATTGCCAGAGATAAAATCTGCCAGGCGGTAAACTTCGTAGATGGTCATTTTCGAACGCGACAGGGAATCATGACGAACATCGAAAATATTTTGTGTCTGTCCAATTCTGAAAGGTTCGGTAATATATCCACTGGCCACGATAACATGAGGGCCGAAATTGCCGGATAGCGGGATGATATTGCCTTTGTTGTCGAGATAATATCCCTGGCCCTGTCTATTGAAAATCCGTATAAAGGGTGTTTTCTGCCTGATTTCCACATGCACCACACCGGGTTCGGTAATGTAAGCTTCTGCCCGGCTTATTATCTGGCGTGATTTCAGTGATTGTTCAATATCACGCAGGATAACAGTTACGGCAGGCTTGCCGAACGGGTTGAATTTTTTGTGCGCAAGCATGTTCCGCACTTCATCAGATTTAATGAATTGGTTGTCGGTACTGTCGATTATACGTATCTCCAGCGCGTTTACCTTCTGCACCTTTTCTTTGCTGCTGATGAATCCTGTGATTATGATCAGGTAGATCACCAGCAGGGTTGGGAATACTATTTCTTTTACCGTTTTCATCATCGTACTTACCTCATGAATACATCTTTTTTATAGGATCTACCAGTGTATCGATGTCGCCGGCACCCAGTGTGATCAGCACCTGGATATCCATATCCCTGAGCCTGGACAGCAACTGGTCACTGCTGCACATTATTTTATCCGTAAGCTTTACCTTATTGAATATCAGGCCGGCGTTCACCCCTTCTATGGGCAACTCCCTGGCCGGATAGATATCAAGCAGTATCAGTTGGTCCAGCAACCCCAGGCTTTTTGCGAAGTCATCTGCCAGGTCCCGTGTACGGGAAAACAAATGTGGCTGGAAGATACCGGTAATCTTTTTGCCGGGGTATAACTCCCTTACCGAGGTGATGGTGGCTTCCAGTTCCCTGGGGTGATGCGCGTAGTCGTCGATATAAACTTTCGTGTTTGTATTTATGTGGTAATCAAATCTTCGTTGAATGCCTGAAAAACTTTCCAGGGCTTTGCGTATGATGTTGTGGCCTGTGCCCAGCAAAGCAGCTATGGAAGAAGCTGCAACAGCATTTTCCACGTTCACCATACCTGGATGGATCAGTGAAATATCGCGAATGACAATTCCGGGTCCCGACAGATCGAAATAATATTTCCCGTTTTCGAGCCGGATATTTTTTGCACGAAAATCCGCATCTTCATTCAGCGAATAGGAGTAAACGTGTTCAGGAGCACTGTTCCGGTCAACCGGCAACCCTTTTTTCATGAGAAGAATCCCTTTTTTGTTGATTTGTGCAATGAACTGGTTGAATGCACCACGCATTGCTGCTGCATTACCATATATATCCAGGTGGTCGGGATCCATAGAGGTCACTATTGCAGCGTGGGGATACAGTTGAAGGAAAGACCTGTCAAATTCATCAGCTTCGGCAACAAGCCAGTCGCTTTCCCTATTAAGCACAAGATTGCTGTTGAAATTCTTTGAAATGCCTCCGAGAAAAGCGCTGCAACCGCTTTCGGATTGCGACAGGATATGGGCGATCATGGTGGAAACGGTAGTTTTCCCATGTGTACCGGCAACAGCAATGGTCTTTTTGTGCCGTGCAATGAGTCCCAGGATCTCGGAACGCTTGTGGATTCCGAAGTTGTTCTTCCTGAACCAGGCAAGTTCGGCATGATCGGCCGGGACCGCCGGCGTAAGAACAACCAGTGTATCACCGGCCGACCGGAACGTACCGGGAACCAGCGACGGGTCATCGGTGAAATGAATGGCAATACCTTCTTCGGAAAGCTGGCGGGTGAGGGGGGTGGGTGTCCGGTCGTACCCTGCAACACGCTTTCCGGTGGCATGAAAGAATCGTGCCAGTGCACTCATTCCTATACCGCCGATTCCGAGGAAGTAAACATTCCGTATGTCATTCAGTTCGGTCACGTGGCATCAGTAAGTTTAAATATTTCATCCACAATTTTTGCAGCTGAACCGGTGAGGGCCATTTTCCTGCAGTTATTGCCCAGGGTGGTCTTCAGGGTTTCATCATGCATGAGTTTGATGGCTTCTCCAACCAGTTTCCCCGGGGCATCCGCATCGGAGACCATCAGGGCGGCATTGTTCTTTACCAGGGCTATTGCGTTTTTGGTCTGGTGGTCCTCTGCCACATTAGGAGAAGGTACCAGTATCACGGGTTTTCCCAGCAGGCACAATTCAGAAATGGTTCCTGCACCTGACCTTGAAACAATTACATCGGCAATGGCATAGGCAAGGTCCATGCGGTTGATAAAATCAACATATTTTACATTTTTCAGTTCCCACTTATCAAGCTCCTCCTGTATCCGTTTATAGTAAAGCCTGCCGGTTTGCCAGAGCAGCTGTATGTTCTCCTCTTCAAAGACATTTACCTTGTGAACCAGGCTGTTGTTGAGGGTAAGGGCGCCAAGGCTTCCTCCCAGGACGAGCAGAACGGGCTTGTCAGGCGTTAAGCTGAAATGTTCGCATGCCTGTGATTTCCTGATACCGGGATTTATCAGGTCTTCCCTGACCGGATTTCCCGTCATGACTATTTTATCAGCGGGGAAGTATTTTTCCATTCCCTCGTAGGCGACGCAAATCTTTTTCACCCTGCGTGCCAGCAATCTGTTTGTGACGCCGGCATAAGAGTTCTGCTCCTGTATCACGGCGGGTATTCTTTTAAGGGCTGCCATCCTGAGCAGCGGTCCGCTGGCATATCCTCCCACCCCGATGACCACATCGGGCCTGAACGATTTAATTATATTCCGCGCTTTAGCAAGGCTGATGATGAGCTTATATAATACCACCAGGTTCCTGAATCCCGGTTTTCTCTGAATGCCTTCAACAGGAAGTCCGATGATCGGGAAGCCTGCAGCCGGGACCTTTTCCATTTCCATCCTTCCCAGAGCACCCACAAAGAGTATCCTGGCCCCGGGATCTCTTTTCCTGATCTCCTGGGCTATTGAAAGGGCAGGATATATATGCCCCCCGGTACCACCACCGCTAATTATATACTTCCTGCCCATGTTGTCCGGTTTTTTCTTCATCGGTATTTTCGGTCTTTTCTTCCATTTCATGCTGGCTGCTCACGCCACGGCTTACACTCAGGATTATTCCAAATGCCACGCAGGTGAACAGGAGTGATGAGCCGCCCATACTGATCATGGGCAACGGCTGTCCGGTCACCGGCAACAGGTTAACCACCACAGCCATGTTTATCAGCGCCTGGAAAGTTATCATTATGGCCAGCCCGATGGCCAGGAATGCCGGGAATGTTCGCAAACTTTTTCTTACCAGTACGGCCGCCCTGAAAAGCAGATAGAGATAAAGTGCTAGCAGGATTGCGCCACCGGTCAACCCATACTCCTCGATTATAATGGCATAAATAAAATCGGAATAGGGATGAGGCAGGAAATTCCTTTGTATACTTTTTCCGGGCCTCAGGTTTACCAGGCCGCCGCTGACAATGGCAATCTTGGCCTGTGTTACCTGGTAGCTTTCTTCACTGTCGGAACTGACGTAACTCTCGATCCGGTTTTTCCAGGTGCCGATACGCCCTTCCCAGTCGTTTGAAAGCGCAACTGCCACAAACGAACCGATAAGAATGACAGTAATACCGATCATCCCGAAAAGATATTTCAGGTTTATTCTGCCGATGAACATCAGGATAAAGGCAGTGGCAAAGATGAGCATGGCTGTGGAGAGGTTAGCAGGTAAAACCAGCAGGCAAACCAGTGCCAGCGGTATAATGATAGGCCTGAAGGCCTCCCTGAAATCTTTGATGTTATCCTGTTTTTTTGCCAGTATCCGGGCGATATACATCACCATTGCCAGTTTGGCAATGTCTGAAGTCTGAAATGTAAGGCTTAGCCCGGGAACACTGAGCCAGCGTGAAGCCTGGTTTCGTGTCACGCCGTATATAAGGGTCACAATCAGCAACGGAATGGCAATCACCAGCAGCAGCTGGGATATCCGCGAAAAGTATTTGTAAGGTATCAGATGGGTGATGTAGGTGATTACAATTCCCATGGCCAGAATGGTGGCATGTTTCAGAATATAGTAACTGGTGTTGCCTCCCTGGTATTTATAGGCCAGCGAACCGGTTGAGCTGTAAACTGCCAGCAGTGAAAATACAGATAGCAGGAATATCACCGCCCAGATCACGGGATCGCCTTTAAAGTATTTTTTCAGTACTGCGGCCATTGTTTAGTGTATATATTTATTATTGTGATCCCGAATTCATAATTCATAATTCCCTCACATACTTCTTAAACTGCCTCCCCCTGTCTTCGTAATTCTCAAACAGGTCAAAGCTTGCACAGGCAGGTGACAATAACACGGTATCATCCTTTTTGCCAATGCGGTAGGCTGCCTGCACTGCTTCTTTCATCGAGCCGGTATCGGTGATCACCGGAATTACCCCGTCAAACGCCTTATGAAGTTTTGAATTGTCAACACCAAGACAGACAAGGGCTTTTACTTTTTGCTTCACAAGATCCATCAGCTCGCTATAGTCATTTCCCTTGTCGGTTCCGCCTGCGATCCATATCACCGGGGATGTCATGCTTTCCAGGGCATACCAGGTAGAATTCACATTTGTTGCTTTGGAATCATTGATAAAATCAATGCCATGCACCTTGATAAACCGTTCGAGACGGTGCTCAACACCGGCAAAGTCCATCAGGCTTTCGCGGATAATGGGTTTTCTGATTTTCAGCACGCTGCCGGCAATGCCTGCTGCCATGGAATTGTAGGTATTGTGTTTTCCTTTCAGTGCAAGTTCTGCCAGTGACATTTCGAAAATATCATCGTCAACTTCTATTTTCATGCTTTCACCCGCAACATAAGCTCCGGGCTGCCTGATATCTTTCAGGGTGAAACCCAGCTGTTTGGCCTTCATTACAATCCTTTCCAACTCTCTGATCGTAATTTCGTCGTCGGAGCAATACACGAAGAAATCGTCCTCTGCCAGGTTCATACTGATCCGGAATTTGGAATCCACATAATTTTGCAGGTTGTAATCGTACCTGTCCAGGTGGTCCGGTGTAATATTCAGGAGGATAGCAATATCAGCCTTAAAGTTGAACATACCGTCGAGCTGAAAGCTGCTCAGTTCAATCACGTAATAGTCGTAATTTTCTGTTGCAACCTGCATGGCAAAGCTTTTTCCGACATTTCCGGCCAATCCGGCATTCAATCCCGCCTTCCTGAGCATGTGGTGGATCAGCGTGGTGGTCGTGGTTTTCCCGTTGCTGCCGGTGATGCATATTTTTTTAGCCTGGGTGTACCGTGCTGCAAATTCGATCTCCGAAATGATCTTAATACCCTTTTTGCGTGCTGCGATCACTATATCGGATTTCTCGGAAATCCCCGGACTTTTAATTATTTCCTCGGCATTAAGAATAAGCCGCTCGGTATGCTTACCCTCTTCCCAGTCAATCTCGTAATTGTAAAGTACTTCCTTATAGGTGTCCTTGATCTTGCCGGAATCGGAGACAAAAATGTCAAGACCCTGTTTCTTTGCCAGAACAGCTGCTCCCGTACCGCTTTCTCCTGCACCTAATACTACAATGCGACGTTCCATATTATCGTATTTTAAGGGTAACTATTGTGATAATGGCCAGCAGAATACCAATGATCCAGAATCTTGTCACGATTTTCGGTTCAGGATAGTTGAGTTTCTGAAAATGATGATGAAGCGGTGACATCCGGAATATGCGCCTTCCTTCTCCAAACCGAATCCGGGTGTATTTAAACCAGCTGACCTGAAGGACAACCGACAGACTTTCAGCCACAAATATCCCGCAGAGTATTGGGATCAGCAGCTCCTTGCGGATAAGTATTGCGAAAACGGCTATGATTCCTCCAATTGCCAGGCTGCCGGTATCGCCCATAAATACCTGGGCCGGGTAGGAATTGTACCATAAAAAGCCCACCAATGCACCGATAAAGGCAGAAATATATATTACAAGTTCGCCGGTATTGGGCAGATACATAATGTTCAGATAATCGGAAATAATAGCATTGCCCGATACATAGGCCAGTAAGCCAAGGGTACCGCCGATTATCGCGGAAGTGCCTGCCGCAAGCCCGTCGAGACCATCCGTAAGGTTAGTGCCGTTTGAAACAAAGGTGATAATGAAGATAACAGCCAGGATCACCACAACCCATGCCCAGTGTTTTGCCTTATCACCCATAAACCAAACCAGCTGGGCGTAATCAAATTCATTATTCTTAAAAAAGGGCACGTTAACCTTGGTAGTCTTAACCTCCCTTGTAACATAACTGATCACTGCCTTTTCATTTTCCGCACCCTTTTCTATGCGGGTGACCGGCACGCCCTTTTCATCCAGCACCTTTTCCCGTGCCACGATATCATTGTTGAAATGCAGGGTTATTCCTACCACTATCCCTGCAATTATCTGTGAAAAAACTTTGAACTTACCGCGGAGCCCTTCTTTATTTTTCTTAAATACCTTGATATAGTCATCCACAAAGCCTACCAGGCCAAGCCATACCGTGATGAAGAGCATGAGCTGGACATACACGTTCTTCAGGTCGGCAAAGAGAAGTACAGGAATGATAATAGATGCATGAATGATCAGTCCGCCCATGGTGGGAGTGCCTTTTTTCTGCATCTGTCCTTCAAGTCCGAGATCCCTTATGGATTCCCCGATCTGCGCTTTCTGCAATGCATGGATGATCTTTTTCCCGTACAGGGTGGATATTACAAGGGAAGTAAGGATTGCCATAGCTGAACGGAAGGAAATGTAACCGAACAGTCCTGCCCCGGGGAAATCGATTTTTTCGAGATAGTTGAACAATGAGTACAGCATAATCTCAACGATTAAGGATTCATGGTGTTGGTACCGAAAAGTGATGAAACAACCTCATAATCACTAAAATGATGTTTTATTCCCCTGATCTCCTGATACGTCTCATGACCTTTTCCGGCAATCAGGATGATATCTCCCTTTTTTGCCAGCAGGCACGCCGTTTTTATGGCCTCAAGCCTGTCAGGCTGCGTTATGGTTTTCCCTGTCTGCCGGTTATCAAGGCCGGCTTTCATATCGCGTATGATGTCTGCCGGTTCCTCATCGCGGGGATTATCTGAAGTGAGGATGAGTTTATCGCTCAGGTCGGCTGCCACCTGTGCCATCAACGGCCGTTTTGTCTTATCGCGGTTACCCCCGGCCCCTATTACCGTGATCACCTGGCTGCTGCCTTTTCTGATCCGGCCTATGGTCTTCAGTACGTTCATGATGGCATCGGGAGTGTGCGCGTAGTCGATCACGGCGGTCACACCATCAGCCGATCGCAGGTATTGAAATCTTCCCTCCACGGTATCGAGCGAGCTGAGGGTTTTCAGTATTTTTTCCTTGCTGTGTTGCAGCAGGCATGCGCAGGAATAAACGGCAAGCAGGTTATATGCATTAAATTCCCCGATGAATTTTGTCCAGAGCTCGGTATTGTCCATGTTGAGCAGCGTGCCATCGGCATGGCTTTCAACGATCCGTGCCTTAAAATCGGCCAGGGAGCGGATACCATAATAGCTTACCTCAGCCTTTGTATTTTGTACCATGATTTTCCCGTTCCGGTCATCGGCATTGATCAGAGCGAAACTTCCAACAGGAAGATTGTCAAAAAACAACTTTTTTGCCTTGAGGTATTCATCAAAGGTTTTATGATAATCGAGGTGATCATGGGTTATGTTGGAGAAAATGCCCCCTGCAAACTTCAGACCGGCTACCCGTTGCTGGGCCAGCGCATGCGAGCTGACTTCCATGAACACATACGCACACCCTGCATCCGCCATATCTTTCATAATACGGTTAAGCTGAACGGGATCAGGCGTGGTGTGTGTAGCCTCAACGGTTTGTTCACCGATGTAATTGCGGATGGTGGTAAAGCATCCCGATTTATGACCCATTGCTGTGAACAACCTGTGCAACAGGGTAATAGTTGTGGTTTTCCCATTTGTACCTGTTATTCCCACCAGTTTGAATCTGGTGGAAGGATTACCGTAATATGCCGAAGCAAGTATTCCCAATGCCAGGGATGAATCCCTGACGCAGATTAACGTGGCTTTGCCCGTAACGCCGGTGGGAAGATCTTCACAAATAACAGCTGAAGCACCCGATTCAATTGCGTTTTCAATATAGTCATGCCCATCGGTCTGTGAACCCCTCACGGCCACGAACAGCACACCCGGAACCACGCGCCTGGAATCAAAAGCGATACCCGTAATGCGGATGCCGGTATCTCCCTTCACCTGAAGTACCCCAATTTCTTTAATTATGTCAGATAATCCCGTTTCCATTTTTACATAAAGCTCATTTCAAGAATAATCTGATCTCCTTTTCTGACTTTCGTACCCGGGGGGAGTGACTGGCGACGGACACTACCCCGGCCCATCAACCGTACCCGCAGGCCCCTGTTCTCAAGCAGGTAAACGGCATCTTTGGCACCCATCGAAACAACATTGGGAACCAGACCGTCAACAATGCTGCGATTGGTGAATTCTATCGCTTTATCGGTTTTTTCGGTGTTTACCCATTTCGAACGGATGTTGGCATTTTCAACAGGTATGTCCAGCTTTCTCAGTACCTGTCTGAGTTCATCGCGGTTTCCGGTTTTTGAATAGGGTAGATCATGTATCGTATCTTTCTGCCGGGCTACGGCATCGTGCAGGTCTACGGAGGTTGCATACACCTTCCGGGCGATTTCAAGAAACACAGGGCCTGCAACTGCATTCCCGTAATAAACATACCTTGAAGGGGAATTCACAACCACGATACAGGAATATTGCGGATTACCGGCAGGAAAGTAGCCGACGAACGAAGCCTGGTAACTGACCTCGGAGTTCGACCTGTACCCGAATTTTTTGTTGTATATCTGATTTGTACCGGTTTTTCCTGCAATTTGGATCAGGGGGTCATTCAGGTTTTTTGCAGTACCCGATTCAACAACTCCTTCCAGGATCTTTCTGACTTTCCGGAGCGTAGACCGGGAACAAACCGAAGATTGAAGGACTTCCGTATCCATTCGCCTTACCAGCTTACCATGATACCGGATTTCCCTTACAAACCTGGGTTTTACCATCTTGCCGTTATTGGCGATGGCATTGTAAAAAGTAAGTGTCTGCAGGGGGGTGATCCTGACCTCATACCCGTGTGCCATCATGGCGAGTGAAATTCCCGACCAGTATTTTTCCCCCGGATACCTGATCTCGGGTTTTCCCTCACCCTTAATATCGATGCCCAGTTTCTCATTCAGTCGCATGGCATATAATCTGTCAATAAATTCCCGGGGTTTCTCCTTGTAAGCTCCGGTAATTATTTTTGCCATGCCGACATTCGAGGAATTTTCAAATACCTGCTCCACGGTTATTTTGCCGTAGCCACCCTGTTCGTGTTTGTCATCCCTGACCACCTTGTCATAATATTTAAAAAGGCCGTTGCCGGTGTCAATGGTATCTTCAAGATCCACCACACCATCTTCCAGCGCGGCAATCAATACAGGCAATTTAAATGTAGAACCGGGTTCGGTGCTTTCTCCCACTGCGTAATTCTGTACTTCGCGGTAGTAACCCATGTCGTCCTTTCCCAGGTTAACCATGGCCTTTATCTCCCCTGTCTTTACTTCCATAACAACCACGGTGCCATGGCTTGCATCCTGTGTCACCAGCTGATGCAAAAGTGCTTTGTGGGCAACATCCTGCAGGTTTACATCCAGGGTGGTAATGATATCCTGTCCGTCCCTCGGCTCAATTTCATTCCGGTCATTCATTGGCATCCATACATCACCGGTAAGCCGCTGCATGAGCCTTACTCCCTCAACACCGGCAAGCTGGTCGTTGTATGCTCCCTCGATACCCACCACATTGCCGTTTACATCCCTTGAAGTATACCCAATTAACCTGCCGGCAAGGTTTTGATGCGGCCTGACCCTCCGGTTTTCCTGCATATAAACCAACCCTCCTTTGTACCGGCCAAGCCTGAAAATCGGGAACTGCTTCAGCTTTTTCAGCTGGATGTAGTTCACCCCGCTTTTAACCAGGTGATACCGTTTCCCTTTTTTGCGCGCTTCAACCAGGCTTCGTTTGTATTCTTCTCTGGACCTGTCCCCAAACAACCGTGAGAGGCACAGGGCAAGAGAATCCACACCGCTGTAAAACATTCTGTCGGTAAGGTTTTCGCAGCGGGCGTCAAAACGGACCTCATAATAGGGCACTGAGCTTGCGAGTAACCTGCCGTCGGCAGCATAAATACTACCCCTGTCAGCAGGAATGCTCATCGTTTTCAGTGAAAAAGTCCTTGCCTTTTCCATCCACTTATCCTTTTCGAACACCTGCAATGTGAATATCCTGCCTATTATCAACAGTCCAAGTGCGATAAAAACAATGTAAACCACAGCTACTCTCCACAATATGTCCCTCTTTACCGACATGCTTTTTATTTTCTTTTAAGCTTTTTAGGCGGTACCATTGATTCTTTTAATCCGAGATCCCTGGACTCAACCAGTGAAGTCACTTCCGAAGGTCTGCTGATATTCATAAGTTCCGATGTAGTTGTGATTTGTTCCGCCCGAAGATTACCCACCTCGGTCTTCAGTTCGCTGATCTGCCTTACCATGCGTTCGGCGTGAAAACGGTTACCTATGTAAATTACCCCCAGCAGTGTGAGAAAGAGCACAAAAGGCAACTGCCGGATTATGTTCTCACGAACCAGGAATGTTCCGTCAATCAGTTCCTTAAAGCTTACTTTCCTGTTATCCTTTGGTAATCCGGCATCCGCTGATTTGGAAGATCCTCGTTTTTCCTGCTTTTCACCTCCGTCTGGCAGTACAGGTTCCTTGCTGGGGAGGTCGGTAAGATCAATATGCTGGTTATGTGTGTACATGGTTTTACTTTTTTTCTGCTATCCGCAGCAATGCGCTGCGTGCCCTGGGATTTGCCGCCACTTCCTTTTCACCGGCAACGACCGGTTTCCTGGTAATTATGTTGAATGGCCGGGGGGCATTGCCGTAAAGATCCTTTTCCGGTGACTCTTCGGTATTTCCCCAACGCATAAAATTCTTAACAAGCCTGTCCTCCAGCGAATGATAACTGATGATTACCAGGCGTCCTCCCGGATTCAGCATTTCACCGGCACTGTATAGCAAATCTTTCAGGTTTTCGAGTTCACGGTTTACTTCGATACGGATGGCCTGGAAAACCCTTGAAAGAAACTGGTTCTCGTTCTGTTTTGGCACCAGCCGGGCAATACAGTCGACCAGCCCTGCACTGGTGACTATTCTTTGTTTTGCTCTTGCCATTGTTATTGTCGACGCCAGTTTCCTCGCCTGCTTCAATTCGCCATATTCCCTGAATACCTCCGTAAGCTGCCGGACATCGTATTCGTTGATGATCATTTCTGCCGTGACCCCGCTGCCCCGGTTCATCCTCATATCGAGCTTTGCTTCGCTCCGGTAAGTAAATCCCCGGTCCGGTGTATTAAAATGGTGTGATGAAACACCCAGGTCAGCCAACAGACCATCGATCCTGTCAACCTGGCAGTAATTCAGGTAATTCTTAAGGAACCTGAAGTTTCCATGGATGAAACAGAACTTTTTATTTCCGGGAAGATTGGTTGCTGCATCCGCATCCTGATCTAAAGCATACAATTTCCCACCGGTTAATCGTTTCAGTATTTCAGCCGAATGTCCGCCACCACCATAGGTAACATCCACATACATCCCGTTTGGTTTAATGTTCAGCCCGTCAACACTTTCGTTCAGCAAAACCGGTATGTGATAGGCGCTCATTTATCCGGTATTATTCGGTACTACCAGGGTCATTGTGCAGGTTCCCCATTATTTTCTCTGCCAGGGCAGCAAAATTCTCATCATTGCTTTCAATCCTGTCATAGGCATCCTTAGTCCAGATCCCGATCTGTCCCAACTGCCCCGCCATAACTATTTCCTTCCCGGCTGCTATTTCATCAAGCAGCCGTTTCGGTACCAGCAATCGGTTGTTGCCATCGAGCGCCACCTCGGCAGTACCTTTAAAAAATCCCCGGAGAAATTTATTGTGCTCCCGGTTATAGGGATTGGTGTTTTTTCGGAGGATCTGATTCTGGCGTTCCCACTCATTTATTGGAAACAGTATGAGACAGGGATCAAAAATGTCCTTTTTAATGACAAATCTGTCCTGCACACCGCCGTCATTCGCCATCTGCTTTATAAATGCGGATGGCAGAAGAACACGGCCCTTATCGTCAAGCCTGCAGGTATATTCCCCGATGAAGGTTATCATTGTCCGGTTTTCTGTTTGGAGTGTAAAAATAATAATATAATTCCCACTTTATTCCACAATTACCCATTTTTTCCCACTTTGTTAATAACTTTTTACAAGGTGTATTTATTGTGTGGTAATCCGGCAGGGGCAGGCATTAATAAAAAGCCAAAGTTTTATTACATTTGCGAAGTTTATGAGTTGGTTCAGGTTATGAATTCGGTTAGTGAGCATATTCCGGTGGAGCGTATCAAGCCCATCGATATCAGGAAGATATTTTACAGTAAAAATCCCGGGCTTGCTGCCCTGCTTCCCGGATTTGTGTTTCGTTACCTGGAAAGGATTGCCCACCAGCACGACATCAACGTTTTTCTTGAAAGGCATGGTGAAAAGACCGGCCTTGATTTTGCACGTGCTGCCATACAGGAATTCAATGTACATGTCATTATTAAAGGTGATGAGAATCTCCCCCGCGAAGGACGGTTCATTTTCGCTGCCAATCATCCGTTGGGAGGATTTGACGGCATTTTGCTGATGGATGTAATGAGCAGATACTATCCCGATTTTAAATTCCTGTCGAATGACCTGCTCATGAACATCACCAACCTTCACCCTTTATTCATTCCGGTTAACAAGCACGGTAAACAGGCAGTTGAAGCCGCAGCCAGGCTTGATGCAGCCTTCCGGTCGGGCACCCATATCGTGACTTTTCCTTCCGGTTTTGTTTCACGGTATATCAACGGGCAGGTTATGGACCTGGAGTGGAAGAAAAATTTTATTTCCAAGGCTTTGCAGTACAACCGTGATATCATACCGGTACACTTCACCGGCCGGAATTCAAAATTTTTTTACGGACTTTACAGGGTAAGGAAGTTTTTCGGGATTCAGGCCAACCTTGAGATGTTCTACCTGGTAGATGAAACTTTCAAACACCGTAACGATACCCTGACAGTTACGTTTGGCGAGCCGATCCCTTACACCCGCTTTGATAAATCGAAATCCCCCCTGCAATGGGCCAAATGGGTCAAGGAACAGGTATATGCACTGGGAGGGGTAACTGAAGTGCCGGTTTAGGGGGAGTTGAAGGCAAAATAGGTCGTGTAAATCTATTACTTTAGCGGTTTTGTAGATTTCATTTGCAACAGGGTTACCTGTTGGCTAACTTTGTAAAAACTTTCATCCTTATTAATTGTTTGAATATAAAGCAAAAACAAACATAATGAACAACAAGATCAGGGTTGCCTTTACCATTTTATCCTTTCTTTTTCTTGCAGGAATAATTTTTTATCCCAAAATCAAGCCTTTGTTTGCATCCAACGTACAGGGCGGTAATCCGGCCGGCGGGCAGATGATGGGACCAGGAGGCCAGCAGATCCTTAATGTAAGCGGCTTTCTTATTGCTCCGGTGCAGATGAATGAAATGATCAACAGTTCCGGGTCCATCCTTCCTGATGAGGAGGTTGAATTATCCTTTGAAACTTCGGGTAAAATTGTCGGGATATACTTTACGGAGGGAACACGTGTAAATAAAGGTGACCTGCTTGCCAAAATGAATGACAGGCATTTGCAGGCCCAACTGCTAAAACTTCAGGCACAGAAGAAACTTTCGGAAGAAAATGAATTTCGCCAGCGCAGCCTGCTTGAAAAGGATGCCATAAGCCGGGAGAGTTATGATCAGGTAGCAACGGAACTGCAATCCATGGAGGCCGATATTCTGCTGGTTGAGGCACGCATTGCAGAAACTGAATTACGGGCACCCTTCGGCGGGATCATTGGTTTGCGTTTGCTCAGCGAAGGGAGTTATGCTTCTCCCTCCACCAAAATAGTAAGACTTGTGAAAATCAGTCCGCTTAAGATTGAATTTTCGATACCGGAAAGATATTCCGGAGAGCTTAAACCGGGATTCCCGATCGAATTTCGCATCGATGGCATTGATCAGGTATTCAGGGCCCCGGTGTATGCGGTGGATCCCAAGGTTGATATCAATACCAGGACCATTGTTGTGCGTGCTTTATATCCAAATACCAAAGAGGAACTTAAACCCGGGCGCTTTACCAGCATCAGCCTGCGGCTGGCACAGATAGACAATACCATAGCCATCCCTACAGAGGCCATTATTCCTGAAATGGACGGTGAAAAGGTATTTGTATATAAAGCAGGCAAAGCATCATCCGTGAAAGTAACCACGGGATTAAGAACGGAAGCACTCATCCAGATCCGGGAAGGTCTGGGTTTCGGAGATACCCTGCTCACATCGGGAGTGTTACAGCTCAGGGAGGGACTTCCGGTTATGCTTGACACACTTGTAAAGAATTAATTAACTTATTTATTAGCTATGAGCCTGTCCTCAACCAGTATAAAACGTCCGGTTCTGGCCACGGTATTTTCCCTGGTCATATTGATATTCGGACTAATCGGGATGACCTATTTGGGTGTAAGGGAGTTTCCGAGCGTCGATCCAGCCATTATCTCGGTTAACACATCCTATCCCGGAGCGAATTCCGATGTTATTGAAACCCAGATTACCGAACCCCTTGAACAATCCATAAACGGGATACCCGGCGTGCGGACACTTACCAGTGTAAGCCGGCAGGGAGGAAGCAATATTACGGTTGAGTTTGAACTCAGCGTGGATATGGAAACTGCTGCCAATGATGTAAGAGACAAGGTTTCACAGGCTCAGCGATTTCTTCCCAGGGATGTGGATCCGCCCATCGTAGCAAAGGCAGATGCCGATGCCAGTCCCATCATGTTTGTTACCATCAGGAGTGAGAAAAGATCAATGCTGGAATTATCCGAAATCGCCGAACTTACCCTTAAGGAACGGCTTCAGACCATATCCGGTGTAAGTTCCATTATGATCTGGGGACAGAAAAGGTATGCCATGCGGTTGTGGCTCGATCCGGCCAAGCTGGCAGGATATGGACTTACCCCGCTGGATGTGCGCGATGCCATCAACCGTGAAAATGTTGAATTGCCCTCCGGAAGCGTGGAAGGCAATACCACGGAACTCACCATCAGAACCCTCGGTTTAATGACCACACCGGCTGAATTTAATAATCTCATTATTAAACAATCTGGCGACCAGGTGGTGAGAGTCAGTGATATCGGCCGGGCAGAACTGGGTCCGGAAGATCTTCGCGGCATTTTAAAAATGAATGGAATTCCCATGGTTGGAAACGCCATCGTACCGCAACCTGGCGCTAACCACATCGATATCGTGGATGAAGTATACCAGCGCCTCGAATATATTCAAAAGGATCTCCCCGAAGATGTTCATATAGAGATTGGCTTTGATAACACAGAATACATACGTGCTTCTATAAAAGAGGTGATGAACACCATCCTTATTGCCTTTATACTGGTTGTGATTATTATCTTTTTCTTCCTGCGCAACTGGCGTACCACACTGATACCCATAATTGTAATTCCGGTTTCGCTTATCGGTACGTTCTTTATCATGTATGCTGCAGGATTTACCATCAACGTACTGACCCTGCTGGCTATCGTACTGGCGATCGGACTGGTTGTAGATGATGCCATTGTAATGATGGAGAACATATATGTGAAAATTGAAAACGGTATGTCGCCACTGGACGCGGGTTTACATGGTTCGCAGGAGATCTTTTTTGCCATTATTGCCACCACGATAACCCTGATTGCCGTTTTTTTCCCCATTGTATTTCTTGAGGGTATGACCGGCAGATTGTTCCGGGAATTCAGTATTGTCATAGCCGGAGCGGTTGCCATTTCATCCTTTGTCGCCCTCACCCTTACTCCGATGTTGTCAACAAAGCTGTTAAAGGGACACACCAAACATAGCCGGATATATCAGATCACAGAAAGGTTTTTTGATAACCTGAACAACAGCTATAAGCGTTCACTGGATTCTTTTCTTGGCAAAAAAATCCTTTCCCCGGTCATCCTTGTTGTTGCAACATTTCTCATCATTCTGTTGTGGAAGAATATTCCCGCTGAAATGGCGCCACTGGAAGACCGTTCACAAATTTCAATCAATGTTAGCATGCCTGAGGGTTCTACCTATGAATATGCCCTCAGCTATATGGAAGATCTTACCGGTGCATCAGCAGATATTGTTCCTTACCGGAAAAATATAACAACCATAGTGCGAAGCAATGGCGGATTCATCCGGGTT
The DNA here is from genome assembly GCA_035258345.1 of Bacteroidales bacterium. Classification (GTDB taxonomy): domain Bacteria; phylum Bacteroidota; class Bacteroidia; order Bacteroidales; family UBA10428; genus UBA5072. The sequence continues at coordinate 49,071 of DATEVU010000015.1, forward strand.
GTATTACCCAGTCCATCGGATAGGGAACTTTCACAGCATGTAATAGCCAATCAGCTTACAGCAGCTGTACGAGCCAAAACCAGAGCTAGAGCCAGTGTTATGCAGCAGTCCACCTTTGGCGGAAGGAGGGCTGGAATGCCTATTCAGTATGTTCTCCAGGCCCAGAGCATTGAAAAGCTGCGGGAAGTGCTTCCCGAATTCATGGCCCAGGTGCAGGATAACCCGGTTTTCCTGATGCCCGATGTGAACCTGAAATTTACAAAACCCGAGCTCAGGCTGAGCATAAACCGGGACAAAGCCAATCTTACGGGGATATCAACACAGAGCATAGGACAGACGCTCCAACTTGCCCTCAGCGGCCAGCGTTTCGGTTATTTCTTTATGAACGGCAAACAGTACCAGATACTCGGAGAACTTGCCCGTGAGGACAGGAATACTCCCATGAATCTGAAATCGCTTTACGTGAGAAACAGCAGCCGTGAAATGGTTCAGTTCGACAACCTGGTTAGCCTGGAGGAGAGCACCGCCCCGCCTCAGCTCTACCGCTACAACCGTTTTGTTGCAGCAACCATATCAGCCGGACTTGCCGAGGGGAAAACAATCAGCGAGGGGCTCGAAGAAATGGACAAGATAGCCGCAAATGTGCTCGATGATACTTTCAGAACAGCACTTGCCGGTGATTCCAAGGACTTCAGGGAAAGTTCCTCGAGCCTGATGTTTGCCTTCATGCTTGCCCTGGTTCTTATTTTCCTTGTTCTGGCCGCCCAGTTTGAGAGTTTCAAGGACCCGATCATTGTAATGATGACCGTACCGCTGGCACTTACCGGTGCCTTGCTTTTTATGTGGTATTTCAACATTACGATGAATATATTCAGCCAGATAGGGATCATTATGCTTATCGGGCTGGTCTCCAAGAACGGAATCCTTATTGTTGAATTTGCAAACCAGCGAAAACTAGCAGGAATGAGCAAGGCGGATGCGATCAGGTATTCGGCTGCCCAACGTTTCAGACCGATCCTTATGACCAGTTTGTCCACCATTCTGGGTGTATTGCCCCTGGCACTCGGATTAGGGGAAGGTGCACAGAGCCGTGTTGCCATGGGAGTAGCTGTTGTTGGAGGGCTCTTGCTTTCAACCTTTCTTACCCTGTATGTTGTACCGGCTATTTATTTATTTATCTCCAGTGAAACTAAAATTAAGGTTAATGAAACGAAATAGCATGTTGCTGGCAGTTATTGCATTCATTAACCTGATACCTTTGCAATCCCAGGAGCTTTATGATCTGAACCGTTGTATAACCACCGGGCTGGAAAGGAATTTTTCCCTGTTGATTGCCCGGAACCAGGAAGAAATTTCAAACAACAACTACACAGCCGGTAACGCCGGATTTTTGCCAACACTTAATCTTACAAGTCGTTACGGCGGAAGCCTGAACGATAACGACCAGACGCTTTCAACCGGGGAAGAATCATCTACCAGCGGCATTCACAACACCTCGGGTAATGCAACTGCAACGCTGGGATGGACAATTTTTCAGGGTTTCAGCGTACAAACCACCTACAGGAAACTGAATGAATTGAAACAAGTTGGGGAACTCAATACAAAAATGGCTGTTGAAAATCTGATGGCCGATATTGTTTCGGAGTACTACCTGTATATTCAGCAAATAAAACTTTACCAAAACCTTTCGTATGCTGTAATGCTGTCAAGGGAACGGGTCAGAATTGATGAGGAGCGATACCTGCTGGGAGCAGCATCAAAGCTGCAGCTGCTGCAATCACGCGTTTACCTGAATACCGACAGTTCAAGGCTATCGCGGCAAAATGAGGTGCTGAGGACATCCCAGGTGCGGCTGAGTGAACTGATGGCCCTGCCTGACCTGGGCGTAGATATCAGGCTGAAAGATTCCATGATCTATATCGTTACCAATCTTGTATATGAGCAACTGCTTGAGGAAACGCTTAAATCAAATACCAGTTTACTGATCGCAGCAAGTAACCGGAATATTTCACAGTATGATTACAGGATCATTGCATCACGGACCTACCCTTATCTGAATTTCTCTTCGGGATACAGCTATTCATACAATGATTACGGTTCTGGGGCACTTAAAAATCAGCAAAGCCGCGGTATGAACTACGGACTGACCCTGGGTATTGATCTGTTTGACGGTTTTAACCGTCAGCGCGAGAAAAGTAATGCGCAGATCGAGATCGAGAACAGGGAGCACCAGTACGAAGAGGTCGACCAGCAGGTTAGAGCCGACCTGATTACAATCTATTACGCCTATACCAATAACCTGTTGTTGCTAAAACTGGAAGAACAAAATCTAAAAACAGCGGAAGAGAACCTCGATATTGCGCTGGAAAGATATAAACTGGGAAGCCTGTCAGGTCTTGAACTCAGGGAGGTCCAGAAAAGCCTTCTCGATGCCGAAGAACGGCTGATATCTGTTGAATACCTTACAAAACTGGCTGAAATATCCCTGCTTCAGATTTCAGGAAGGATCATGGAATATCTCACACCTGGTACCCTGTAACCGGATCAGTTAAAAAGTACGATGGTCTCATCCTGCATCAGCACCCAGAGGGAATAGACTCCTTTAAGCGTGCCAAGCGGAAAGTTGAGGCAGCCTACGGCGGCAATTACCAGGACCAGTATCCTTGCCCATTTCCGGTAGCCCAGCAGGCCAATTCCACCGATCAGCCCCAGAACAGAAGCAATACCGATTATAAAAGGCAGAAATATACCGATGAATCTCAGGACAACAGATGCCACATCAACATCGGAGACAAAAGTTCCTGCAAAAGACAAAACGAAAAAGACGATCATTGCTGCAATAATACCCATGGTGCTGAACCCAATGTGTAATGCTGCAACCAGGGTGACGTGTTTTCTCATGGCTGATTCTTCCATATGTTCTTGTTTTTATGAAAAGTTACTGCAATTTATGCAATTCTCATACAAATATCAACCGGAAAAGTAAAAACTACATTCCCGAGAACAAAATGGTGACCGGCAGGGTGATCACCCAGAACCGCAGTATACTAACCTTCATCCTGGAAAAGTGACCGGAGAAGATTGCAGGCCGATTGTACTGAAAGGATAGGCTCGCAGGTCAGGGTGAGTTTATTGTTCATCTCCTTCATCCGGAAACGTGATGGCTGTTTCTGAACAAACCCCAGTATATTGCTGAAAATTGATGATTTGTAAAAAGGAGATTCGGGATTTGAAACAAAATATCCGATCATTTTCCCGCTTTTGAGCAATACTTTCTCAAATCCCAACCGGTTTGCAAGCCATCTGAGCCTCACAACCTCAAGCAATTCCCGACTGGGGCCGGGCAGTGTTCCAAACCTGTCGGTCATATCGGAACCAAATTTAATGAGATCCTCTTCCTGTTGTATCTGGTCAAGTTCCCGGTACAGGCTCATCCGCTCGGAAATATTTGAAATATAATCTTCCGGGAACAGCAATTCCAGGTCGGTGTCAATCTGGCAATCTTCCACAAAAACCGCATGGCCTTGTTGTTCTGTGGGTTCTTTCGGGGCAAATAATCCGGGATATTCACTTTCCCTGAGTTCGTTAATGGCTTCATTCAGTATCCGGTTGTAAGTCTCGAACCCGATATCGGCAATGAAGCCGCTTTGTTCAGCTCCAAGCATATTTCCTGCTCCGCGGATATCGAGATCCTGGAGGGCAATATTGAACCCGCTGCCGAGGTCCGATAACTCCTCAACCGCTTTCAGGCGTCGTCTTGCTTCGGGTGTAAGCACAGTTGGGGGAGGCGACAGCAGGTAACAGAAAGCTCTTTTGTTCGACCGGCCGACTCGCCCGCGCAGCTGATGCAGGTCGCTCAGCCCGAAGTGATGGGCGTTGTTTATAAATATTGTATTGGCATTGGGTATGTCAAGGCCCGATTCAATAATGGCAGTGGCCACCAGCACATTGTAGTCGCCCCTTACAAAATCCGTAACCGTCTGCTCAAGTTCATGGCCTTCCAATTGACCATGTGCTACGCATGTTTTGACTCCCGGACAGAGTTTCCGGATCAGGGTCTCTACTTCAAGAATATTCTGTACCCTGTTGTTGATAAAAAATACCTGGCCTCCGCGTGATATTTCATAGTCGATCCCTTCCCGCACAATGTCGTCATTAAAAGTATGCAGTTCGGTTACAATGGGATGCCTGTTGGGGGGAGGTGTGTTGATCACCGAAAGATCACGTGCGCCCATCAGCGAGAATTGCAGGGTACGGGGGATCGGGGTGGCAGTAAGGGTAAGTGTGTCGACATTCAGTTTCAGATTTTTAAGCTTTTCTTTTGCTGACACGCCAAACTTTTGCTCTTCATCAATGATCAGCAGTCCCAGCTCCTTAAACCTGATATCGGCTCCCAGCAAACGATGGGTACCAATGAGGATATCAATTTTTCCTTCACCAAGCCTCCTGAGAATTTCCGTTTGCTGGCTGCCCTTTTTGAACCTGTTGATATATTCAACATTGCAGGGGAAATCCTTCAGGCGATCCTGGAAAGTGTTGTAATGCTGAAGGGCCAGGATTGTGGTGGGCACCAGGATGGCCACCTGCCTGCTGTCGGCTACGGCTTTAAATGCGGCCCTTACTGCCAGCTCGGTCTTGCCAAAGCCCACATCGCCGCATATCAGCCGGTCCATAGGGTTTTCCGATTCCATGTCCTCCTTGATTGCCCTGGTGGCTTTGACCTGGTCAGGTGTGTCCTCATAAATAAAGGAAGCCTCCAGCTCGGTCTGCATATAAGTATCCGGTGCAAAGGCAAAACCCTTTTGCATTTTGCGCCTGGCATAAAGATCGATCAGTTCCCTGGCAATGTCCTTGATCTTCTTGCTTGTATTCTGTTTCAGCTTTTGCCAGGCCCCTGTTCCCAGCTTATACAACCTGGGCGGTTCGTTTTCACGACCCTTGTATTTGGAAATGCGGTGCAGCGAATGGATGCTTACATACAGCACATCATTGTCCTGATAAACAAGTCGGATGGATTCCTGCATTTTTCCGTTGATCTCAATTTTTTCGAGACCGCCAAACCGGGCAATGCCATGATCGATATGCACCACGAAATCACCGGGCTGCAACCCCTTCAGTTCTTTAAAGGTAAGCGCACCACGGTTGGTGAAATAATTCTGAAGGGTATACTTGTGAAAGCGCTCAAAGATCTGATGATCGGTATAACAGCAAAGCATCAGATCACGGTCGATAAATCCCTCGTGCAGGGTTTTCAACAGCGGCTGAAAGCGGATATGGCTGTTGATGTCATGAAAGATGGAAATAAGCCGTTCAATCTGTTTTTCGCAGTCACTCAGTATGTAATTTTTATAACCTTTTCCGGTTAATGCCACCAGGTCCTCTGCCAGTAAATTGAAGTTTTTATTGAAAGCCGGCTGGGGAGATGTGTTAAAGGAAATTTCGGCAGATCCGGGAAAAAAAGTTCGGGAACCGAATTCAACAACACGGTATTCCGGCAGCTTACCAATAAAATAATGTCCCGTGGTGAGCTGGTTCTCATTCAGTGGCAACACCTCATTCCCCTTGTCGGCTTTACGGCTGATATCCTGGTAGATCTCATTGAGCTTGTCGGTAGTGAAACGGATATCGTTGATCCAGATGAAAGAAGAACCGTCGAGATAGTCGGTGAGGGGTTCGCTTACATCTTCAAGGGTAAGTTCCTGAACATTGGGCAGGATATTGATCTTTTCCTGAAATTCCTTTGAAAGCTGGTTTTCCACATCAAAGGTACGGATCGACTCCACCTCATCCCCGAAAAAGTCGACCCGGTAGGGATCGGGGCAGGAAAAGGAAAACACATCAATAATGCTGCCCCGTAAGGCATATTGCCCCGGCTCGTAAACAAAATCCACCTGCAAAAAGCGATACTCTTCCAGCATTTCCTGCACAAATGAAAGCGATAGCTTCTCACCCCTGTTCATTTGCAGGGTGTTTTTTTTCAGCTTGCTGTGGGTGATAACTTTTTCGGCCAGTCCTTCAGGATAGGTAACAACGGCCAGAAAGCTGTCCTTTTGCTGCATGTCCTGCATACCTAGTCGGGTTACAACGTTGGTTCGAAGGATCACATTGCCATTGTCGATCTGGTTATAATGAACCGACCGTTTGAATGAAGAGGGGAAGAACAGGACCGCATCACCACCCAGCAGGTTCACAAGGTCGTTGTAAACATAGGCTGCTTCTTCCTTTTCGGGGAGAATTATAAGGTGTTTTCCGCCTGCCTGCTGAATAACAGCAGCAGCCAGCAAGCTTTTGGATGAGCCGGAAAGTCCCGGACAGCGGATCTTACGGTTATTTTCTTCAGTAAGCAGCCGGAAAAGCTTACTACACGACGGGTGATTACGGTATGTAATGATAAGTTCGGTTAATGCCACGGACAATCATTTCGCTGATGAGGCACAAAATTAGGGATTATTGTAATAACTTCTGCATCCCGCATCTTCCGGCAAAAATTAATCTGATTTGCCGGGAAGAGTGTTTGCGAATGTTGGCTCAATTGCCTATCTTTCGTGGTAACCCGGGGTTTATTCAAACCACCATCTTTTGGGCGTAAACAAGACCAATTGCAATACTATAATTTGAAAAGATATGGAAAAAATGAAAGCATTGGTATATGATAAAAAAGGCTCACCGGAAAAGCTGATTTACCAGGATGTTGAGAAACCTGCACCAACCGACAACGAAGTATTGATAAAAATACTTGTGGTATCAGTAAATGCTGCGGATTATCGTTCGATGAAAATGGGAATCATACCGAAGAGAAAGATTTTTGGAGCCGATATAACAGGAACAGTGGTATCGGCCGGTAAAAATATCCGGAAGTTTAAGAACGGGGACGAAGTAATCGGAGACCTGTCAGGTTATGGATTTGGCGGTTTCGCCGAATATACTGTGGCCCCTGAAAAGGCATTGGTACAAAAACCTGCAAATTTGTCATCTGAAGAAGCAGCTGCCTTGCCCCTGGCAGGAATAACAGCGCTGCAGGCTTTGCGCAACATAGGCAACATTCAAAAAGGGCAGAAAGTCCTGATCGTAGGCAGTGGTGGCGGTGTGGGGACATATGCGGTACAGCTTGCCAAATATTTCGGTGCCGAAGTAACAGCAGTATGCAGTACGAAAAATCTGAAGCAAACAATTTCTCTTGGTGCGGATTATGTCATTGATTATACAAAGGAAGATTTCACCAGGGGCAACCGGTATTATGACCTTATTTTAGCCGTCAACGGGAATCATCCGCTTTCCGCCTACAGGCGGATCTTAAATCGGAATGGCTTGTATGTCATGGTCGGCGGTGCTTTGCTGCAGATCTTCAGATCTATTTTATTCGGTAGGCTGATGTCGTTTGGCTCTAAGAAAATGCGTACCCTCATGGCGAAGTCAAACCAGAAGGATTTGGCGTTTATCGTAAAGCTCGCGGAAGATGGAAAGATCAAACCGGTTATTGACAGGCGTTATTCGCTTGATAAAGCTGCCGATGCCATGCGTTATTTGAGCGAAGGACACGCACGGGGAAAGGTAGTAATAACCGTGGAATGAAAATAAAAAATAGCTTTGCATGATTCCCGGCATTTCAATAATAATATCATGATCACATGAAAGTACTGAAATTTGGAGGTGCCTCGGTAAAGGACGGAGCCTCGGTCACCAATATCGCTTCCATCCTGGCCAGTTATAAAGATGATCTGGTGGTGGTTATTTCTGCCATGGGCAAAACCACAAATGCACTGGAACGGGTGCTGAATGCTTACATGGCAGGGGATTGGAACACTGCAAAAGCCGAACTGGATTCTATCCGGAAGTATCATTATCAGATAGCCTCCTTTCTCATTCCTGAGCAGTCTCACCCGGTATTCTCCGAACTCGGCAGCATTTTTACCGGTTTGGAAACCCGCATGGGCAATCCTCCTTCGGATCCGTATAACCAGGAGTATGACCAGCTTGTTTCGTGGGGAGAAATCCTTTCCACGATCATCGTGAGCAATTACCTGAATTTTGCTGGTGTTGCCAATCATTGGGCCGATGCACGCCAGTTTCTCAAAACCGACGGCACGTTCAGGGAGGGGAGGATCGACTGGGATATGTCGGAAAGGCTTATTAAGGAAAGAGTAACATTTAAAAACACAACGATATATATTACCCAGGGATTTATAGGTTCCACGGTTAACAATCTTACCACAACACTTGGCAGGGAAGGTTCGGATTATACTGCGGCTATCCTGGCGCATATACTTTCGGCTGAATCGGTCACTGTGTGGAAAGATGTTCCCGGGGTGCTGAATGCCGATCCCAAGTGGTTTGATGATACGGTCAAAATCGAAAAAATTTCCTACATCGATGCGATCGAACTGGCCTATTACGGGGCAGGCGTTATTCATCCCAAGACAATCCAACCGTTGAAAAATAAGGGTATCCGGCTATATGTAAAGTCATTCCTGCATCCGGCCGATCCGGGAACAGTTATCGGCGATGATGACTATGAAAAGCTCATTCCATCCTTTATTTTCAAAATGAACCAGGTGCTGATCCATGTGCATCCCGTTGATTTTTCATTTATTGCCGAGGATAACCTGGAAAAGATCTTCCGGTGTTTTGCAGGATTTGGATTAAAAATGAACCTGATGCAGAATTCGGCTGTAAGCTTTGATGTTTGTGTAAACAACGACCAGACCCGGATACCGGGGGTGGTGGCAGAGCTTAAAAAGGATTTCCGGGTTGGTATCACCGAAGGGCTGGAACTTATTACCATCCGGTATTTTGATGAGGAGACCATCAGGCGGGTGCTGGTAAACAAAGACCTGTTGCTCACCCAGCGCACCAAAACCACGATCCAGATGGTGGTGAAGGATTTGGGATGAAAAGAAAATGAATACCGAACAAGTGTTGGTGTTTAATCTGCTTCCGGATATACCCACATAATAGCCTGCCGCAAAAGCCGTCTGTAATTCTCATTTGCAAACGTCGGCGCATCATGCCCCGACTGTATTGTCACCACCGTGGAACTGCCATACCTGTGTGTCCAGCCGATGACGGGTGTGCTTGTGGGATCACTGGTCAGCAGCAGGGGAACAACATCGGGAGACACATAGAAATTCATATAGGTCTCATCAAACAATACAAAATCCCGGAGTCCTTTGGTCACGGGATGCAACGTATCCACCACCTGTATGGGAATATTCCTGTCATGGATGTAGGAGGAGGCAGGATATTCCCTGCCTGCCACCGTGGTGGACTGATGGAAATACTTACCACCGATTATGCGGACATATTCCTCCCATCCATCAAAGGCACAAATGCTATGATGCAGGACCACCAAAGGTTTTCCCTGCCGGATGCAATCCGCGAATACTTTTTTCTGTTCTTCGCCTATGGTCTGCCACATGTGATAAAACACCAGCACATCATAGTTTTTCCTGTTTTCAGGCAGAAAAACGTTGAAAGCATCCGGTAATTCCACGATCTCGAATGTCATACCGTTTCCAAAACCGGTAAGCATTTCGGTAAATGCTTTTTTATCATAATCATGCCCGCCGGTTATTACCATAATCCTGACCGGATCGGACCGGTATCCGGAGGTCAGGGCGACTACAATGACAAGAGTCAGTATCAAGGCGAACGAAAATTTCAGTTTCATAGGATTACACCACGGGCCATTTGAAAGTTGACTGCAATTTTATGCGTTTGCCGGTTGCCCCGGATTTTCTGGCGGCTTCAATTACCTCGAGGACATGCAGGGCGTGTTCGGCGTTGATAAGCGGTTCTTTTCCCGTGCCGGTTTTACGCAGAAAATCTTTCCGTGTAATTGTCTTATTTTTCCTCATGACTACAAGGTTTACTTCATTCAAAAATTTATAAAATAGGTTATTCCCGCATGAATTACCTGGCTTCGCGATGCTTCGTAATAAAACTGATCCGTATTCAGCGGGAAAATGTTGGTAAGGCTGTGGCTATAGGAAGCCCGTATTCCCGGCGTACCAAACTTTGTATATATTTCAATGCCGATACCTCCTGTAAACCCAAATTCCCATTTGCTTTCAAGCACTTTGAGATAATAAGGTTTGTAATAGGGATTATACATAATGTAACCAGGCTGTTGCAGGGAGTATACCCGGAAATTCTCACTATCCCTAATGGATATGGTCTCCTTTTCCTGGAGCCGCCTTGATAAATAGGGCCCGAGCGTAAAAGCAAACCGCAGCATTCTACTGCCTGCAATAAAGGCAGCCATAACCGGAATATCCAATACCTGCAGGTTTCTTTTGTATGTACCGGTCGAATCACGGTTCTCCATCCAGCCCCTGCCCGAATAATTCACTTCAAACTGCAACCCGATATTCGGTTCGGAAACGTGCCTGAATACAAAACCGAAGGAATTTGCAGTCAGCAGGTCCTGGCGGACAAACGGGCTGAAGCTTACCCTGTTGAAATTGATCCCTGCATTGAAACCGATATGGGTAGAGGTGCGGAAATCTTCCTGCGCATTCATGCTTAAGGATAATACCAGGAATGAGAAAACAATCAGTACCTTTTTAAGCATATCATGCGCATTTATTTGGGAATTATCAGCCTTCCGTCAGGTAAGGCTGTCTTCCAAAGCCGCCAGCAGTTCTTTGGAAACTTTCCTGGGATATTTCTTCTTGATCTCCCTGAGCATTTCAAGGGCCTGAAAACCATATTCCACAAGTCCTGCTGGATTCTTATCGTAATTATAGCTTCCAATACAGAATTGCAGTTTTGAAATAATTTCGCCGAACTCGGGTGGTTCTAACTTATGAAATGCATGCGCAGCTTTTTCGCATGCATCCCGCAGTCTTTCACTTTTTGTGTCCATTGGCAGTATTGTTAAATGTTTGGATAGATAAATATAATCTATTTTTGATCTATGTTCAATAGTTAGCCCGGGAGAGTTATTAACCCATTTGCAACAACTTTCGGCCGGGTTTCGCTATTCCTGAAGTTTCCGGGCCAAATGCTGGTGAACCATATCTTTCAGCGATTCATACGAGTGATTCTCAGGATAAACTGCATGCAGGAATTCAATCTGCACTTTTCTGAACAGTTTGGGAAATCTCGAACCGGATGGAAGAATATTGTATGAACCCTTAATCATCACCGGGATAACAGGCACTTTAAGTTCCTGGCTGAGGATAGCAAACGTTTGCTTGAATTCACCGAGTTTCCCGTTCAATGAGCGCGTTCCTTCGGGGAAGATCAACAGGTTTTTTCCTTTTTTCAGGGCTTCTGCCAATTTTTGAATGGACAGTTTAAGGTCCTTGTTCACATCCACCAGGATAATATTGTTGCGGTTGGCAAGGTAGCGGAGGAAAGGTCCGCGGAAGTGCTTCTCCTTGGCATACACAAAAGTATTCTTCATGAATTTACGTTTGAACAGGGAGGCAACCAGGAAACCATCGAGTATGCTCTGGTGGTTTGGGGCAATAATGCAGGCTTGTTCCGGCAGGTTCTCAAGTCCCTTTGCCCTGACACGCATGAACATTTTAAAGACCAGATGAAACATGTTCTTCAGGAGATTATGTGAAAACCCTGAGGCGGGGAGCGTGATGTGTACTTTTTCCTTAAGGATGTGTGACCAGCTGATACCTTCAAAATTCAGTCTTGTTTTTTTGTTATGCAGATACTCAGCCAGTTTTGCCACCGACTGGTAATCCGCAAGGTTGTTCTCAGGAATATCCACACCGAAAGCGGTTTCAATAAAAGTTGAAAGACTCACCCTGCCCAGGGAATCAAGGGACAGGTCAAGCTCAATATGGTCATTGGGACGGACAGTTTGTTGCGTTTCACCTTCGAGGAATTTCTTAACAGCCTGGTATTCACGTGTCTTAGGCTCATCCTGCGCCTCCTGCTTCCTTACACCGGCGAGTTCGGGAAGCAGGTAACGCTTGATCTTGCCGAGGCGGGTCCTGGGTAATTCAGCCGAAGTGATATGGAAACGGAGGATCTTTTTATATGGGGAAACAGTACGGTTTACCAGGTCAATAACCTGCCACCTGATATGTTCCCCGATGTTGTTAATGCCCGCTTCGTTCAGTTTTCGGAAATCAGGCACGATAATGGCCTGCAATATTCCTTCCTTGAGGAAAACGCCTGTTTCTTTGACAAAAGCCGAATATTTCAACACGGTGCGCTCAACTTCTTCGGGATTTATGTTCTTGCCGTTGGGCAGTACAATGAGCTCCTTTTTCCTTCCTGTGATATGCAAATAGCCCTTTTCGTCGAGATGGCCCAGGTCACCTGTGTGCAACCAGCCGTCCCTGAGTACTTCTGCAGTTTCTTCGGGCTTATTGTAATAACCCTGCATGACATTATTTCCTGAAACAACGATTTCTCCGTCAATAAATTTAATCCCGAGCCCCGGCAACAGATGCCCGGGAACGCCGGGTAAAACTGTACCCGGTCGTGTAAAGGTGATCATGGGAGCAGTTTCCGTCATCCCGTACCCTTCCAGTATTTCAAAACCAAGTGTTTTAAAAAGCCTTACCACTTCGGGATCAATGGGTGCACCGCCGCAAACCAGGTATTTCAGATGGCCCCCGAATTTACGTTGCACGGAACCGAATATCTTGCGCGAAAATGAAAGGGAATCAACAGCTCCGGCAATAGCTACCAGCCCTCTTGCAACCAGGTTGCGGTTGATCTTTTCCCTGAGTCCCTTGTAAATAAGCTGATACAACCTGGGAACCCCGATCATCATGGTAACCTTATAGAGCTTCAGGGTAGCCAGCATATCCTCTGCAGCCAGCGAGGTGTTCAGCACCATGGTTCCGCCGGAATACAACGGGGCGACAATGGTACCCACCAGGGGCAATATATGATGAAACGGCAGCAGGATCATGATCCGGTCACCGGGAACAAAGATCGGGACATCCTGGCACACCGCCTTCAGGTTGGCAAGCAGGTTTTTAAATGAAAGCATGACCCCTTTGGGATTACCGGTTGTTCCTGATGTATACAGGATCAGGGCTGTACGCTCTTCGTCGTCGACCACAAAATCACCTGGTTCGGCAGAAGTAATAGAAACAATAAGGTTTTCGAACACCAGCACTTCAGGATCCCTGCCGGCATCTTTCAGCGCATCCCGGACAAAATCTGATTTTTCTGAAGAACAGAAGACCGCACGGGGATCGGAATCATGCAATATATAGGCAACATCTTCGCGTGAGGATAGTACATCAATGGGCACTATAACGGCACCGTTCTTCCAGGCAGCATACAGTGCCACTATCCATTCGGGACGGTTTTCTGAGAAGATCACGATGCGATGATCCCGGACATCTTCCAGGATTGCGGCATAGCTGTCAATTTGTGACAACAGGCCGTCGTAAGTAATGGTAATGTTCTTTCCTACGAGAGCGGGCTGCTCCGATCTTCCAATTAATTTTATCATCAGATGGATTTAAGGATATAAAGGTATAATATTTTACTTTACTGCGCAAAGAGCATCATGCAGAGCAACTACAGCCTTACGGTAGTCCTCCCGAGCAATGACAAACTGCATATTTACCTGTTTCAGCGATTGTGACAGGGCATCAACATTGATGTTGTTTGCTGCCAGCGCTGCGGTGGCTTTTGCAATAATACCGGGCTGTGCGATATTGGTACCCAGTGTGCATACGAGAGCGACTGGTTTTACGGTCACCTCGTAATACTTGCCCCTGAGCTCATCAAGGAGCAACTCTGAGAGGTCCTCCTCCCAGATCACCTGGGTGATGCTGTTGGCATTGGTGGCCTTTAATATGTAACTCACATTGTTTTTCTCAAAAGTTTCCATAATGGAGCGGTCATACCCGACCTGCCCTACCATCAGGGGATCGTGGATCTCTATTGCCACTACCTGATCGGTGCCGGAGATGATCTCCACCCGGGATTTCTCCCCGACATAATCCTTGGAGATCAGCGTACCGGGATGATCTGGCTCAAAAGTATTCTTGATACGAATGTTGATGCCGGCCATCTCCAGGGGCTTGGAGGCCTTCGGGTGAATGGCTTCCATGCCGATATCAGCGAGCTGATCGGCTACGTTGAAATTGGTGTGACCCACCGGAATTGATTTTTCCACCCCGACAATATTCGGATCAGCCGAAGAAAGGTGAAATTCCTTGTGTATGATCGCTTCATCGGCATTTACCTCCACAGCAACCTTGGAAAAGGTAACCTCGGTGTATCCGCGGTCAAACTCACGCATGATCCCTTCCGTACCTTTTGTATAGCCCGTAACGACGGGTATGGTTTCAGTGAAATCAAGGTTTCTGAACGCCTTATGGATGCGCTCGTCAATGGTGAGATATTCCGAATCATTGAATCCGCAGAGGTCGACAAATGTTGCTTTTATACAGTTGTTTTCCAGAATATTTACGGAATTAAAAGCAGAATGGGCCTCTCCGATGGAAGAAAGAATTTCCCTTGCTGCCAGCAATATATTCTGACGGTTCACATATCCGGTGGCCAGCACGTCGGCCAGACTGTTCAGGTAATTCTTGGCCTGCACGATCCGGTTGGTGATGAATTCATCGGCTTTGTCCAGGTTCAGCCCGATATCCTTAAAAGTCCGGTTGATTGCAATGAGCTTTTCCAGCAGGTCCATCAGGGCCCGGTTATAGTCCTCAAAATTTACAAACTTAAGGTAAATGCCCGGTTCATTGGTCTTTTTATGTTCGAGCAGCCAGTTGGTTACATCGTTGTAGGCCGAAACTACAAATATCCTGTTATAATAACCACATTCCCCGCAGGGCTTCATAATAATGTTGCTCATCACATCCCCGAACTTTGACATGGATGATCCGCCAATTTTCTCAACCGTCAGCATTTGCTATGAATAGTAATTTAGTTGTTGTGCATAAATTTCCAGAGTGGCAAAAATAATAAAAAAAGGTCAGATATCGGTTTGAGGTTTGACAACCCACAACCCACAACCCACAACCTATTTTAATTCTACCCTGAACACGGGCTTATGACCGAACAATTCTCCCCCGGCGTTATAAAAATCAGATCCCAGTACCATGGACAAAACCTCCTTGGTCATTGTGTTGTTCACCGGATCAAGGTACCATGCTTCCGTAAACTGTATCATACCAATATTATCACGGGAGAATCCCTGCTCCTCCTCAATGTCTTTGATCTGTCGCGGGGTTAGCTTTTCCCATGTTTCAAGGTTAAATGCCAGTGCCCTTCCGGTATAAACCAGGTCAAATATGCTGTCAATTAAAGCTTTGTGATTCAGGCGGCTAAGACACCGGGCTCTCCATGTATCCCCCGGATCAGGATTCCGTATAATGACATCATATGTAATGGTGTCAGCAATCACTGTTCCATAAACAGAATCGCTTCCGAAACCGCTATCAGGAGATGTTTTTCTGTCGGCCTTATTTCTGCAGGCTATAGCAGAGAGAAGGCTTAAAATGACGAGGGACAAAAAGATTTTTTTGATCATGGTATTGGATTTGAAGTTATGAGGTTATGAAGTTTTAGGTGTAAATTTATATTCAAGTTTCGGGAATTTTTTGGATATTTTTGATGGTTATTCTGTTTAATATAGCATCATGGGTAATAGAAAAGTAATCATCGGGGTTTCAAAGCTATCTCCGAATTATGCTGACTGGCTGGGCAGGCTGCAGGAAGACCAGGAAATTGTAGATCTGTATGAACTGCCGGAGGAGGCATTATCCATACAGGTCAAACGACTTTCGGGCATATTGCTTTCCGGGGGCAGTGACATCGATCCCCGTTTGTATGACAGGCCTGAGGATATTGCACATTGCAGGAACATTGATACAAAACGGGATAACCTGGAAACGAAGCTGATTCATTTGGCCTTTGCTTCCGGGATACCCGTTCTCGGTATTTGCCGCGGCCTTCAGATCTTGAATGTGGTTCATAAAGGGTCCCTGTGGGCCGACATACCTTTTTATGTAAATTCCGCCGTTATTCATCAGAACAAAGAAGACGTATTTCATCCTGTTTCAATAAAAAGGGATTCTGTGCTGTATAAGGTGACAAAATCGTCCGAAGGACTGGTAAATAGTTCACACCACCAGGCTGTGAGCCGGATTGCTGAGGGTTTTAATGCATCGGCTTTCAGTTCCGACGGTCTGCCGGAAGCAATTGAGGCAGACCGGGACGTGCATCCTTTTTGTCTTGCCGTGCAATGGCATCCGGAGCGGATGGAAATTGAGAATCCTTTGTCGGGGTTACTGGGAAAGGCTTTTACAGCGGCAGCTGCGGGGATTGGTGAGAAGCTGCCGGAACCGTAAATCCAAAAGTACTGCCCTTTCCAGGCCAACTGGTAACCCAGATTTCACCACCATGCAGGTTAATAAATTCCTTGCATAATTTGAGTCCCAGTCCGCTGCCATTCTCAGAAGCAGTTCCCTTCCGGGAAAGATAACTGTCGATCCTAAACAGTTTTTCCTGTTCTTCCCTTGTCATACCTGTTCCCTGGTCGGTTATTTCTATGGTGACCAGGTCTTCGGAAGCGGTTCCGGTAATAAAGATTTCGCCCCCGCGATACGAATACTTGATGGCATTGGAGATCAGGTTACGGAACACTGTTTTTAGCATATCTTCGTCCCCGGTGATCACCAGCGGGCTGTCCAGCGAATTGCGGACCGACAGTTCCTTCTGTTCATAAAGCGAATGCAGGTTGCGTAATTCCTCCTCAAGCAATTGTTTTACCTGCAGGGGCTGAGGCCGGAAATGAACGCCTTTCTGTTGGATCATTGCCCATTCCAGCAGATTCTGGAGCAGGTTGTAGGTTGAAATGGAATTGTCATACATGATCTTGCTTTTGCGTAACGCTCCCTCTTTATTATTGTTTTCAATATTATTCAGGATCATATCCGACATGTTGATCATCAGGTGAAACGAATTGCGAAGGTCATGTGCAATGATAGCCAGGAACTTATCCTTTGAGGCGTTTAACTCTGTCAGGTTCCTTTCGGTCTCCAGCAGTTTGTTTTCTTTTTGCTTTCTCCCGGTGATATTTGTAAAAATGATAGCCCAGCCGAAGAGCCTGTCCTGGTCGCTGTTTACCGCAACCACCCTTAAATGGTAATATTGCAGGATGCCGTCACGCGTGATCTCAACATCCGATTCAATCCCGTCGGCGGGATTTGCCAGAACGGGGAAAATGGAAAGCACCTGGTTAACATCTTTGCCTTTCATGGAAACCGATAGTTCGGGAATAATTTCCGAGGCAGCGCTGTTGTGGCTGATCAGCCTCTTCCTGGTGTCCATGATCACCAACCCGTCGGTGAGGCTGTCGAAGACATGTTCCAGGGCAACAGGCATGAGATCGAGCAGGCGATACCTGAAAATTCCCAGGGTGCTGAGAATGCCAACGATTGAAAAGGAAAAAGGAAGAAGATCGAGGTTATGGGGGCTGTTGCCGCTCAGGTAAATTATATAAAATATCCAGGGCACCACCGAGGAGAACAACATGATGGAGGCGCGGATGCGGTTCAGTCCACGCGACTGAATTACCATCACCAGGAACAGGATAATACTGAACAGCAGCAGAATATTTGAAACCCCCTGGTGAATCCAGTACCAGGTTCCTTTGACAAATGCGGCCAGGGGAATCGACTGGAAGTGGGTCAGTTTTAGTTCCTTGTAGTAAAGATCGTTGAAATTAGTGAAATGAAACACGAGTGTTGTGAGTGAAAAGAGGAAAAGCAGAACGATCAGCCAGGGTTTAAAGAGTTTCACCCTGCCGGTATATTGTACGGCAAGAATAAAAAAAATGGTGGGAAGGAAAGGGATGGCGATGTATTGAATATTTAGCCAGAACATTATTTCTCCGAGGTTGCCTGCCTGTAATTCCATTGCATAACCAAAGGAATACAGGCTGATACCAAATAACATAATGCTGTACGTGAGGGTTAGCAGCGTTTTATTGTACCGGAGGGAGTAAACAGCAAGAATAATATTTATCAATGCCGTGGTTAACAGTATTATGCTGTAGGGATTCAATCTTACACCGGTTAAATGAGCACAAAGATAGTGTCAAATGAAAAGGCTTCGTGCAATAATCCTGCCTAATTTTGGAGGTACGGCACAACTACCTGTTAAAAATCAACCGTTGACCTTTTATCTGTTCATGAAATGTTCCGTTCTCATAAACCAGGTTGCCGTTTACAAAGGTATGCGTGACCCTTGAGGAAAATGTCATACCGGAGAGGGGAGACCAGTTGCATTTGTACAGTACATTATCATCCGAAACAGTCCAGCGCGATTGCGGGTCTACCAGCACGCAATCGGCATAGTAGCCCTTGCGGATATATCCACGTTCCCTTATCCGGAATAAATCGGCGGGTGCATGGCACATTTTTTCAACCACTTGTTCGGGACTCAGGGTGCCTTTATGGCAGAATTCGAGCATTGCCACAAGAGAATGCTGGACCATCGGGCCGCCTGAAGGTGCCTTAAAATATAGATTCTTTTTTTCAGCCAGGGAATGGGGTGCGTGATCGGTGGCCACAACATCAATACTGCCTTCGATCAGACCCCGGAGTAATGCTTCTTTGTCTTCCCGGGTTTTTACGGAAGGATTCCATTTTATCCTGTTTCCCAGGGTGAAATAGTCGCTGTCATCAAATAACAGGTGATGCACACATACTTCGGCCGTGATCATTTTATCGCCGGAGGGGATATTTTTTTTCAGAAGACTGAGTTCATCAGCCGTTGAAAGGTGCAGGATATGCAGTCGTGTATTGTACTTTTCTGCCAGTTTCACGGCGAGTCGGGTGGACTTCAGGCAGGCTTCGGCACTCCTTATCACCGGATGGTAGTGAACAGGTACGTCCTCTTCAAACCTTTTGCGGGCCTGTTCGGTATTGTTACGGATAATGGTTTCATCCTCACAGTGAACGGCAATAAGCATCTTCGAACGGGAAAAAATAGCCTGGAGTGCATCCGGATTATCCACCAGCATGTTGCCGGTGGATGAACCCATAAAGATCTTTATACCGCAAACCCTTTCAGGATCTGTCCTGAGCAGTTCCCCAATATTGTCATTTGTTGCTCCCATATAAAAGGAGTAATTGGCCAGTGAGCGGGTGGCTGCCAGGTCGTATTTCTTTTCGAGCAGGTCCTGTGTTGTAGTCTGGGGGATGGTATTGGGCATTTCCATGTAAGAGGTTACACCGCCGGCCACAGCCGCTCTGGATTCGGTATACAGATCACCCTTATATGTGAGTCCCGGTTCCCTGAAATGCACCTGGTCGTCGATAACACCCGGAAGCAGGTATTTTCCGGCCGCATCGATCACCAGGTCGGCCCGGATGTCAGGCATTGAATTCTCCATGAAAACTTCGCCGATGCGGCCATTGCTGATCAGTATGCTGCCGGGGACCTGTTTTCCTTCATTGATAATAATTGCGTTGATTATCAAGGTTTTGCTCATACACTGGATGTTGGTTTGTAGTTCCGGAAGATGCTTCGGAGTTTCATATTAAGCACGCCCCAGAGTGCTTCATTGAAAATGCCTCCGGACATTTTGGAGGTCCCTTCGCGTCTGTCGGTAAATACGATGGGAATTTCCTCGATACGAAATCCCAGTTTCCAGGCGGTAAATTTCATTTCGATCTGAAAGGCGTACCCACGAAACTTTATTTTTTGGAGATCGATGGTTTCCAGTACTTTACGTTTGTAGCATTTGAACCCGGCAGTAGTATCATATATTTTCATACCGGTGACCAGGCGCACATAAACCGATGCAAAATAGGACATCAGAACACGGCCGATGGGCCAGTTAACGACATTAACACCGGATTTGTACCTTGATCCGATGGCCAGGTCGGCACCATCGAGGCAGGCCTGGTGCAGTTTCATAAGGTCCTGCGGGTTGTGCGAGAAATCGGCATCCATTTCGAATATAAAGTCGTATCCGGCTTTAATAGCCCATTCAAATCCGAGGATATAGGCTGTCCCCAGGCCTTGTTTCACTTCTCTTTCGAGAATAAAAAGTTTTTCGGGATAAATGGTTTGCAGTGATTTAACAATAGCCGCCGTCCCGTCGGGGGAGCCGTCGTCGATAATCAGTATATGATAAGTAAAAGGAAGTGAAAAGATTGTGTGGATCATCTTTTCGATATTCTCCTTTTCATTATAGGTGGGTATTATTACAAGCGCCTTGCTCACAAATTGTTAAATTAATCCGTTACGAAGATATTATATTATTCCAGGAATGCAAACCGCGTGCATGAGTTTAATTAATTCAAAAAAAGTACAAATCAGTTGCGGATTTGAAATGAATTATTTTACATTTGCACCCGCTTTCGTTCTTTGGGTGGTTGTGACAGGGAAAATAAAAAAACCAAGAAATTTCTTGGAGATTAAAATTTAGTTGTTACCTTTGCAACCTCTTTAAAAAAGAGCAGGTTCTTTTAAAAACTGGGACAAGAAAATCGGGAAAAAATATTTGAAAAGGTATTTGCAGATTTAAAAAATAACTTTTATCTTTGCATCCCGCTTTAAAAATTCAAACGAGAAGTTTTAGAGAGTTTTCCCGGTAAAAAGATTGAAAAAAGAAATTTGTTAAAAAGATGGCAGGATTCGGAGAATTTCTTAATTTTGTCGTCCCTTTTATAAAGATAGTTCTTTGAAAAGATTGAAGAGAAAAGAAGGTAAGGAATGAGGAAACCTTAAAATTTAAGGTGAAGTGAATCTTGAGCGATATTTAAATTTTAAATTACAACGAAGAGTTTGATCCTGGCTCAGGATGAACGCTAGCGGCAGGCCTAACACATGCAAGTCGAGGGGTAGCAGGGTAGCAATATCGCTGACGACCGGCGCACGGGTGAGTAACGCGTATGCAACCTTCCTTTAACT
Source organism: Bacteroidales bacterium (assembly GCA_035258345.1). Classification (GTDB taxonomy): domain Bacteria; phylum Bacteroidota; class Bacteroidia; order Bacteroidales; family UBA10428; genus UBA5072. The sequence continues at coordinate 69,948 of DATEVU010000015.1, forward strand.
GGGGGATAGCCCGGAGAAATTCGGATTAATACCCCATAAGATCGCAGAAAGGCATCTTTCAGCGATTAAAGCTCCGGCGGTTAAAGATGGGCATGCGTGCCATTAGCTTGTTGGTGAGGTAACGGCTCACCAAGGCTACGATGGTTAGGGGGTCTGAGAGGATGATCCCCCACACTGGTACTGAGACACGGACCAGACTCCTACGGGAGGCAGCAGTGAGGAATATTGGGCAATGGGCGCAAGCCTGACCCAGCCATGCCGCGTGAAGGATGAATGCCCTATGGGTTGTAAACTTCTTTTGTACGGGACGAAACTTCTGGTCGTGACCAGGATTGACTGTACTGTACGAATAAGCATCGGCTAACTCCGTGCCAGCAGCCGCGGTAATACGGAGGATGCAAGCGTTATCCGGATTTATTGGGTTTAAAGGGTGCGTAGGCGGAATAATAAGTCAGTGGTGAAAGCCTGCGGCTTAACCGTAGAAATGCCATTGATACTGTTATTCTTGAGTATAGTTGAGGTGGGCGGAATGTGTAATGTAGCGGTGAAATGCTTAGATATTACACAGAACACCAATTGCGAAGGCAGCTCACTAAGCTGTTACTGACGCTGAGGCACGAAAGCGTGGGGAGCAAACAGGATTAGATACCCTGGTAGTCCACGCCGTAAACGATGATCACTCGTTGTTGGCGATACACTGTCAGCGACTGAGCGAAAGCAATAAGTGATCCACCTGGGGAGTACGGCGGCAACGCTGAAACTCAAAGGAATTGACGGGGGCCCGCACAAGCGGAGGAACATGTGGTTTAATTCGATGATACGCGAGGAACCTTACCTGGGCTTGAAAGGGGAACGACCTCCCGGGAAACCGGGATTCTCTTCGGAGCGTTATCCTAGGTGCTGCATGGTTGTCGTCAGCTCGTGCCGTGAGGTGTCGGGTTAAGTCCCATAACGAGCGCAACCCCTATTGTTAGTTGCCAGCGGGTAATGCCGGGAACTCTAACGAAACTGCCGGTGTAAACCGAGAGGAAGGTGGGGATGACGTCAAATCAGCACGGCCCTTATGTCCAGGGCTACACACGTGTTACAATGGTCGGTACAAAGGGCAGCTACTTGGTGACAAGATGCTAATCTCTAAAACCGGTCTCAGTTCGGATCGAAGTCTGCAACTCGACTTCGTGAAGCTGGATTCGCTAGTAATCGCGCATCAGCAATGGCGCGGTGAATACGTTCCCGGGCCTTGTACACACCGCCCGTCAAGCCATGGAAGCTGGGGGTACCTGAAGTCTGTAACCGCAAGGAGCGGCCTAGGGTAAAACCAGTGACTGGGGCTAAGTCGTAACAAGGTAGCCGTACCGGAAGGTGTGGCTGGAACACCTCCTTTCTAGAGAGAGATTTACTTCATCCTCTCCTTTCTTCTGATCTCTTCTTTTTTTATAATATTAATTCCCTGAAAAGTGTTCCCGGCACTTTGAATTGCAGATGGATTAGTAGCTCAGTTAACTGTTCGCTGCTAAATCCGGGACAGGCAGAGCTGAGTTATCCGGATTACACAGTCCCGTAGCTCAGTTGGTTAGAGCACTACACTGATAATGTAGGGGTCAGCAGTTCAAGTCTGCTCGGGACTACGAGAATTTGATGATTTAATGATTTGATGATTTAATGATTTAAAAATCAAAAAATCAACAGATCAACAGATCAACAGATCAACAAATAATTCCCCGGGGAATTAGCTCAGCTGGCTAGAGCACCTGCCTTGCACGCAGGGGGTCAAGGGTTCGAATCCCTTATTCTCCACCTGAAGTGTAAGAGGGCAAAAGTCCGAAAAATATTGAAGGTTCTTTTAAATAAGTAATGTGGTTTAAGAAACGGAAACATTCGGTTGTTTCATTACTACATGTTTAATGGTGAATGGTGAATGGCTTATTCGCTGTCCATCTTTAAATGAAGTTCTTTGACATGCTGGAAAAAATTGTATATTAAGTTGTAAGTACAACAAAGAAAGTAATTAAGAGCGTATGGTGAATGCCTTGGCTCTCAGAGGCGATGAAGGACGTGATAAGCTGCGATAAGCCGCGGGGAGGAGCAAATATCCTTTCGATCCGCGGATTTCCGAATGGGGAAACCCTTCCGGTTGAAGACCGGAATTCCGTGCAAGCGGAAGCCAACCCGGAGAACTGAAACATCTAAGTACCCGGAGGAACAGAAAACAATAGTGATTCCCTGAGTAGTGGCGATCGAAAGGGGAACAGCCCAAATCCTTATAGTTTCGGCTGTAAGGAGGTTGTAGGACTGCAATATGGAAAATAACTACAAGTGGAACCTTTCTGGAAAGTTTGGCCATAGAAGGTGATAGCCCTGTACACGTAAATAGTTATAATCCTAGCAGTATCCTGAGTAAGGCGGGACACGTGAAATCCTGTCTGAATCTGCCAGGACCATCTGGCAAGGCTAAATACTACTGAGAGACCGATAGTGAACTAGTACCGTGAGGGAAAGGTGAAAAGAACCCTAAGCAAGGGAGTGAAATAGTACCTGAAACCATGCGCTTACAACCTGTTGGAGCCCTGCCTCGGCGGGGTGACAGCGTGCCTTTTGCATAATGAGCCTACGAGTTACTCCTCACTAGCAAGGTTAAGTCTTTTAGAGACGGAGCCGAAGCGAAAGCAAGTCTGAATAGGGCGTCAAGTTAGTGGGGGTAGACGCGAAACTTTGTGATCTACCCATGACCAGGTTGAAGTCCCGTTAACACGGGATGGAGGACCGAACTGGTTAACGTTGAAAAGTTATCGGATGAGTTGTGGGTAGGGGTGAAAGGCTAATCAAACTGAGAAATAGCTCGTACTCCCCGAAATGCCTTTAGGGGCAGCCTTGAGGTCGAGTGTTACAGAGGTAGAGCTACTGATTAGGCTAGAGGGCTTCACCGCCTATCAAACCTAGACAAACTCCGAATGCTGTAACATATACTCAGGAGTGAGCCGCTGGGTGCTAAGGTCCGGTGGCGAGAGGGAAACAACCCAGACCATCAGCTAAGGTCCCTAAATTTATGCTAAGTTGTTCAAACGAGGTCCGACTGCTTTGACAGCTAGGATGTTGGCTTGGAAGCAGCCATTCATTTAAAGAGTGCGTAACAGCTCACTAGTCGAGCGGTTGGGCGTGGATAATAACCGGGCATCAAGCATAATACCGAAGCTATGGATTCCCGACTAACGTCGGGACTGGTAGGGGAGCATTCCAGTCTGCGCTGAAGATGTATCGTAAGGTATGTTGGAGCGGCTGGAAAAGCAAATGTAGGCATAAGTAACGATAATCCGGGTGAAAAACCTGGACACCGATAGACTAAGGATTCCTGATCAACGCTAATCGGATCAGGGTTAGTCGGGTCCTAAGGTATAGCCGACAGGCGAAGCCGATGGATAACTGGTTAATATTCCAGTACCGCCTTATACTGCAATGGGGTGACGAAGTAGTGAAAAGTCCGCGTACGGACGGATGTGTACGTTAAAGGGTGTAGTTATAGGAATAGGTTAAGAGCTGATTCCTGGCGAACCTGATAGTACCATGAGTCTTCGGACAAGTGGATAGTGACTGTAATCAAACTTCCGAGAAAAACCTCTAAGCTTCAGGTATAAGGTGTCCGTACCGCAAACCGACACAGGTAGTCAAGAAGAATATTCTAAGGTGCTCGAGTGATCCGTGGCTAAGGAACTAGGCAAATTAACCCTGTAACTTCGGAATAAAGGGTCCCCCGCTCAGGCGGGGGCGCAGAGAAATGGCCCAAGCGACTGTTTAGCAAAAACACATGGCTTTGCAAAATCGAAAGATGAGGTATAAGGCCTGACACCTGCCCGGTGCCGGAAGGTTAAGGGGGGGGGTTATCCTTCAGTAATGTTGGAGAAGCCCTGAACCGAAGCCCTGGTAAACGGCGGCCGTAACTATAACGGTCCTAAGGTAGCGAAATTCCTTGTCGGGTAAGTTCCGACCTGCACGAATGGTGTAACGATTTGGGCTCTGTCTCAGCCACGAGCTCGGTGAAATTGTAGTCCCGGTGAAGATGCCGGGTACCCGCAACGGGACGGAAAGACCCCGTGAACCTTTACTATAGCTTAGCATTGATTTTGGATAAATGATGTGTAGGATAGGTGGGAGACTGCGAAGCGGCGTCGCTAGGCGTCGTGGAGTCAACCTTGAAATACCACCCTTTGTTTATCTGGAGTCTAATCCCGACTTGTCGGGAGACATTGCTTGGTGGGTAGTTTGACTGGGGTGGTCGCCTCCAAAAGTGTAACGGAGGCTTTCAAAGGTGCCCTCAGCACGAATGGTAACCGTGCGTAGAGTGTATTGGCATAAGGGCGCTTGACTGTGAGACCTACAAGTCGACCAGGTACGAAAGTAGGACAAAGTGATCCGGTGGTTCCGTATGGAAGGGCCATCGCTCAAAGGATAAAAGGTACTCCGGGGATAACAGGCTGATCACTCCCAAGAGCTCATATCGACGGAGTGGTTTGGCACCTCGATGTCGGCTCGTCACATCCTGGGGCTGGAGAAGGTCCCAAGGGTTCGGCTGTTCGCCGATTAAAGTGGCACGTGAGCTGGGTTCAGAACGTCGTGAGACAGTTCGGTCCCTATCTGTTGTGGGCGTTGGAGATTTGAGAGGACCTGACACTAGTACGAGAGGACCGTGTTGGACAGACCTCTAGTGTACCTGTTGTGGCGCCAGCTGCATCGCAGGGTAGCTATGTCTGGTCGAGATAAGCGCTGAAAGCATCTAAGCACGAAGCTCACCTCAAGATGAGATCTCCCTTAAGGGTCGTCGTAGACTACGACGTCGATAGGCTGCAGGTGTAAAGGCAGTAATGTCAAAGCCGAGCAGTACTAATTACCCGTGTGCTTTCGTGTTGCCAGCTTAATATACAACTATTCCAGCATGTAAAATATTTTTTCCGACCCGGTATTTACCAGGATCGGGATACAGGCTTCAGGTGACTATTGCAATGGGGTTCCACCTCTTCCCATTCCGAACAGAGAAGTTAAGCCCATTAGCGCCAATGGTACTGCAATTCGCGGGAGAGTAGGTCGTCGCCGATCTTCAATCCCGGTTTCATGTACGTGAAACCGGGATTTTTTTATGTGTGCCGGGCCCGTTACCACAGGGGCAGCTTTTATTTCTGGCTTGTTTACACTAACTTGCCCCCAACATTTCAAATATCACCAGCATGAAAAAAATGCTGCTGACCCTAGCAGTAATATGCTGCTTTCAGCTTCCAGGCATTACACAGATCGATACATCTTCCATAGTTTATTCCTGGAAACTCGACAACTATTATGTGAACCACATCAGAAACGATGTAGATACCCTGCTCGACAACTTTCAAAACCATAACCCCCTATTCCGGAATTATATTTCCGCTTCAACACTGGGCAATTACGGCCAGCCGGCAGTAAGCAACATTTTTACAGAACGAAACCATGATCAGGAGTTCCTGCTGATCAACACATTCTATCCGTTTATGAAATTCCCTGAAAATACATCCTATTTCAATACCCGTAAACCTTTTACCCAGATCACCTATATTAAGGGCGGTTCCAGCCGGAACAAGGAGGAAATACTCGACGCTTTTCACACCCAGAACCTAACCAAAACACTCAATGTGGGTCTGCACTATACTACGGTGGGGTCCCTCGGACAATACAAATTCCAGAAGGTGAAGAACAACTCTTTTAATTTCTTCAGCAGCCATTCCGGAACGCTTTACAATTACCACCTCAGCGTTAACCTGAATAAAATAGTTGCCGATGAAAACGGAGGTGTTATCAGTGATGCTCTCATCACCGACACTACTTTTTCCGTTACCAAGGATATCCCCACGCTATTCGGCGGAACCGATAATCCGCCGCGACATGTTCCCGATGTGTATAATGAGATCAGAAACCTGAATATATTCACCATACAGGAACTTTCATTCAGAAATAAACGCGGTAAATCAGACTCAGCGGCAAGAAAGATCAGGATCTTCTATCCGAAACTTGTTTATATCTTTCACCTTAACCGTTTCGTTCGGCTGTTCAAGGATGTCAATCCTTCAGTTGGACTGGATAACGGCCTTTACCCGGCTTTGCTGATCAATGAGAATGCCACGTCAGATTCACTCTATTACTGGAGATTATTCAACGGCGTCCGCCTGCACTTCCAGGGCAAAAAGAACAATCATTATTTTGTGGATTATTCCTACGAAATGCTGCAATATACCATGGCGATCCCCACTGCAGCTTCCCAAAATGATACATTGGAAAATCACTGGTTCATTACCGACGAGATACGGCTGCCCGGGATCAGCTACAACAGCCGGTTGTTCAATTCTTATATCTCTTCGGGATTCGACAGAATATTTGCAAACCACGTGGAGTTGAATGCATATGGACGTTATTTCCTGACGGGATACCGGGCAGGTGATTTTCTCCTTGCAGGTGAATTGAAATTGTTTACCGGCAAATCCGGACAACCCAACAGTATTCTTTTACGGGGAAGCAATGAACTGAAAAGCCCCGATTTTTTATATACACACTTTGCTTCCAATAATTTTATCTGGACTAAAAATTTTAACCGGACGCTCTGGAATAATTTGTCTGCTAATATTACCCTGTCCTCCCTGAATGTAGAGATACAAGGAGACTATTACCTGATTGGCGACTTCATTTATTTTAACAAAGAGGCTGTCCCCGAACAATACCATACCGGTTTATCAGTGCTGGCACTGAGCGCCGCAAAGCGTTTTGATTTCTGGAAAGTTTCAAGTACCAGCAGGATTGCATACCAGAAAACAGATAATGAAAGTGTTCTTGGTTTACCCGCTATCTCATTCTATAATTCAACATCCCTGAAGCATCAGATCAATTTTCGTGCAACCGGGGGAAAATTACTGACCATGATCGGATTTGACCTGTTTTACAATTCAAAATATTATGCCGATGCTTACATGCCGCCACTGGCTTCATTCTACAGGCAGCAGGAAAAGCACCTGGGCAATTATCCCTATGTTGATGTTTTTCTGAACGTCCAGCTTAAAAGACTGCGGTTTTTCCTTAAAATGGAACACGTAAACTCCGGCTGGATTGACAAAAACTACTTTTCAATACTCCACTATCCCAGAAACGAGCGTAGCATCAAATTCGGACTTTCCTGGACTTTTTACGACTGACTTTTTGACCACTTGGTGATAACTGTTGATAAATAGCCTTGTTATCAATGCGGTAACTCGTTTTATTTCACTAAATTTGCTGCATATTATGAATGGAATCCAACACATAAGAAACCTTGTTATTGCAATCCTTTTATTCTCCTCCTGCACCTTTCATGGCCGAAGGAATGATGTTACCGTTTGGGAACAGGACCTTGAAAGTATAAGGGAGAAAGGGAAGATCACGGTAATTACCGATTACAGTTCAACGGACTATTTTATTTACCGCGGTCAGCCACTCGGATATCAATATGAAATGCTTCAGCAGCTGGCCAACCATTTGTCGGTACGACTTGAAGTACGGGTCAGCAGGAGCCTGAATGAAAGTTTTGAACTGCTTCGTACCGGTAAAGGCGATATGATTGCCCAGAATCTCACCGTAACAAAGGAACGTCTTGATTTTGTAGAGTTTACGAATCCACATGTTCAGTCACGACAGGTCCTGGTACAACGCATAGCGGAAGACGGAAAGAATGCGGTTACCACTTACTCCCTGATCACCAACCCGCTTAGCCTTAAAGGGAAAACTGTTTATGTTACCCGTGGATCTGCCTATGCCTCACGCCTGCAAAATCTTGCTGAAGAGATCGGAGGCGATATACACGTTATCGAGGTGGATGAAAGCGTGGAACAGCTCATTTACCTTGTTTCCGAAGGTGAAATACCTTACACGGTAAGCGACGAAATAACCGCACGGGTGAATAACAGGTATTACCCAAACGTGGATGTTTCCACCCCGGTAAGCCTTGAACAGCAAATGGCCTGGGCCGTGCGCAGAGGTTCAACCACCCTGCTCGATGAACTGAATACCTGGCTTGACGATTTCACGCAAACGCGCAAGTACAGGGAGATTTATGCCAGGTATTTTGAGAACAACAAGTCCGTCACCATTGTAGAGAGCGATTTTTATGCCATCAATACCGGGAAAATTTCACCCTTCGATCAGTATATCCGGCATTACAGTGAGCGGTTGGGATGGGACTGGAGATTGCTGGCTTCATTGATTTACCAGGAATCAAGGTTCAAAAATAATCTCACCTCGTGGGCAGGCGCCTGGGGCTTGATGCAACTCATGCCTACAACGGCCAAACGGTTTGGCATTGACACCATTTCATCACCCCGCGATCAGATACGTGCCGGAAGCGAATTTATTGAATGGCTGAACAGGCAGTTTACCGACATTCCCGATGAGAATGAACGGATCAAGTTCATTCTGGCATCCTACAACATCGGCCCGGGACACATTTCTGATGCCCGCAATCTGGCGAGGAAAAACGGCGCTGATCCTGACAAATGGGATGATAATGTGGACAGGTTCCTGCTTTCAAAAGCCGACCCCAAATATTACAATGACCCGGTGGTGAAATTTGGTTACTGCCGTGGTACCGAAACCTTCCGGTACGTGAGCGAGGTGCTGGAACGTTATGAACATTACAGGAATTTAGTAGGGGAGTAATTTGCAAATGTGCAAATGTGCAAATGTGCAAATGTGCAAATGTGCAAATGTGCAAATGTGCAAATGTGCAAATGTGCAAATTAGCATATTATTTTTCTCGCAATTTCAAGAAATTCACTCAAAATCATTGCGGTTGCTCCCCATATGTGATCTTTCCCCATGTCGAAGTACGGTACCTCAATTGTGCTGCCGGAAATATTCATGATCTTTACCTTGTGGTTAACAGGATCCATTAATTTATCCAGGCTGGTTTCTATCAGATACTGAACCTCCAGAGGATCGGGAGAAAAGTCAGGTCTCTCCTGGCATACAGCCACAAAAGGAAAAACGTTGATATTGCTGACCGGAATGTGGAGTGGTGTGAGCCGTCCAAGGATCCTTGCAGCATCAACCGGCACACCGGTTTCTTCCAAGGTTTCACGAAGCGCGGTATATTGCAGGGAACGGTCCCCTTTTTCATACATTCCCCCTGGAAAGCTAACCTGCCCGCTATGTATACCTTCATATTCCGCCCGCTTTATGAAAACAAGATGCAATAATTTCCTGTACGGAAAGAGAAGGATAAGTACACCGCTGTTTTTAAGTGGTGTATCGCCGGGAACCGGCCGCCTGCCTGATGGGGACATGATGAGTTGTGCCTGCAGACCGGGCAACGGTGCTGCAAGTTCCCGCTCCAGGAGTGATATCCATTGGTTCATTTCCATCAGTCGAATCGGATGGTTCGGGCAGGACTTATCCTGGCAATCACCATGGATGGCAGGGTCAGTACTGCCAGGGTTACCAGCAGGGTACCGGTATTCAGGATCAGCAGGTGTGCCAGGTCAAAATTTATGGGTACATAAGAAAGAAAATAGGATTCCGGATTAAGCTTCAGGAATTTAAAATAATGCTGGGCACCACATATTCCCAGTCCCACAAAATTTCCCCAAAAGAGGCCTTTGAGCATAAGGTAAACCGACTGGTACAAAAAAATTGACCGGACATCTTTATTGTTCATTCCCAATGCTTTAAGGATGCCGATCATGGTGGTACGATCAAGAATGATGATCAGCAGGCCCGATATCACATTAAAAGCTGAAACAATCAGCATAAGTCCCAACAGGACCCATACGTTTTTATCGATCAGACCCAGCCAGTCGAATATCTGAGGGTATCTCTCCCTGATGTTGATAACCCGGAGCCTGGATCCATCGTCGTTGAAATTTACACCTGCCATTGAAAATACATCGGAAGTCACCCGTTCAAGCCTTGCATAATCATGTATGAGGATCTCAAATCCGGAAACCTGATTTTCATTCCAGTTATTCAGGTTTTGAACATGGCCGATATCGGCCAGTATAAATTGCTTGTCAAATTCCACCAGGCTGGTCTGGTATATCCCGGCCACCTGAAATGAACGTCCCCTCGGACGGTCATTGATAAAGTACATGGCGAACCGGTCCCCGGTCTTAAGTTTTAACATACCGGAAAGATACCTTGAGATCAGCACTTTTTCGGTCCTGAGGGTGTCATTCACCTGAAAGAGTGTTCCCTCAACGAGGTTTTCGGCAAAAAAGCTCCAGTCAAAATCACTTCCGATTCCTTTGACAATTGCCCCCTGTATATCGGCCTTTGTTTTGATTATTCCGGGCTTGGTGGCGAAAACCTGAACATGCCGCACTCCGGGAATTGAACCGAGAAGCGGAGTAAAGGGCTGGTTCCTTGAAATCGGCTCGGTCTCGAAAGAATTGTTGCCATCATAATTTATGATCTGAATATGCGAACCAAAGCCAATTATTTTCCTGCGAATCTCATTTTTAAAACCGGTGACAGTAGCCACTGAAATGATCATAATGGCCAGGCTCAGGGCAATTCCGGCAACCGAAATCCGGATTATTGGTCCTGAAAATGAGTCGCGGTTTTCCTTGTTGGAAATCAGTCTGGCAGCTATGAATATCCCGGTTTTCAATATTGAATTATGCTTGCGTTTCAAAGATATTAATTATTGCACTATTTTTATAGGTCGGTCAAAGCGGATAACACATAAATCGGTGAATCCATAAATATACACCCAGCACCATGAAAATATCGTCAGTTTCAGTTTATAATGCCTGGATAAACAACCTGTTCCTCCTTTGCGGAGTGTTTTTCAGCGCCTGCGGAACTCCTGCTCCGGGTCAACCTGCATTAATTGCCACCGGGGCTGATCAAACCGCATTATACCTGCCGTTACTGGAAGGAAAGGCAGTCGGGCTTGTGGCCAACCACACCACGGTTATTGGAAAATCACATCTTGCTGATTCTCTGCTGAGGCTGGGTGTAAAACTGGTAAGGATTTTCGTGCCCGAGCACGGTTTCAGGGGCGATGCGGATGCCGGGGAGGAGATCGGCAACAGCATCGACGGCAAAACCGGGTTACCCCTGATTTCGCTTTACGGTTCCGCTTATAAGCCAAAGCCTGCTGATCTGCAAGGTATTGATATCATGATATACGACATCCAGGATGTAGGTGTGCGTTTCTATACGTACATTTCAACACTGCACTACCTGATGGAAGCCTGTTCGGAGAATGGTATAAGTCTGTTGGTGCTCGACCGGCCAAACCCCAATGGTCATTTTGTTGACGGGCCGTTGCTGGACACAGCTTTCACGTCATTCGTGGGAATGCATCCCATACCGGTGGTATACGGTATGACGGCAGGGGAACTTGCCGGGATGATCAACGGTGAAGGCTGGCTTTCCGGTGGTTCAACCTGCGAATTGCAGGTAATCCCCTGCAAGGGGTATGACCACAACACCTTCTACAAGCTTCCCGTTAATCCATCTCCTAATCTCAACAGCATGGAGGCTATCTATCTTTACCCTTCATTGTGTTTTTTCGAAGGTACCATCATGAGCCTGGGCCGTGGAACACCATTCCCATTCCGCCTTATCGGGCATCCTGATTATCCCGGTCACACATTCTCCTTTGTGCCCGAAGCAACCCGGAGCAACAGGAGCCCGGTACTCAAAGACCAGGTTTGTTACGGTATCGATCTTACCGGGATCCCGGCGGACAGTTTGCAATCACTTCGGTCGGTAAGCCTTAAATGGTTGATAGATATATACAGGCATATGAAAAAAGGAAAATTCTTTTTTAATGATTACATCGACAAGCTGGCCGGTAACGGGGAACTGAGAAAACAGATACTGGCAGGATGGACAGAGGCTCAGATCAGGGAGAGCTGGCAGGATGACCTGCGGGAATTCAACAACAGGCGGAAGAAATATTTGCTTTATAATGATTTTATTTCCCCTTGAACAATTGTATGAATAACCACAATATCATATCATGAGAGCCTTACTTATATTGATAACTGCAATGGCCCTGCTGCAGCATATTTCGGGGCAGACGGCAACCGGCAAAGTATATGCCGATTTAAACAAAAACGGTACAATCGACAAGGGAGAGAAGGGTATTCCGGGTGTTGGCGTATCCAATGGCAGGGAGGTTGTCCTGACCGACAACTATGGAACGTATCGTATTAATCTTGAGGAAAATACAATTCTATTTGTGATCAAACCTGCAGATTACAGTTTTCCCCGTGATGCCCGGCACCTTCCGCAATTTTATTACAGGCATTACCCCGCAGGCTCAGATGTCTCAAGGTTTGCCAATATAGAAGCCACAGGTCCGCTGCCTGCCGTGATCAATTTTGGCCTGCAACCGGACCGGGAGGATCCGGTTTTCAAAGCTGTCATCTTTGGCGATACCCAGGTCAGAAACCTGCAGGAAATTGATTATCTCAGCCGGGATATTGTTGCCGAACTGGCAGGAAATACAAACCTGGCATTTGGTACCATTCTCGGAGACCTCGTTTTCGATGACCTGGCTTTGTATGAACCCTTAAACCAGGTTATGTCGGCAATTGGAATCCCGTTGTTTCATGCACCCGGTAACCACGATATGGACTATAACGCAACATCGGATGGGCAGGCGTTGGAAACCTACCAGGCGGTATATGGTCCTAAGAACTTTTCCTTCAATTACGGAAGGGTACATTTTGTTGTTTTGGATAATATTATTTATTCGGGAGACACCATCCGGAAGAATTACGAAGAAGGATTTGACGATGAGCTTATTACCTTTCTTGCAAACGATCTCGGTCATGTTCCCGAGGATAACCTGATCTTACTTATGATGCATGCGCCCTTTCTGAATACAGCCAACCTGTCTCCCATCAGGAACCTCGATAAGGTATTGAATGTATTAACCAGGTTCCCGCATACCTTTTCGCTTTCGGGACACAGCCATATTGTTTCCCAGCAGCTGATCACCAAAGGGTTGGGATGGGAAAATGATCAGCGGCATCACCATTTCAATGCAGGCGCAGCCTGTGGTGACTGGTGGCAGGGAACCCTTGATGAGCTGGGTATCCCCGATGCCATGATGCACGATGGTTCACCCAACGGGTATGCGATAATCAGCTTTGAGAACAATACCTGCAACGTTGAATACAAGGTTGCACGCAGGCCGGCAACATATCAGATGAATATCCATACCCCGGCAGTAATAGTGGCAGATGCTGAAGATGATGCCAAAGGCGAGGTATATGTGAATTTCTTTACGGGTTCAAAAGATGACAAACTCAAAATACGGTTCGATGACGGTGAATGGCATGAAATGCAATGGGCTCCGGGTCCCGATCCGGTATTTCTTGCTGCCCGCATGAATTGGGAAGACCAGGACCGTAAGCAGCCCGGCAGGATGCCTTCACGTCCTGTGAACAGTGCACATTTGTGGAAAGCTCCCATACCGGATGATCTGAATGCAGGTATACATAAAGCGGAGGTAATAGCCACCGACCTGTTCGGGAGGGAGCATCCGGCTTTTCATTTTTTCAGGGTGGAATAACCGGTATCTTCTGCCACATGCAAATACCCGATGAATTCAACTTGCTGAGCGGAAATGCAATACTATCCGGCAAATTGTATCCGAAGGAAAATGCGGATACCGTAATTTTACTCCATGGAGGTCCCGGTGTCCCGGACGAAATGACCGAGGTAAGAGAAGCCCTTGCCGGCCGGATGCAGGTCATCACCTTCTATCAGCGGGGCACCGGAAATAATAGTTGCAGGGGTTGCAGTTTCTCTATTCCGGACTACATCGGGGATATTAATCATATTGCCGGCCACTTCCGGCTTAAAAGATTTCACCTCTTTGGCCATTCCTGGGGAGGACTGTATGCCCAGCTCTATGCACACGATTTTCCCGGGAGGATTGCAAGCCTGTTCCTTTGCAGTCCGGCTTCAGGAACCGGTAAAAAGATATGGGGACTTACAGAAAAGGAAATATTGGATTACAACAGGAACAGGTCAACAAACATCGAATGGATGATTATGGGCCTTAATTCCCTCCTTGGCTGGCTTGGCAGCAACAATGCATACCGCAGGCTTTACAGGCAGGTAATCATCAATTATCATAAAGGATATCATGTAGAGCCTCCCGGACCGGAGAAG
>DATEVU010000016.1:0-5760 GCA_035258345.1 Bacteroidales bacterium
CCGCCTCCGGGACAAATGATCACGGCATGGCCGGTCGCAACGGCCGGATCCGGCAAATAAACAGCCAGTGTGGGAATTGATATATTCCGGTATCCTTTGAAGTCACCACCTTCCGTAATGGTAATCTCCTTCATCTTATAAGATGTACTGTTGGGGATTTCTCCCGGGTACAGGGGAATCACCTCCTGGGCAACGAGTTGAATCGATGTGGTGAACATAAAAACGGATAATAGAAATTTATCGTATTGATTCATTGTGTATTGATATTTATCAAAGTAAAGAGCTACAAATATAGCCATCCTGTTTTAATTACTTTTATAATTTAAAGGCATTAAATTGACCAAGTTATTACTATGAAATAAGAAATTTTGACTACATTTATCAAAATAATATTGTCAAATATGCAGTCATTTGGAAACCGGATAAGAGATTTGCGCAAGAAAAAAGGGGATGCCCTCAGGATTGTTGCAGCATTTCTGGAAATCGACCAGGCTATTCTGAGCAAAATCGAACATGGCCATCGCAAGGCTTCAAGGACCCTGGTTGTAAAACTTGAGAAATATTTCAACCTATCCGAAAATGACCTGATCCTGTCCTGGCTTTCTGACAATCTGGTATATGAAGTAAAACATGAGGAACTGGCCTTAGAGGCTTTAAAGGTGGCTGAAGAAAAGATTGCTTACCTCACCATTCAGCAAACCAGCAAAAAAAAGATTTTAAGTAAGATAATAAGCTATTTTAAACAACATACTATTGTCACCAAAGTGTGGATATTTGGTTCATTCGCCCGGGGAGAAGAGGATCAAAAAAGTGATATCGATTTACTTATTGAAGTTCCCGAAAAGTCGGCATTCAGTTATTTTGATCTCGCAGAAATTCAATACCAGCTGAAATCAGCTCTAAACAGAAAGGTTGATATCGGCTTCTATGAAGCAGTCCGTAATGAAATTAAAAGAAGCATACACCAGGATTTGAAACTAATCTATGAGAAATCCGGTTGACAGGAATGCCGAGAGACTAAGGCATATTGCTGATGCAATCAATCAGATACATGAATTTGCACATGAAATTTCGGAATTCGAATTCACCAGGAATGCATTAATTAATAATGCAATTTTGTATCAATTCACCATAATCGGGGAGGCTATTGTTCATGTTGATGACAAAATCCTTGCAAAATTTGATTATCCATGGTATAAAGTCAGAGCATTCCGGAATCTTATTGCACTCGAGTACTTTGGAATTCAATTATCCGCTGTATGGGCTGTTGTACAAAAGGATTTACCCGGACTAAAAGCGATAATTGATACAATTTTAGAAAATGAAAAGCTTTAATACCAGTTGTTGAAAATATTGTAACGTAGCGTTATTCCGCTATGGCTAAGCCAACCATTGAGTCCGCAGTGCCATAATACAGAAACCATTTATCCCGGAAATATACCAAACCTTCTATGAAGGTGGTTCCGGCTGCATACTGCCCTGAGACTTCATGCGGAAGATCAGGTTTAATAAAATAGACATTCGCCCTGTCAATCACCTTTGTCGGATTGTTTTTGTCAAACAAGGCCTGTCCGCCACAGTATGTATTCTCGGGAACGGACGGATCGGCATCTTCGCCGGCTGCATTCTTTCCATTATACAGCAGAACAATACCCTTGTCGGTAAGCAATGCCGGCGGGCCGGGTTCGGTCAGGTGACTGTCGAACATATTTTTTCTTGGACGAATGGCGGCAACAAGCTCTCCCTGTTCATCAACCGTGGGTGTCCAGTCAATCATATCTTCTGACCAAGCCACATTCACAATCGTCTCTCCCCAGTACATCCAGTATTTGCCGTTGATCTTAGCAGCCACCAGTTTTTCATCTTTCAGGGTGGTTACGAGAGATCCCGATTTGGACCAGATATCCAGAAACTTCCCGTCATAGGCCTTTGCAAAAGCAGGTCCTTTCTTCTCCCAGTGAATCAGATCAATTGAAGTAGCGATGCTGAGCCTGGCGGTTTTCCCGTTCCAGCTGGTATAAGCCAGCACATAGGTACCGTCTTCAGCTTCCACAATCCGCGGGTCTTCACAACCTCCCGGATAATCGTATTGTATAAACTCACTGCTGTCGGGGTATAATACCGGTTCGTTCATTTTTTCAAAATGAATGCCGTCTTCGCTCACTGCCAATCCGATCCGGGAGGTTCGGCCGCCGATCCCTGCAGCAGGATTGTCTTCAGCCCGGAAAAGTACATAAACCTTACCGTCCTTCACTATGGCTGCCGGATTAAAAACATCGGCTTTTTGCCATTTCACCAGCTTATTCTGAACCGGACATAAAAAAGTGTAGCTGCTGTCAGCGATCAGAATTGGGTTTTCTGCAGGTTTTACAAATTTGCCAAGCTGCCATTCGTCGCCTGCTCCGGTTGAACATCCTGCAACCAGGAACAGGAACAGATACCGGTAAATTCTAATATTCATTTTAATCTTCTATTAAATTACCCCAAACTTACGAAAAAGAATAATGATAGCAGAAGGGGACAATGTGCAAATGTGCAAATGTGTAAATGTGCAAATGGGCGAATGGGCAAATGGGCAAATGGACAAATGTTAATAAAAATATAATTTTTTTTTTGGCTTCCTGTAATCCTTTCCGGGCTTTTAGGTGTCTTACAGGTAGAAGGGCTTACTATTTGTTATAGTATACTTTTCTTCATAGTTACGAAGTTCTTATTAGTTAGGGTTGAAGAACCGCCGGTACAGGTTTACCGGCGGTTTCTTTTTCAGGTATATTCATTAATTACCCGAAGTACTCAGTATTGTAACCGGCCCCAATAGCCCCGACTGCATCAACGGTGAATCAACACGGTAAAATGGCATGGTTGTATAGGTCAGCTTTGTGGCGCCCGGCTGCTGATCACCGATAAGGCGGTTCACCCATAAATTGGTAACCCTTACCTCTAATTGGTTTTCCCCTTGTTTCAGAGCGCCCGTGATATCAACACTGAATGGGGCTTTCCATATAATTCCCAGGGATTTACCGTTCAAAATTACTTCTGCCAGATTTTTCACATTCCCCAGATCCAGCCAGAGCTGCGTTCCTACTTTAAACCATTCCGCCGGTGCATGGATAGTTTTTGCATACGTTCCGGTTCCTGAGAAATATTTAATTCCTTCATCCGCATTTTCATTCCAGGGTGTTAATGATTCGAGAATGACCCCGGCGGGCGCTCCGCGGTCAGCCTGAAAGTTTACATTCCATGGACCTTCCACAGCAGCCAGTTCCGTTGAAGTTTGTTCTTTAACGGTAAAAGAATTTCCTTTGGCCTTGTTGCGGAATACGACAAATACGGCATCATTGGGTTCAAGATGCAGTGGAACCTTTGTCAGTCCGTTGGCTATGCTGTAAGATGCCTGTTCGATCTTCCCGGTTTGGGGATGCCAGATCTCGGCTTCCCTGCCTTCGATGCGGAAAGTAGCCTCTACATCTTCAACCCGGTTGTTTCGGTTGTTGACCCAGTAAAACTCAGCCCGACCCATTTTGCGGTGCACAAATAAAAGATTAGTGTTTTCCTGCGGCCTGGTAAATTGAAAATCAGGTAAAACCTCCAGCGACTTCATCACCTCTGCAAGAGCTTGCCCGGCATATACCCTGCCCTTGCCAACGGCATTCACACCATTTTCATTTGCCCAGAGCTGATCGACGATTGATTTGAACTCATTTTCGTCATCGCTGAGGCTGGGAGTCTTCAATGGTCTGGGGCCTGCAACCAGGGCACCTGCATTTACCAGATCACGGATCTTTCGCAGAACAGTCAATGACATGTATACACTGTTTGAATCGAGCGCCAATAGCTGGTAATTCATGCCACTGGGTGTGGTAATACGGCCTTTGCTAACAGAAAACTGGCTTATCAAGGCATCGGCATTGACAAAATCATAGTTATAACCTTCGGGTATATCCGGCAATTTATCACCAAACAGGGCAGTGATATTGTTATCCTCGCCATAGAAATAAACAATATCGGCGATAAATTTCCCCTGTTGCAGCATATAACTGCTACGGGCCAGGTATGTAATCCATGGACCTGCCTGCTCCGCCCAGGTTTCATGTCTGGTAAACCACTGTCCGAACGGGCCGAGACCAAGACCGGGTATTTTATCATCTACCGGTTGGTGCACGGAGGTATGGATCACAAAGCGATTCAGTCCATTGGCCATTTCCATATCTGCCGTAGGTTTCAGGGTCTCGGGTGACCATGCCCAGGCGGTGCCGATTGCGGTCATGGATTCCGCAGCCACCAGGTTCTGCCCATAAATATGTGCCACAGAGGCTGATTCACGCACGTCGGCCTTATAGCCTGTCGATACCTCTGCACCAGGCTCAAGTCCAGGCGTCCAGGTAGCGCTCATGGGAATGGCTGCATTCCGTTTCACCTCCATACCATCGCCTATGAAAGCCCGTCCGCCCTCGTGCGACTCGGTATACCTGGCCATGCCGCGTTCCTTCAGGATTTCTGTCAACTGATCGTAATGGTTTTCAGTGGTCAGGTCCCCGATGGTTTTGCGGAAATCCCACAGGAAACGATCGCTGGCTTCGGCACTTTCCACGATATGTCCGGTAAGGACCGGCAACCTGGGTATCATATCATAACCACGACGGTTGGAGAACTCAGCAACCATGTTATCGGTCCAGTTTTGTACTCCGGCTTCCCAGCTGTCCGTAACCATATATTGCAGTCCTTTCTGTCCCATCAGACCACCTGTGGCATCCCTGTACTGGTCGAGATAATTGTTGAAATAGGCCTTTACATGATCAGCACTCAGTTTGTCCACTTCCAGTCCGGTTGCCTCGGGCGATGCCGGCGCATTCTGATGGCCGGTTAGTGAATAGCCCAGGCGCAGCACCATCCAGTTGCCTGCTGGCGGTGTCCATTCGAGCGTGCCCTCGGGCTTCATTTTACCGGTAAGATCGATAATATCGGTTTTTTTTATTGCTTCATTTCCTTTAACCGAAGGCGTAGGTGCAAAATACAAATCAGTTGCTGTGGCAAAGGCGGCCTTTTCTTCAAACCGGTTAACCCTGGCTACCTTATGCAGCACCAATTCGGCAATATTGGTTCCTTTGAGTCCTCCCGGATTAAATTCTAATCCGAAAAATTCAGAAGGCTGTTCCGGCCGTTGTGTAAGGTAGGTAAACCTGAAGAACATGCCAGTTGCCGGGGCAAAAGCCAGTGTTTTTTCCTCAACCCCGCCCACAGGAATATCAATTACCTTTCTGAAAGTTATTCCATCATCACTTGCCTCCAGTGCCCGGTTATCGGGATCTGCACCCCTGCCCCACATACCGCCATAACCTCCCCCCACAATAGTGAGCGCCTGGAAAGTTTGTGGTTCAGAAAACGCAAATTGCACCCAGGCTTTTTCGCCTGCTTTTGCAGGAGGCAAAAATACAGTCTTCCGGAGATCCCCATCGGTAAGCATGGTAAGGTCAAATTTTCCTCCGCTCGACGTTACCCTGGGATTCAAGCCGGCCATGGAAAGATCATTTTCGGGAAGCCTGTAAGCTATTACAGCTGCATCTTTATAATATTCCGGCACTCCGGAATTTTCTTCAACCGAATACCTCCTTAAAGACATATTCTGAAAAGCACCTGTTGTGGCAGGAGGTTGCGGTAATTTGCCACTAAAAAGTTTTCCGCCCTCAACCCGGATTTCGCTCCACACGAATTTCTTCATGGCCTGTTCGGGTTTCACCCAGGGTCCGCCGCTTTCGCTCC
>DATEVU010000017.1:0-2841 GCA_035258345.1 Bacteroidales bacterium
AAATCATGAATACAAAACCTGAAGAACGGATTACTGAACTGAAGCTTGTACTGCCTCCGGCACCCAAACCTGTGGGCGTTTATAAACCGGTGCTTGTCATTGGCAACATGTTGTATGTTTCCGGACAGGGACCCATAAAAACCGACGGCGCATTGATAACAGGCCGGCTGGGTGATAACCTGAGCCTGGAAGAGGGAAAAGTGGTTGCCCGCCAGGTAGGACTTACGATGCTGTCAACCATTAAAAGCCAGATCGGTGACCTGAATAAAATAAAAAGAATCGTTAAAGTGCTGGGCATGGTGAACAGTACAGCTGATTTCGGCCAGCACCCTGCCGTGATCAATGGTTTCAGTGAGCTGATGGGGGAAGTTTTTGGCGAAGAGTATGGAATTGGCGTTCGCAGTGCCGTGGGTATGTTCCTTCCCATGAACATTGCCGTTGAGATTGAAGCTATGTTTGAACTGTACTGAAAATAGATTTTCCGGAAAATAATTCGACCATGAAATACTGGTACTCTGTTGAAAATAACAGTGATATCCCTACTCCTGCCCTGTTGGTTTACCCCGAAAGGATAGAAGAAAATATTCGTCGTATGCTCGACATGGCAGGGTCTCCGGCAAGACTAAGACCTCATGTTAAGACACACAAGATGGCGGAGATCATTGGTATCACGTTGAAATACGGTATTACCCGCTTCAAATGTGCAACCGTCGGCGAGGCTGAGATGGTTGCAGCATGCGGCGGCAAAGATGTGCTGCTTGCCATGCAGCCTGTGGGTCCTCAACTTGAAAGATTTTTCGGTCTTAGACAGAAATATCCGGGCACAATCTTCTCGACACTGGTGGATGATGCAGAAATTGCCGGGCAGCTTTCGGCAATGGCAGAAAAATACAATTCAGAAACAGGGCTGTGGCTGGATATTAACAATGGCATGGCGCGTACGGGAGTATTACCCGACGCCAGGGCCCTGGAGCTGTATAAGATGATCTGCGATCTTCCCTTTATAAATCCGCGCGGTTTGCATGTTTACGATGGCCATATCCATGACCGGATGATAAGCGACAGAAGGAAAACCTGTGAAAAAGACTTTGAACCGGTGAATATTTTAATCGGCAAAATAAAAAAATCAGGCTTGCCGGTCCCCGGCATAGTCGCCGGTGGTACACCTACTTTCCCGGTTCATGCCTGCCATGACGAGCGGGAAACCAGTCCGGGAACCTGTGTGCTATGGGACAGGGGATACCAGGAAAATTTCCCGGATCTTAATTTTCTGCCTGCAGCTGCCCTTCTGATGCGTGTTGTCAGCAAACCGGAAGGAAACCTGCTTTGCCTCGATCTCGGACACAAAGCCATTGCTGCAGAAATGCCTCCTCCCCGTGTTTTTTTGCCCGAATTGCCCGATTGCAGGTTTGTCAGCCACAGCGAGGAGCACATGGTGGTTGAAACCCCGGACGCCCTAAGGTGGCATACGGGAGATGTACTTTATGGAATACCCTGGCATATTTGTCCGACCGTCCCGCGATACCCTTCGGCTTATGCTGTAAGGCAGGGCAGAGTTTCAGAGGAATGGCCGATAACCTCCAGGGACAGAAAAATAACCATATAATTTCCGGAGGATTTTCCATGCACCTGATAACAGACGGACACCTTGATCTTTCGATGAACGCGCTGGAATGGAACCGCAATCTGATCCTTCCCGTGGAAGATATCCGGGAACAGGAGAAAGGAATGACTGATAAGCCTGACCGTTCGAAAGGTACCGTTAGCTTCCCTGCCATGCGAAAGGGGAAAGTTGGTTTATGCGTGGCCACCCAGATCGCCAGGTTTGTAAAACCGGATAATAAGCTTTCGGGATGGAAATCTCCTTACCAGGCATGGGCGATGACACAGGGTCAACTGGCCTGGTACCGGGCCATGGAAGATATCGGGGAAATGATTCACATCACCGGTAAGGGGCAACTTGAACGCCACCTCGAGTTGTGGAAGGATCCGCCTGCTAATGCACCAATTGGATATATTCTAAGCCTTGAGGGTGCCGATTCAATCCTGTCCCCTGCATATCTCGAACGTGCTTTTGCCGATGGACTCAGAGCAATCGGACCTGCACATTACGGCCCCGGCACCTATGCTCAGGGAACCGATGCTTCCGGAGGGATCTCAAACAAAGGCCGGGAGTTGCTGAAAGAGATGGAACGGCTTGGCATCATTCTGGATGCAACCCATCTGAATGATGAAAGCTTCCGGGATGCCCTGGACCTTTTCCACGGTCCGGTCTGGGCCAGTCACAATAATTGCCGGGTTTTTGTACCCCATAACAGGCAATTTGAAGACCGGCAAATCCTGGAGCTGATACAACGTGATGCGGTTATCGGAGTGGCACTGGATGCCTGGATGATGGTACCCGGCTGGATAAGGGGTAAATCCACACCCGAATCGATGGGTGTAACGCTCGAACTAATGATCAATAATATTGACCAAATTTGCCAGCTTGCCGGCAATTCAAGGCATGCAGCCATCGGATCGGATCTGGATGGTGCCTTTGGCATCGAACAAAGCCCGCAGGACCTTGATACTATCGCCGACCTGCAAAAATTGCCAGGAATGCTTAAAAAAAGAGGCTATAACGATCAGGATATAGAAAATATCCTGTCCGCAAATTGGATCCGTTTCCTGAAAAAAGCCTGGGCTTAATTGTCCCTTTTCCCTATTGCAACCCTCTTCTCTTTAACAGCGGATCAACAGCCGGATCCTTTCCCCTGAATTTCCGGTATTGTACCATGCCTTCATCATCACCTGATTCGGCAAGGCAGTGTTTTCTGAATTTTGCTGCCAGATCGGGAT
>DATEVU010000018.1:0-15973 GCA_035258345.1 Bacteroidales bacterium
ATATATTCGCTTACCCCGCTGTCTGTTAACACCTCCTTGAAGATACCCGCCCCGGAAATGATCAGCAGGACCATGGTGATACTCATCATTGACTGGACGATCATTTCCGATATCTCCTTCATTTTTCTTCCCCTTGCCAGGCCTAATGTATACATAGCCACCAGCACCGAGATCAGCAGGGCAATGGAAGGATTTCCGATAAAGATCAGTGTTTTACCCGTCATGGTCTCTTTCATCGGGGTTAAATTCAGCAGGGTGGACAGAATGATCAGGATCACCGGCAGCGTTGCTGAAAGAATACTTATGGCCATTCCGGGCATCTCATCATCATTCAGCATCCTGGGATTTACAAACGCTTTCAGCGGGGTAGCCTCAATTTTTTTCAACGTCCGGGCAAAAAAGGGACCTGCTATCACGATCACGGGAATGGCAATAATTATACCGTACAACAGCGTTTTACCGATATCGGCATGGAACATCACGGCAATGGCAGAAGGAGATGGGTGTGGGGGTAAAAAACCATGGGTAACCGAAAGTGATGCAAGCAGTGGAATTCCTACATACAGCAGGGGTAATCCGGTTGAGGCTGCTACCGTGAAGATCAGGGGGACCAGGATCACAAATCCCACGTTGTAAAACATGGGTACACCAACAATAAACCCCGTGATAACCATGGCCCACTGGATATGGTTCACACCAAAGCGCCTGATCAGAACAGAAGAGATCCGTTGGGCGGCACCGCTATCCGCAACCATTTTTCCGAGCATGGCCCCGAATCCAAGGATCATTACCAGGGATCCCAGCGTACTCCCGATGCCGTTTTCCACCGATCTCAGAAGATCGCCGGCCTCCATGCCTTCTGCGAGGCCCACAGCAACAGATACAAGCACAAATGCAATGAATGTGTCGAGCTTAAATACGGTAATGAGCAGGATCAGGACAATAATTCCAAGAATTACAATGATAAGCGGCATAGTAACATAGCTTTGGTAATTACAAAATTAAAGATATTAAAACATTTTAACTATCATGTTTATCATGCATCAGCAATTGCACGGCGTTATCCATGGAACCGGCCCGGATGATCTGCATTGCACTGATGAAGAATATCTCATCTGCATTTTCGATGGTGTTAAGCCGGTGGGCAATAATAATGCGGGTGGTGGAATCAGGAAGTTTTTGAAGAATTGCCTCCAGCTGCTGCTCGGTGACTGTATCAATATTAGCAGTGGCCTCATCGAGAATTAATACGTCGGGCTTCCTGAGGACAGCCCGTATAAATGCAATGAGTTGTTTCTGCCCTAGACTGATGCTTTCACCGCTGTTTTGTATTTTTGTTTCCAACCCTTCTTCAAACCGTCCCAGCAATTCTTCAAGCCCTGATTCCCTGATAACCTGAATAAGCTGAACATGTGAAAAGGCGGTATAAGTATCATTTCCGTACAGGATATTTTCCCGCACTGTTCCGGTGAAAAGAAAAGGGTCCTGCAGGATAAATCCGATCTTCGATGCCCGTTCCGCGGAAGTATATGATCTGAGATCCATGCCGTTCAACAATACCAGGCCGCGTGAAGGATCATATAATCTGGCTATCAGCGATGCTGTAGTGGTTTTTCCGCCTCCGGTAGGGCCCACAAAGGCGTATGTCTTCCCTTGCTCCAGTTCAAAGTTAACCCTGTGCAATACTTCCTTTCCATTCGGGTAGCCGAAGGAAACGTTTCTGAATGACACAAAGGCTGCATCACAGGGTCCCGGTATCGACACTGCTGTCGAAAGGTTTGATTCCATGGAGAGGATAAGCGATATCCGGTCCCATCCGGCCAGGGCGATCTGAAAATTGCTCCACAGGGCTGCAAGTTGCCTGAGGGGGTTATAAAAATTGCTGATATAGGTAAGAAAACTGATCAGTAAACCTATGGTAAAGTGCCCGGTAGAGATCAGGTAAATACCAAAAGCAAGTACAATTAGCTGGCCGATATGGGAGAAAAAGGTATAAACCGGCATGAACATGTTATTGGCAAATCCGGCCTTCAGTGCGGTTGAAAAATTATTTCCATTGACTTCGTCAAAACGTTCCCTGAAATAATCACGCCGGTTGAAAGCAACCACTACCTTGAAATTGTTGAGGCTTTCCTGTATCTCTGCGCTCAGGTTGCCTGTACTTGCGAGATTTACGGCATTACTCTTTTTTACCCAGGGAGTTGCAATCCGGGTGAAGATCAGCAGCAACAGGGAAGGTGAAAGTGCCGCGGCCCCCAGAGCTGGATTAATGGAAAGCAGAAAGATCCCGGCACCGGTCATGATGAAAATGCTGCTGACAAACTGCATGAGATATTGTGAGAAGAACTGATTCAGCTTATCCGTATCGTTATTGATCCTGGAAATAAGATCACCGGCTTTATTTTCATTAAAAAATGCTACCGGCAGATCCTGCAACTTGTTGAATATGTCATTGCGCAACCTGAAAAGCACACGCTGGCCCACGCCTCCCATCAGTTTTGTTTGAAGATAACTGGTGACCAATGCTACCAGGTACATTCCCAATAATATTCCTGAAAAAACAAGTACGCCATGGTATTGTCCGGTCTGTACATAAGTATCAATGGTATGTCCGATAAGGAGCGGTCCAAGCAACATCAGGGCCGAGTTTATTAAAATAGCAACGAGTGCGGTGATGAGGCTTTTTCTCTCATCAGCCAGCATCAGCAGGAGTTTTTTAAGTGCGGCGAATGTATTCGTCCGTCTTTTTGGTTCCGGGGTACTTATACTAAGATTGTACCTCATAATGGCTGGTGCTGCGTTGTGAATTGTAAATCTGAACATATTCCGGACAACCTTTCAACAGGTTTTCGTGTGTTCCGGCACCAATGATTTCGCTTTCCATCAGCAGGATGATCTGGTCATAATTTTCAACCGAAGCAATTTTCTGGGTAACGGTAAGTATGGTAATTCCGGGATAATTGTTCCGGATGTTTTCCATGATCTTCCTTTCTGTCTTTCTGTCCACCCTGGCCGTAAAATCATCGAGCAGAAGAATGCGCGGGTTCAAAGCCAGTGCCCTGGCCAGCATGATCCGCTGTTTTTGTCCTCCGGACAGGCTGGTGCCCCGTTCTGAAACCACGGTATCCAGGTTATTTGGAAGCGTATCCAAAAAACCTTTTAATTCGGCTGTGGCAATCGCTTTATCGAGTAATTCTTTTGTTACGGCTTCACTAAAGGCAATATTCTCCCGGATGCTTATGTTGAATATTATGCTATCCTGGAAAACCAGGGCAACCTGGCAATAGAACGTATCTTTTTTATAGCTTTCAAGCGGCTGATCGTCATACAGTATCTCACCCGAGTCAGGCCTGATCAGTCCCGTCAGCAGGTACAACAGCTGGGTTTTTCCGGCGGCTGTTGGTCCGATAATAGCGGTTCTTGTGCCAGCTCTGATGTCAAGATTAATGCTCCGCAATGCCGGCTTATCGCCAAAGAACAGCGACAGGTCGCGGATACTGATATGTCCCGTTAGTATGCCTTCGCGACTGCCTTTATCAGGGGTTTCCGGTGCCAGAAGCACTTCCTGCACGCGATGGTATGATGCGGTGGCCTGAGCAATAAGATTGCTCATGAAACCAATTACCAGAACCGGGAAAATGAGAATGGCGATGTAACTGTTGAAAGCAGCAAAATTACCCAGTGTCATGGTTCCTTTCATTACAAAATGTCCGCCCAGGGCAAGGACGGTGAGCATGGCCATATTGCTGACAAACGTGATAACAGGGATGAGAGCTGCAAACAGACTTAAAATGGCAAACCCCAGATCACGTGATGTGGTGTTGGCCGACAGGAATTTCCGGTATTCGAAGGTTTGTGAATTCAGTACCCGGATCAGCGTTGCTCCCAGGATACTTTCATTAATTACCCGGTTGAGCCAGTCAATTACTTCCCGGCTCTTCTTGAACAGCACCCGCACCTTGCGGAATACAATAAAAAAGGCCCCACCGATCACAGGAATTATAGTGAGTACGGCCAGGGCAAGTTTCCAGTTTATGGAGAGCAACATGATGCTGGCACCGATAATAATAAAAACCGAGGACACTATGGAGACTACCGCCTGTGAAACAAACATTTTTATGGAATCAACGTCTGAGGTAAGGTTGGTCAGCAGTCGGGAAGGATTCGCCTGCAATATATAGGCATACGACTGTTTTGATATCTTATCGGAAAACTGTTTTCGCAGGTCCCTTGCAGCCTTTTCCGAGGTATAGGTTTGGATGATACCCTGCAAATAAGTGAATAAAAGGATAAAGAAAGATGCCAGAAAAAAATTCGTTATAATGCGAGTAAATTCAGGGTCTCCCTGGCTGAATGAATCGATGCCGTTTGAAATGATCTTGGGAATGATCAGGTTAATACTGTTACCCAGCAACGCAAACAGCACCAGGAGCAATACCAATCCTTTGTATGGTCTTAACAGGCCGAAAATGTTTGTTTTTCCCGTTTCAGGTTTTGCTTTTGATCCCTGGGCCTTTTTCATCATCAGTTAGGGCATGTAAGAAAGATGCAAAGAAACAACAAAAGTTGGTACCATAATATTTCTGCTATTCAATTTGATTAATTAAATTGCGCTCTTTATACACGGTTTTAATCAGCCATTCCCCTCATATCATAGAACCTCAAACCTCAAACCTCAAACCACCCGCCATGAATATCGAATCCTACTTTAAGATTTCTTACGGGATTTATGTAGTAAGCACCGTCCAGGGAAGCAAACGCAACGGCTATATTTCGAATACCGTTTTTCAGGTAACTGCCGAACCAGCCCAGATGGCGATTGTCTGCAGCAAAAATAACTTTACGGCGGAAATGATCTCCCGGAGCAAGGTATTTTCAATTTCGGTTCTGAAGAAAGATACCAGGAATGAAATAATGGGTGCTTTCGGATACAGATCCGGAAAGGATATGGATAAGTTCGCACAATTCGCACATATTACAGGTAAAACCGGTGCACCCATTCTTCTCGACGATACCGTGGCCTGGTTTGAATGCGAGGTTACCCAAACCCTTGACGTGGGGTCTCATATGTTGTTTATTGGCAGGGTAACGGATTGTGATCTGATTGATAGTCAGGGAGAACCATTAACTTATGCCTATTACCGTGATGTAAAGAAGGGAAAAGCGCCAAAAAATGCTCCCACCTTTATTGATCCGGAAAAACTGAAACAGAAGGCCGGGGTGGTATCTGGTGAATATTACTGCACCGTATGCGGACACATATATAATCCGGTACAGGGTGATCCGGAAAGCGGAATACCCCCCGGTACCCCCTTTGAAGATCTTCCGGAGTCATGGGTATGTCCGGTTTGCGGGGCTGAAAAATCCGATTTCGCGAAAAAAAATTAAACCATATAAAATCTGCAGGCAGCAGCTGTGGATGAAAATGAAGAATTGCTTTAATCATTCGGATTCTTTGGTGCGTTTGATTACTTTTGCAGTTCCAAGCGGAAAGTTTTTGGAACCGATTTTATTTTAATTCTTTAAATTCTAAATGATTACAGTATCAAATCTGAGCGTACAGTTCGGAAAGAGAATTTTATTTCAGGATGTGAACCTGAATTTTACGCCCGGGAACTGCTATGGGATCATCGGAGCGAACGGTGCCGGTAAATCAACCTTTCTGAAGGTGCTTTACGGAGAGACGGAGAGCCGCACAGGTTCGGTATCATTCGGACAGGGAGAAAGGTTATCGGTATTGAAACAGGACCATTTTGCGTTCGATGATTGTTTGGTGCTGAATACCGTACTGATGGGACATTCCCAATTGTGGAGCATTATGAATGAAAAGGAACACCTGTATGCAAAATCCGATTTTTCGGAAAAGGACGGCATACTGGCCTCTGAACTGGAGGAGAAATTTAATGAATTCGACGGCTGGAATGCAGAGAGCAATGCTGCAAGCCTGTTAAGCGGCCTGGGGATTAAGGAAGAACAGCACCATAAGTTGTTAAAGGAACTTACCGGAAAAGAAAAGGTGAAAGTGCTGCTTGCCCAGGCATTGTTTGGAAAACCCGATAATCTCCTGCTCGATGAACCGACCAATGATCTTGATCTTGAATCAGTGAACTGGCTTGAAAATTACCTTTCTGAATTCGATAATACGGTTCTGGTGGTTTCGCATGACCGCCATTTCCTGGATTCAATATGTACACACATAATCGATATCGATTTTAGCAGGGTACAGCAATTTGCGGGCAATTACACCTTCTGGTATGAATCGAGTCAATTAGCCCTCAGACAACAACTTGCACAGAATAAAAAGGCTGAGGAAAAGAAAAAAGAATTGCAGGAATTCATTGCCCGCTTCAGCGCCAATGTTTCAAAATCTAAACAGACCACCAGCAGGAAGAAAATGATCGAGAAACTGAATATTGAAGAAATTAAACCGTCAACACGAAAATACCCGGGCATAATTTTCACACCCGGACGTGAACCCGGAAATAATATTCTAACCGTGAAGGGATTAAGCAAAAGTGTTGAGGGTAAGATGCTTTTCAAAGATCTTAACTTTACGATTCACAAAAATGACAAAATAGTTTTTTTGTCAAGAGATGCCCGGGCAATGACCACACTTTTTGAAATTCTTAAAGGACATAAAAAGCCTGATCACGGCTCATTCGAATGGGGACAAACCATTGTGAAGGCTTATCTTCCCCTGGAAAATGAAAAGTTCTTTGAAAAAGACATTACGTTGCTTGATTGGCTCGCACAGTATTCAGAAGATACCAGCGAATTGTTCCTCAGGGGTTACCTGGGTAAAATGCTGTTCTCGGGAGAAGATATATACAAAAAGGCCAATATCCTGTCAGGAGGGGAAAAGGTACGCTGCATGATCGCGCGCATGATGATCCGCAATGCCAATGTAATGATACTGGATACACCCACCAATCACCTGGACCTTGAATCAATACAGGCTTTCAACAATACGCTGGTAAAGTTTAAAGGCAATATTCTGATGTCGTCTCACGACCACGCATTTATTCAAACTGTATGCAACCGGGTTATTGAAATAGCACCCAAAGGAATGATTGATAAGCAAATTCATTACGACGATTACATCACGGATGACGCGTTGATGGAAAAGCGAAACAGGTTGTATTAAACATATCATCTCCCCAATAAATACATTATGAAATATCGAAAACTTGGCAGAACCAATTGGAGTGTAAGCGAAATAGGCTATGGCATGTGGGGCCTTGCCGGATGGACCGGCTCGGATGACGGCGAGTCCTTCAGCGCCATGCAATTGGCCGTGGACAACGGATGTAATTTTTTCGACACGGCCTGGGGTTATGGTGCCGGCAAAAGTGAAGGTTTGCTTGGAGAACTGATCAGGGCGAACAGGGACAAAAAGTTATACACGGCGACAAAGATACCCCCGAAAAACTTTAAATGGCCCAGCCGTCGTGAATACACGCTCGACGATTGTTTCCCGCCCGACCACATTCAGCGCTATGTGGAAAAAAGCCTCAAAAATGCTGGGCTTGAATCCTATGACCTGATGCAGTTTCACACCTGGGAAGACCTTTGGCTGGAGGATGAAAGGGGGATCAGGAAAATGCTTGAACTGAAAGAGCAGGGTTTGTTTCATGCCATCGGGATCAGCATAAACCGTTGGGAACCCTGGAACGGTGTGAAAGCGGTGAGGAGTGGAATCATCGATGCCGTTCAGGTGATTTACAATATCTTCGACCAAAATCCCAAAGATGAGCTTTTTCCGGCCTGCCGGGAGAAGAATGTGGCTGTAATTGCCAGGGTTCCCTTTGATGAGGGATCATTGACCGGTACGCTGACCAAAGAGAGTACTTGGCCAAAGGGCGATTGGCGAAATACCTATTTTGTCCCTGAAAACCTGATCTCCAGTGTAGAACATGCAGATGCACTCAAACCGTTGGTGCCGGAAGGAATGACCCTATCAGAAATGGCCTTGCGGTTTATCCTCGGAGAACCAACCGTAAGCACCATTATTCCCGGAATGCGAAAAACAGCCCATGCAAAAACAAACATGGCCACCAGCGATGCAGGTCCCCTGGATCCTGATCTGATGAACGCACTTGCGAAACACCGATGGGACAGGGAGCCAAAGACATGGTCGCAGTAAAAAGGGTTCAGTCAATTTTCCGGTGTGTATTTATTTCGGATCCGGTCTTGACCTGAGGTATTGCGCAGGCCAGGTAATATCTGCACCCAGTTCCCGGGCTGCCTGCAAAGGAAAATAGGGGTTCCGGAGCATTTCCCGGCCAAAAAAGATCAGATCAGCCCGGTCTTCCATCAGGATGGCTTCGGCCTGTTGCGCAGAAGTGATCAGACCAACGGCTCCGGTGAGTATTCCGGTTTTCCGGATGGCTTCTGAAAATTGTACCTGGAACCCCGGACTTGCAGGAATTGTTGCATAAGGCGCATTGCCTCCCGAAGAGCAGTCGATCAGGTCAACTCCCTTTGCCTTCAGAAGCAATCCCAGCTTAACGGAATCATCCGGAATCCATCCCCTTTCAACCCATTCGGTTGAGGATATCCTTACGAACAGCGGATTCTCAGCAGGCCAAGCCGATTTAACCGCATCAACAACCTGAAGCAGCAATCGGGTGCGGTTTTCAAATGATCCCCCATATTGGTCAGTACGGTGATTGCTGAGCGGTGAAAGAAACTCGAACAGCAGGTAACCATGTGCACTGTGTATTTCTGTCACTTTAAATCCTGCCTGCAGCGCACGCTTTGCAGCCTTCGCAAAGCCGTGAATTATCTTCTGTATCCCGTCCTCATCAAGGGCTGCCGGGATCCTGTCATCGCTGTTAAACGGAATAGCACTGGGGGCCACTGTCTGCCAGCCTCCTTTTGTTATATCGAGTTGTTTTCCACCTTCCCAGGGAACCGCACATGAGGCTTTTCTGCCGGCATGGGCCAGTTGTATGCCGGATACTGCTCCCCGGCTGTGAATGAATTCTGCAATACGTTTCAATGCAGGGATAAAACTGTCATCCCAAATACCCAGATCGCCTTGTGTTATGCGGCCTTCGGGCAAAACAGCGGTTGCCTCGGCCATGATCAATCCCGCACCACCTGTAGCCCGGCTTCCCAGATGAACCAGATGCCAGTCATTGGCATACCCGTCTGTGGCAGAATACTGACACATGGGTGAAACAACTATACGGTTTTTCAGGATGACATTTTTAATGGCAAGCGGAGCAAATAACTTTGACATATCGTATGTAATTTAATCGGTGCACGAAAAGGGTTTTCAGGCAAGTGTCAAAGTTAATGGTTATTTGAATCGCTGGATATAACCCGTGATGAGTTCTTTTCAAGTATTCTGTTCCGGTAATGCCTGGGTGAAAGACCCATCTTTTTCTGAAAATCCTTTGAGAAATAATACGGGTCCGAATATCCCAGCATGAACGATATCTCTTTGATCTTAAGTTTGCTGTAATCGAGATATTCGCAGGCTTTGCTGATTCGAAGGTGCACAAAGTAGCTGAGCGGACTGTATCCGGTTTTTCTCCGGAACAGGGTGGTAAAGTAGGACGAAGAATATCCGGCTTCATCAGCAATGTCATGCAGGGTGATCTTTCTATTCAGGTTCTGCTCCATAAACTGTATGGAACGGCTGATCGGGGGATTTTGCTCTTCCAGAATATCATCGCTGGTACGGCTGGCATAAATAAAGGTGGCCAGCAAATGGCCGAAGCAGAGATTAAGATAAATATAGTTGGCGTTGTAAAATCCCTTTGTAAGGTTGTTGAAAAGTTCGTCGAAAAGCATGACCCGGTTTGCAACCATATTGGTTACGGAGGGAATCAGGTCACGCACAACAGCAAAATCTTTTTCCATGATCCTGGTTTTGTCACCATTGAATTTGCACAGTAAGAAAACAGATGGATCGGTCCCGCCGGTTTGAATTTTATATATAAATCCCTGGGGGATGACGCAATACTGATCCTGGCCGAAAGGTACCAGGTCATTCGAAATTTGAATAATCCCACCTCCCTTGACACAGTAAATCAATAGGTGGTTATCGAGTTTGATGTTTTCCGACCACAACGTATCCCGTTTGATAAGGATCTCTGACAACTCACATAAATACAAGTCTTTGGTAAGCGGATTGGCTTGTTGCTCTGCAATAAGAAAGGGGGGCAGCTTAAAGAAACGCTTTTTTACAATCATAAATCATGATTTAGAGGATGTAAAAAAAGTAATATTTTACATCTTTATCAAAGAAAATACTATTTTTTGTTGACTGTGAACCCGTACATTTGAATACAAATATTTTTTAAGACAGCTGCAATGAATGAATTATTAATCAAACTGGCCGAATGCATTGAATTTGGCAAGATAAATATTGTCTCACCCTATCCGCCGCAAATGAAGGGTATGGAAGGGGCCGACGAAATTACGCGCAGAGCACTTGAGGAAGGGATAAGCCCGCAGGATATTTTATCAAACGGACTGATGCCCGGAATGGAACGGGTTGGGATGAAATTCCGGGAGAACAAGATATTTGTTCCCCAGGTATTGATGTCGGCCAAAGCCATGAGCACTGCCATGCTTCACCTGAAACCACATTTTTTATCCGGAGCTGTACGTCAGAAAGGCACTTTTATTATCGGAACTGTGCTCGGCGATTTGCATGACATCGGCAAAAACCTGGTGGGTATGATGGTGGAAGGAAATGGTTACAAGGTGGTTGACCTTGGAACCGATGTAGGTGCAGAGAAATTCATCAATGCCGTGAATGAGAATCCGGGTGCAGTAGTCGGGCTTTCTGCCTTACTTACAACCACCATGGTGAGCATGCAGCATATTACCAGTGAGATCAAGGAATCCATTCCGGGAACCCTGGTAACCATTGGCGGTGCACCCGTGAACAACGATTTCTGCATGAAGATCGGGGCTGATCATTATTCACCGGATCCGCAGGGAGTGGTTGAGTTTTTGAATGAAAAGGCAGCCCAACTGAATTAGATTTCGTGATGAATGGATTATCGATACTTGATTCTGAATCCTGCGCACTCTGCCGTTATTATGGTACATTATAAGCTTAAATCCGAATTAACCGTACCTTCCCTGGATGTTATCAGGGAATGGATCAAGGAGATATAAACTGAAAAGGCTGAAATAAATAATAACGTAAAGACTTTGACAGCCATGTGCAAAATCATACGGGAATTGCAAAACAAGAGGATCCTTGTTTCGGATGGAGCCTGGGGAACATTTCTTCATCAAAAGGGATTAAAGCCCGGAGAATGCCCGGAGTTGTGGAATATACAGCGTCCCGATGATGTATTTGATATTGCACAAAGCTATATCAAGGCCGGTGCGGACATGATCGAAACCAACAGCTTTGGGGGATCACGGTTCAAACTGGCAAATTACGGGCTCGGTGATCGGGTGTATGAAATAAACAGGGCTGCAGCCGGGATCAGCAGGAAAGCCGCCGGACCCGGGTGTTTTGTATTGGGCTCCGTTGGCCCATCCGGGAAAATGCTCATCATGGAAGATGTAACAGAGGCTGAGCTTTATGATTCTTTTAAAGAGCAATCCATGGCGCTGGAGGCTGGAGGCGCAGATGCCATTGTTCTTGAAACCATGTCCGACCTGGAGGAGGCACGGATAGCCGTTCGGGCTGCCCGCGAAAACACCGCGTGCGAAGTATTCTGTACCATGACCTTTACGAGGACCCTCGCAGGCGAATTCCGGACCATGATGGGTATATCACCGGCCGAAATGACTGAAATCCTCATTGAAGCAGGAGCATCGGTCATCGGAGCAAATTGCGGGAACGGAATTGCCGATATGATAGGTATCGTGAAGGAAATAAGGCAGGTTAATCATGCTGTTCCTATTTTGATTCACGCCAATGCAGGTATGCCGCGATATTCCGATGGCAAAACCATATTCCCGGAATCACCTGTTGATATGGCCGGACGGGTAAAGGAAATTATTGAAGCAGGTGCAACAATTATCGGGGGATGCTGCGGAACAACCCCGGATCATATTTGCGAGATACAACGCGTTGTAAAATCGATGTAATCCAATTCAATCGTTGTAAAGGGATAGATACGATCAGCAACCGAACATCACGGTTCCTGATATGCGTAAGCTCATGGGCAATAACCGCCTCCAGCTCATCGTCATCGAGCTTGTCTATTATGCCCCTGGAAAGGGATACCGTGTAATTTGACGTATTAATGCCACTGGCAAAGGCATTCAATGAATCATCCTCTATGAGGTTTATATTGGGCATCTTCATGCCGGTACTGATGCATAAATTCTCCACCAGGTTGTAAACCCTTTTGTTATCTTTTCGCTCCAGGGCAACTGAACCGCTGGCTTTCCGGATCATGCCGGTATGGAAAAAGAAGGCTATGAGAAACCAGGTTAAAATTGCTACGGAAATCCACGGGACAACGCTCAGAAAGGTACGGTTGGTATAATAAAACCTGACATCCGGCTGTTCCAGCGTAAAATAAATAAACAGCCATACCAGCAGAAATATGATGGCCGGAAACAAAACCAGCAACAGTGATGATTTTAGGTTGTTTCTCCGGATCTGGGTATGGAGCCCGACATATTTCATGGAATGATAAAAATTGAGTTTGGGTGTTTCATCAGATTTCACACGCTGGTCAGGTCCTAAATCGAACATGGGCTCACGCTTAAACCCAAACATGCCTGCAAGAAGATTTGACGGAAAGGTTTCAACAGCGTTGTTGAGTTCTGTTGTCGCGGAATTGAAAAACCGCCTGGCTGCAGCCAGTTTGTTTTCAATATCTTTAAGTATTTGAATGAATAATTGCTAATTTAACATTTTATTGATATTCTTATGTGAGAAACTTTCACCTATGAAAAACGGAAAGAAACTAAAAAAAAAATCTTATTACCGCGAGCTTGCAAAGCTCCAGATTGAATTGGTAAAACTACAGGAATGGATTAAAAACAACGGACTCAAGGTGGTTGTCATTTTTGAAGGCCGTGATGCAGCGGGGAAAGGGGGAGTGATCAAAAGGATAACGCAGCGTCTTAATCCCAGGATATGCCGGGTGGTTGCACTGGGAACGCCCACAGAACGGGAGAAATCTCAATGGTACTTCCAGCGGTATGTGGCCTATTTGCCGGCAGCAGGTGAAATGGTTCTTTTTGACCGTAGCTGGTACAACCGGGCAGGGGTGGAACATGTCATGGGTTTTTGCACCGCGGAGGAATATCAGGAATTTCTCCGGACATGTCCTGACTTCGAAAGGATGCTTATGCGATCGGGGATCATGCTGATCAAGTATTGGTTTTCGGTATCGGATGAAGAGCAGGAAAAAAGGTTCCGGGCAAGGATCGAAGATCCCACAAAACGCTGGAAATTAAGCCCGATGGACCTGGCCTCCCGTGAAAAGTGGGTTGAATATTCGGAGGCTAAGGATGAAATGTTCAAACACACCGATTTTAAGCAGGCACCGTGGTATGTGGTGGTGGCCGATAAAAAAAAGCATGCCAGGCTGAATTGTATCAGCCATTTGCTGAGCATGATCCCCTATGAAGATCTGACACCGGAACCCATGGACCTGCCTCCGCGAAAGGAGCGGAAGGCTTATGTAAGACCGCCTATAACTGATCAGACATTTATACCGGAAACTTATTGAAATCGGAAATCAACTATCCCGTTTTTACCTGAAGCGAATAAATTTTTATTTGTGTTTAATTAACCAATAAATAATCGTAACTTGCGCCTTTAATTTTTAAAACAATATTATGAACAACGGAACAGTAAAATTTTTTAATGACGCGAAAGGATTCGGTTTCATTAAAGACGCAAATTCATCTAAGGAATATTTCGTGCATTCATCCGGATTAAAAGAAAGCATCCAGGAGAATGACGAAGTGACTTTTGATCTTGAAGAAGGAAAAAAAGGATTAAATGCAGTAAATGTTAAACTAGCCTAGTTTATAAATTATAACCATTTAAAATTTTAAGTCCCGCCATTGGCGGGACTTTTTTTTTAACATTGTCATATCGTAACATTCAGATATATAATGATATATAAGGTTATTTTTCGCTTTCTGGTAGTAAAATGTGTAAATGATGTAACCTATTTCTGAAGTTATTTAACACATTTCAGCACATAGAAAATAAACTTTGCATCATTAATATTTGTTATTAATAATGCGAATTAAGAGTCGAAAAAAGTTTTAATTCCTAACTAAGAAGCCCAAAATGAACAGTAACTGATGAATAACCCCGAAGGGGTTTAATCTCAATAACCGTGGGTGCAACCCACGGAGATAATGACTGACGCTTATCGCAACCCTGAAAGGGTTGAATTTATTAAGTAAAAGTCTATATTATATTCAACCCTTTCAGGGTTGAGGTTCCTTGTATACTGCTTTCCGTGGGTTTTACCCACGGTTATTAAGATTTAGCCACTTCGTGGCTTTATAGTATATTCGATTATTTGCATATTCATTGTAACATTTCAACTCTTAATTCGCATTAATAATAGATCTATACAGGTTCCCTACCTATTTTGATTAAATATTCATTCTTAAAAAGTAATACAATGAGCTCAGGAAAATTATTACTAGGTGTGGTTGCAGGTGTTGCAGCCGGTGCCCTGATGGGAATTCTTTTCGCACCTGAAAAGGGATCCGTTACACGGAGAAAAATTTCCAAAAAAGGGGAGGATTACGTAGATTCAATAAAGGGGAAAATAAATGAAGTGGTTGAAAAAATCTTTAAAAAAATTGAGGAGGTCACTGAAGAGGTTGAAAAAGTGAAGCCTGGTGCAGAGAAAGTTAAATGACCATTTTAATCAGGCCGCAACCCTAATAGGCAATCTATGGAAGACAAAGCAAATCAACAATTAAAGCACAAGCAAGATGTTGAAGAACAGTTGCTCAAAGAACAGATCAATCTGACTTTCGTAAGTTTTAAACCTGTTAATCTGATAAAGTCATTCACCAAAGCAGTCGCATCCCCGGATATCATCACCAATATCCTGAGCACCACTATTGGATTAGCTGCAGGTTTTTTTTCCACCAGAATACTGACCAAAACCCCTGGCAGCCTGATGAAAAAAGTTATTGGCAGCTTGTTGCTGTTAGGTGTTACGAAGATTTTCTCAGGAAACCGTGGGCTGCCAAAACAGTTGGGTAGCCTATCAGGTAATTGTTAGACTATATCGTCGCAATTAATTTAACAACTCCGATCTTCATGTTAGTGTTAATTATTATAAAAAGAAATAATGTGTGAATCATGTAAATCATTCTTGAAATTATGTAACAACTGAAGATTTTGTATCCGGTAAATTTGTTGGTAATTGTAATTACCGCGAAAACAAACGCCCGATCATGAATGCAATTGAATTTCATAATCAATTATTGGATCTCAAACACAGTCTGGAACGATTTGCATATAGTCTTACTCTCAATAATGCAAATGCCATGGATCTTCTGCAGGAAACATTCCTGAAAGCCTTAATGAATAAGGAGAAGTATGTTGTCAATGAAAACTTTAAAGCCTGGACATTCACGATTATGAGAAATATTTTTATTAATACCTACAGGCGTGGTTTACATAGGAATACCTATATGGATGTCAACAGGGAATCCTTTTTCGTTACACAGGCAAAGGAGGATTATTCCGGCAATCCCGATTCCACTTATTCCGCGTTGGAAATAACCCAACATATTGAGAAGTTAAAAGAACCGCACAGAACCCCTTTTAAGTTGCTTATAAGTGGTTACAAATACAAGGAAATTGCCTCTTACCTGAACCTGAATATAGGAACTGTTAAGAGCAGAATTTACTTTTCACGAAAGCAATTGATGAACCAGTTAAGCAGATAAATCCATCTTCTACTGGCGATGAAAACACCAATCATTATCTCATGGTTTGATAAAAGTACGGTAAAGCACCTAAGACTGCCTTTTTCGTTCTATTTAATGC
>DATEVU010000019.1:0-7076 GCA_035258345.1 Bacteroidales bacterium
ATTCATGAATAAGCCAGTTATGAAATGCTCAACTGTTTCAGGGAGATAGAAGCTTATGGTTAATTCTGTGTTTTCCGATTCAATCAACAGTCTGTCTCCTGAAACCTTGTATTTTTCAGGTTTCAGATTTGAGAATGTGAAGAGCTTGAATTTTCTGTTTTCGTTAACATATCCTGTGTTATGCAGCCACTGTGCAAAATCACTGTCGGATGAATTAATAGTTCTGTAAATCCATGACGACAATTCATACTGGTAGTTGATCGGGAGAATCCTTTTCTGGGTTTTTTGCACGTCAGCTAAGAGTTTCAGCCTAAAACGCATTGTGATTTTATGCTTTGGAGGTTACTTACTAAAGTACAACTATTTCAGCTTTCTGTCAAGTTCTTTTTCCACATTTTTAATCTTTTCATTTCCGGGATATTTTAAACGGAATTTGCAAACCCGCCTTATTTTTTGTAAATTGTACAAGGTTTTATCCACTAATTCACCTGTGCCATGAATGAAGCAGATAATCTTTCAGCCTCAAGTGCCCCGGTACAAAAAATAAAAAGAATACTGGTGCCTGTTGATTATTCCGAGTGTTCAACATTCGCCTGCCAGTACGCCATTAAAATAGCCTGCAAGGTGGGTGCGGAAATCAGGTTTTTCCATACTTATTATTCGCCGGCTTTCGACCTGATAGAACTTGCAGGTGCCGCCCAGACACAATCACAACTCAGGGAGGAGGTAACCAGTAACCTCGAGGAAACCGAAAAGGAAACCATCCTGAGCTTCATTAAAAGTATGAAGAATTATATCACCGACAACAGCATGCCCCAGGTGAACTTTGGGTATGATATTGCTCCTGGTGTGCCGGAAGATGAGATCATACGATTCAGCGAAACATATGATCCTCACCTGGTTATTATGGGTACCCGGGGTAAAGGTACCGGTATGGGTTCGATCATCGGGAGTGTAACGGCAGCTGTGATCAACAGGATCCGTTTTCCAACCCTTGCCATTCCGGAGAAATACACCTTTGTAGGGGAGAAAAATGTGAAAAACCTGCTGTATGTTACCGATTTTGATGAATCGGATTTCCAAACCCTGAAAATACTTATCAATCTTACCGAACAGCTTGATCTTAGCATACATTGCGTGCATATCGGTGAAGATCCGAAATCGTGGGACAGGGTTAAAATGGAAGGCCTGATGGAATATTTCAAAAAAGCTTACGGTAAGTCACAGGTCACCTATAGTTTTGTAAGCGAAAAGAACCTGCTGGAGGACCTGGATAACCTGGTGAGGACAAAAAACATCAATATTGTCTCGCTTACCTCGCACCGTCAGAATGTTTTCGAAAAGCTTTTCAGGCCCAATATCACCAAAAAATTGTTTTACCACACCAGTGTGCCGTTGTTGGTATTTCATTGAGTAATGAGTAATAAGTAGGGAGTAGGGAGTAGGGAGTAAGGTGTAGGGAGTAAGGAGCGGGTTATGGGCATGAGGGAGCCGATCTAACTGTTTACCGTTTACTGTTTACCGTTTACCCTTTACCGTTTACTTTTCCTCCCTACTCCCTACTCCTTATTCCTTACCGGGTTTGTAAACAACCGCCTTATTGCTTTTTCCGTCAATTTCAATTTTCATGGGTTTATCAAAACGGATATGCCTGAGATAGGTAGTTTCATTCCAGGCTTTCAGGCTGTGGAGGTAATCAACATTATAAATTCCGTCCTTCATGAAAGGATTTATGGTGAGGTAGCCAACCCCAAAGGTTGTAAGGTTATGGAAAAAATGGGTGCCCTGGCTGGGGTCAACCCGGTAATGCTCCAGTCCCGATTCAACAATAATCCTGGCGGCCGAGATCTGCGGCCATTTAATAGGGATCCCAAGCCAGGGATCGCAGGAGCCCCAACGTCCGGGACCTATCAGGACATAAGACAGCTGGTCAATGATAAATTGCTCGTTCAGTTTTTCCAGGTCACGGGCAATTTTCTGACTGTCAGCCGGATTAAAGGTTTCGGGTTTAACATATACGATATCGGCAATGCCGTTGTATATGCCGTTTCCCAGGGCTTTTTCGGAATAAATTATTGTCCGGTCCGGATCGATATTGTCGATCTTAAAATTGATGCTCTGCTCATTGACAACGATGGGTCTGATCTGTAGAAAATTAAAAACCACAGGGTTATCCCTGGGTACGTCCAGATCCACGGCAAATTCCATTTCAATGGGGTTGTTCATGGCCTGCTGCCCAAGCTCCAGCAGGTTGTCAAGTATTTCAGCGAGCGGAAATGAGCCATGGTTAAGTACATTGGAAAAGGTGATGATCTTTTTGCCGGCGATATCAAATCCGTCCCGGATCATGTTATTTTCATGATCGTAAACCGAGGATACTAGCTGCAGGGTACCATCAGGTTCAGCTTCCCGGATATCCAGCTTCATCAGGTTGATCTTATCGTCTACCGACGGAACAAACCTGTCGGGATTCATATTCAGGGCATAAAAATACTTTTGTGTAGATTTAACGGCCATTTCAGGATTAGACAACTGCATGATCTTGCGCGGGTACTTGGGTGAAAAGCGGAGTCCGCCACCGCCTTCGGCAATCAGTTTTCCAAGGCCAAAACCGATGGTGGCGATCCCGTCACCGGCTTTTTCCGGACTAATGGGATAAAAGTTTATGGAACGGGCAACGCCCGAAAGTGCCGGATAAAAACGGTCGTTGTATTGCCGGCCACAAACTTCCTGGATTATTATGCCCATTTTTTCCTCATCGATAAGATTGGAGGTTGCCAGCGCATAGGCCTTGCTGGCTTTAAAAAAAACGGATGCATAAACGCATTTGATAGCCGTTTCAAGCATGCGTATTGCCAGCGATTTTACCGGCACGATGGGGATCATATATGTGTTGTAAATCCCGGCAAATGGTTGATAATAAGAATCTTCAAGCTTGCTTGATGACCTTACTGCCAGGGGATGACGTGCCTGTAATATAATGGTGCCTAGATCCTGATAGATGTGCTCGGGCAGCCTTGCACCGACAAAGGCCTTAAGGATTTCGTCATCGGTGATTCCTGATATGGCAATACCGAAAAGATCATTTTCGTGCATGAACTCCTCGAAAACCTCGGTACTGAGAACAACCGTGTGGGGAATGGATACAATGACATTCCTGAACTTATCGGAAAAATGGTCCTTCTTCAGAAAGTTATTGAAAAAGGCAAGTCCCCTGGCTTTACCGCCGATTGACCCTTCGCCTATACGGGAAAAACCCACATATTCATCGTACAGGTGCCGGTCAAATTCTGCAATCACACCTTTCGCCTTGCTGGAACGGAAGCTTGAAATGGCCTTGTAAATGTATTTTCTTACATCTTCGAGGGACTTAAAATCCTCTAGTTTTGCGGGTTTGAATATCTGGGCTATGGGAAACAGGGCACGGGCATTAAGCCATTTGGAAATATCATCGCGTTGTGTGTGATAAATGAGGATATGATCGGGTACG
Organism: Bacteroidales bacterium; assembly: GCA_035258345.1. Taxonomy (GTDB): domain Bacteria; phylum Bacteroidota; class Bacteroidia; order Bacteroidales; family UBA10428; genus UBA5072. The sequence continues at coordinate 3,491 of DATEVU010000019.1, forward strand.
GTCATTATCAGTTGCTGGAGATCGCGAAGGTTTGCGGCAATGCAATATTCTTCAAGGGTGTCCGGATGCCGAAATACAAACTCTCCGAAACCAAAATAACGGAAAATATAATCCTTGAGATCATTGGAAAGCGTTTTGGAATGCTTGTGAAGGAAACCAGCCCCCAGTTCCCGTGCAGGTAATTCATTTGAAATATCAGAAGACTGCAGTAAAAAGGGGATATTTTTATCCTCGGATCTTACCAGCCTGCATAGCTCAATACCGGCCCTGATCTTGGCATCCTTCCGGTTGGATGTCATTTTATAACTCACATCCGAAATAATGCCCAGAATGTTTTGCCTGTATTTCCGGTAAATGGTTAGCGCATCGGCATAGTTCTGGGCCATCAGGATCTTAGGCCGTCCCCTTCGCCTGAGCATTTTCTGATGTTCGTTCAGTGCTTCCTTCATGAACTCCATCGATTGTTCGAGGATTACCTTGTACAATACCGGAAGGTAGGCAGATACAAAACGCACTGAGTCCTCGACGAGCAAAATAGTCTGAACCCCCACCTCCTGTATATCGAAATCGGCGTTCATCCTGTCTTCAATAAGCTTTATTATGGCCAGCAGGAGGTCACTGTTTCCAAGCCAGCAGAACACATAATCAATGGCGCTGAGATCCTCGTTTTCGAGTTTCAGGGATACCTCACGGGAAAAGTGGGTCAATACCACAATGGGTATTTTGGGATGCTTTTCCTTTAACTTCCTTGCCAGCTCAAAGGTGTCGATATCTCCAATGCTGAGCATTTCAATAATGAGGTCAATATGATCATTCTCAAGTATTTGCATGGCTTTCCTGGCAGAATTGGCATGAAGGAAAACCGGTGGGTACCTCAGGTTAAGGGAAACATATTCATTGAATATCTGTTCGTCAATCCGGCCATCTTCTTCCAGCATAAAGAAATCATAGCTGCTGCAGATCACCAGAACCTTGCGGATGCTATTCTGCATCAGCAGGTTAAATGAAGTATCTGAAAAATAGTAGGTCTCGATCTTGTTTTCTTCTACTCTTTTGGCCATTGTTATGGACTTTCAGGCGTATCAGTCAAGTTTAAAAGTGTCGCCGCTCATAAGCAGGTCATCAACACACTTTATTTTTGATTTAGCGCGTGATGTTTCTATTTGCTGATAATAAAGGTCCTCATACACAGTGCCTTCGCATGAACGGATTACGCCCATGGCAATGGGAAAATCAGGCAGGGTCATACGGGCAAGCATATAATGCCGGGTATCATGATGATTAATGGCATCATGCACAAGAATATCTTCCTTACGTATGCCGTTTTCACCTATTTTAACCACCTTAAAGCGGGTTCCTTCCTGGATCAGTCCAAGTTCCTTGTTCTTTCCGAAGATCATGGGTTTACCGTGGCGGAGATATAATTGATGTTCTTCGCGAAGCTCCTTGCTGGTGATCTCGGCATGGATGTCATCGTTGAAAATAACACAATTCTGCAGCACTTCAACAAGTGATGTGCCGCGGTGCCGGGCTGCCTGGACGAAAACTTCCTTCATCATTTCCAGGTCATTGTCCACGGCCCGGGCAAAGAAATTGCCCTGTGCTCCCATTGCCAGTTCCCCGGGAAGAAACGGATTTTCAATGGTTCCGTCGGGTGATGATTTGGTAACGCTGCCCTTTGGGGTTGTGGGGGAATACTGGCCTTTGGTGAGACCATAAATCTTATTGTTAAAAAGAAGAATGTTGATATCCAGGTTCCTTCTGAGCAGGTGAATGAAATGATTTCCGCCAATAGCCATTGAATCGCCGTCACCGGTTACGAGCCAGACACTCAGATCGGGATTGGCAAGCTTTATCCCGGTGGCAATGGCAGCACCGCGGCCGTGCAGACCATGGAAACCATAGGTATTTATATAGTAGGGGAACCGGGATGAGCAGCCGATTCCTGAGACGAAAACAACCTTTTCCTTCGGGGTTCCGGTTTCGGGCAAGGCGCGTTGAACAGCAGCCAATACCGCATGTCCGCCACAACCCGGGCACCAGCGTGCCGGCTGAACCATTTTATAGTCCTGTACGGTTGGTATACAAACGTTTTCCATAGAAGTTAAATTTCAATACTATTCAATACTTCGTTAAATTTCAGCTTAAGCTCCGAGATAAGAAACGGAAGCCCCTGAACCTTATTATATTGCATATAATTATAATCCGGAACCGATGAACGGAGATAGGTGGCAAACTGTCCCATGTTCAGTTCGCATACGATTATTTTTTTGAAATTACTGAAAACATCTGCTGTATTTCGGGGAAGGGGCATGATGTAGTTAAACTGTGCCAGGCTTATGCTTCTTCCTTCTTCCTGCATTTCCAGCACGGCAGTATACAGGGCGCCATATGTTCCTCCCCATCCAACCACAAGCAAATCTCCTGCATGTTCCCCGATAACCTGCTGCAAGGGTATGCGATCAGCAACCCGGGCAATTTTATCCGCCCGGTGATGGGTCATTTTTTCATGGTTATAGGGATCGTAGGATATATCACCGGTGACATCGGCTTTTTCAAGTCCGCCCACATGATGCCGTAATCCTTCCTGGCCCGGGATAGCCCATGAACGGGCCAACGTTTCCGGGTCACGCAGGTAGGGCTGATAATCCGGATCATTATCATTCACCAGATGTGATTTGATTTCCGGAAGATCTGCCACACGGGGTATTTTCCAAAGTTCAGATCCGTTGGCGAGGTAACCGTCCGACAGCAGGATTACCGGGGTCATGTGCTCAATAGCAATCCTGGCTGCTTCAAAGGCATAGTCAAAACAATTGGCAGGTGTTGAAGAAGCCAGCACTACCACGGGACATTCGCCATGCCGGCCATATAAAGCCTGGTAAAGGTCCGACTGTTCTGTTTTTGTAGGTAAGCCTGTTGACGGTCCTCCCCGCTGTACATCCACAATTACCAGGGGAAGTTCGGTGATGACGGCAAGACCGATTCCTTCGCTTTTAAGGGACAAACCCGGACCTGAAGTTGAAGATACTCCAAGACAGCCAGCAAAAGAAGCACCGATTGCCGAACATACACCGGCTATTTCATCTTCGGCCTGAAAAGCAATTGTTCCGAGTTTTTTCATTTTGGTGAGTTCCTGCAGAATTTCCGATGCCGGTGTAATGGGATACGAACCCAGAAATAGCTTTCGTCCAGCCTTTTCAGCAGCTGCCATCAGTCCCCAGGCAATGGCTACGTTACCGGTGATGTTCCTGTAAAGTCCTGCTCCCTTGTCCGACGGCCTCACCTGATAGGTGGCTTCAATAGCTTCTACCGTCTCGGCATAGTTATAACCTGCATGAAGCACTTCGAGATTGGCTTCGATAAGCTCAGGTTTGTTTTTGAAACGCTCACGCAAAAATCTTTCCCCGATTTTCAGATCGCGGTTAAAAAGCCAGAACAATATGCCGGCAACAAACTGGTTTTTTGTTTTGTCTGCTGTTTTTGCATCCAGTCCGAATTGTTTGACCACATCACGGGTCATCTCGGTAATAGGAGCTTTTACAACATTATACCCTTCAAGTGATCCGTCTTCCAGGGGGTCTTC
>DATEVU010000020.1:0-3229 GCA_035258345.1 Bacteroidales bacterium
AATTTCATACATGCTGCCTGCATTTCCTTCAGGCAGGACAACTATTACCTGTGCTTTGCCAGATTTGTCGGTTTTGTTTTCTCCCTGCAGGACAATACTCCCGTCCGCAGTCAGTTTATATTGAAAGGGTGCCGCCACCGGAATGTTTTTATTATCCAGGCATTCAATATCTGCCCTAACGGTGCTTCCTCCGGCAAACAGGGTATCGTTCAGTTTCAGTGTAATTGTAAAAGCAGGGGCATCGTCCCCAATTGTTATCTCTTTGGTGAATATCCGCTCAACCGGTGTGTTCTTCATCCAGCTTGTATAGGCCATCAACAAATAGTTACCGGGGGAAACCTGCGGGGGAATCTCAAGGTCGCCGTTCACATGGTCGATATCAACCAGGAATTTTGCATGTGCTACTTCCTGTCCATCCATGTCAACAAGTCCCAGATACAAATCACGGCTCAGATTAGGCTTTTCACCCAGGTCAGTGATGATATACGCTTTGAACCAGATGATATTCCCGGGAGAATACCGGTTGCGGTCACTGTGAACATAAACAATTTCTTCGGGATAATTTTGATTGTACAGGTTCAGCTTATCCATGATAACCTGCAGGGATTGACCCGGTATCGGATCCGGTCCGGTGATCAGTAATAATATAATCGTTATAGGGAAACAAAAATTTTTCATGAGATATGTGTATACCGCTTGCTAAAACCTCAGATTCCTGAGGTATTCACTGCTTGATTGCAGGCAGGCCATGCCATCAGGAACGTTGTCGCGTTCCACCATATAATGGGCAATGCCCTGGTCATAGGCTTCCCGGAATATGGAGGGAAAATCGATGATGCCGCTACCCGGGCATTCAAAATCCTGTTCGGGACCCGGTGCCATATCTTTCACATGCAGGATGGGTATCCTGCCGGGAAATTTTTGTAACAGGGCCAGGGGATCGGCACCTCCTTTTTTGGCCCAGTAAATATCCATTTCACATTTCACGAGGTCCGGATCAGTATGGGCCATCAGGAAATCAAAAGGAAGTCCCCCTTCCAGCGGTATGAACTCCTTATCGTGGTTGTGCCAGCATAAGGTAAGATCTTTCTGTTTGCACAACACCCCGAGTTCATTCAGAATATCCACACTTCGCCTGCAATCGGCCAGGTTGAAGGGACCGCCGGTTAGCCATGGCCAGTAAGTAACTGCATATTTCAACCCCAGTTCCTTCAGGTTATCCAGCCGTTTGGACGTGTCATCCGCACCGGCGTTAAATCCTACTCCACCTGCAACAGGCTTTATGCCTATCTCCTTACAGAAGGCAAGAAACCCTGCAGCCGAATCACCCAGGAAATTTCCGGTCTCAATTTCTGTGAATCCGAATTCTGCTGCTTTTTTGAGAATTGCTTTCCAGTCGCCTTCCAACTCCTTGCCTATGATGCCGGAGATGAAACCGAATTTTTCCAGTTTACCCAAACCGGAACAGGAAGGCAGGAGGGAGCCCAGCACCGCGGGTGCAGCCATGGCTGCCGCTGCTGCGGTTGCGGATTTATTGATAAATGATCTGCGGGATAGCGTCATGATGTAGGATTATTGTTAGTATTGATCAAGCTGTTGGTCAATGTTTTGCAGTTGTGCTGTTGAGCAGTTGTGAGTTATGAAGTTGTGAAGTTGTGAAGTTGTGAGTTGTGTAGTTGTGTAGTTTATACCACAGGCAAACTCCACGGCGCCCGGTATACCGGTGTAACCAGTTCGTTTGCAGCATCACTGTTCAAAAACCTGTTGTTTGCATCGTCCCAGATCAGCATGGATTCACCGGTGCGGGCGGCGATGTTGGGGATGTGAACATGCATTGCCGCAGCACGGGCAATTTCAGGCGGACATGCAGGGGTTTGTCTTGATTTGACACAATCGAGGAAATTCCGGACATGCTCGCCATGCGATTCCTTTCCTTCGGTAAACTCGTATTCTGCTGCCCTGGGCTTCTTAGCCCGGTTGTCCCATTCGGGGTATACTTTTATTTTGGAACGGTCAGCCACGATCGTACCGTTGTCACCAACGAATGCCAATCCATAAAGCATGTCATAGGGCCCGCGCTGCAATCCTGCCGTCATGTCCCAGTTGATCACAAAATCTTTTCCGGGATAAACCACAGACATGGAATCAAAGGTCTCGCGTGCCCGTTTTTCATGAAAGGTGTTGCCTGCATAGGTAAGAACTTTTTCCGGCGCCCCGGTGATACCATTCGCCCACAAACCGATATCGAGCAGGTGTACTCCCCAGTCGCTCATCAGCCCGCCGCCATAATCCCAGAAGTGCCGCCACGATCCATGATAGCGGTTACGGTTGAAAGGCCTCTGCGGAGCGGGACCAAGCCACATGTCATAATCCACGCCGGCGGGAACAGGTTCATCGGGAACAATTTCCGGGCCTACCCCGTATTCGAAATTGGCCCAGATGTTCACCTTCCGTAAATTGCCGATGGCTTCCGACCTGATAAGTTCCATTGCTTTCTGAAATATAAAACCGCTGCGCTGTTGCTGTCCCACCTGCACAATCCGGTTATAGCGTTTTGTTGCTTTAACCATGATGTTGCATTCTTCTATGGTATTGGCCATGGGTTTTTCGACATATACATCCTTACCGGCCTGCAAGGCATTAACAAGCAAAAGGCAATGCCAATGGTCGGGTGTGCCAATGATCACGGTATTGATATCCTTCTGCTCGAGCATCTTCCGGAAATCCTTATACAGTTTCGGGACCTGGTTGAATTTACTTTTGACATCTGCAGCACGATCGTTCAGGACTGTGTCATCGATATCGCACAGAGCCACGCAATTCACACCGGGATTAGACAGGTGGTGTTCCAGGATGCCGAAACCCATACTCCTGCATCCGATGAGTGCAACATTCAGGCTGTCGCTGGGAACCGTTTCTGCTGCCCATACCCGTGGAGGGATTATGGTAGCCATGCCGATTCCGGCGGAGGTGAGGGTTGTCTGGCTGATAAATTTTCTGCGGTTCATGATTTAACGGGGTTTTATTTTATGTTGAAATAAAGTTAACAATATATTTTTATCCGGGTACATTATTTCTTTTCCTTATAAGTGATTTATAATGCCTTAATCTTCCTGAATCCGGTAATATTTTGTATTATTAATCTTTAAAAGGTAAAAAATATGAAAACAACCGTTATTTTCCTGTTTGTTATAGTATCCGCTTCGATTTCAGGATGCCGCAATCATCA
>DATEVU010000021.1:0-103338 GCA_035258345.1 Bacteroidales bacterium
ATAATCTGTTCGCCTTCGCAGGCTCCGTCTGCTACTGCATCACTGAATGTTGCATCTAGTGATGTATCGCAGTTATCCGCTTCATCGGCGACGTCCCCGGTTACTCCGACCGATGCATCGTACGTGCAGCTTGCATTTTTATATATTGTAATGTCAGCCGGTTGGGTAAATGTCGGAGCAATATTGTCTTCTACGGTAATTACCTGTACGTGCTGGGTGTTGTTGCCACAATCATCGGTCAGCGTCCAGGTCCTTGTGATAATTTGTTCGCCTTCACAACCGCCTGCTGCTACTGCATCACTGAAGGTTGCATCAAGCGACGTATCGCAGTTATCCGCTTCATCGGTTACATCCCCGGTTACTCCGACCGATGCATCATAAGCACAGCTGGCATCCTTATATATGGTAATGTCTGCGGGAGCTGTAAATGTCGGTGCAATATTATCTTCTACAGTGATTACCTGTACGTGCTGGGTGTTGTTGCCACAATCATCGGTAAGTGACCATGTCCTTGTTATGATCTGTTCGCCTTCACAGGCTCCGTTTACTACTGCATCACCGAAGGTTGCATCAAGTGATGTATCGCAGTTATCCGCCTCATCGGCGACATCCCCGGTTACTCCGACCGATGCATCGTATGCGCAACTGGCATCCTTGTATATGGTAATGTCAGCCGGCTGGGTGAATGTAGGGGCTGTGTTGTCCGTTACCGTAATGACCTGCGTGTAAACAGCACTTACATTGCCGCAATCATCGGTTACCGTCCATGTATTGGTATAGCTGCCTTCCTGGGCACATCCGCCTGCTGCAAATAAACCTGATATTTTTACCGGGGTCAGTGTTGCGTCACAGTTATCCGTTGCTGCCGGTACAAGTGCCTGGGCTGTGGTTAGTGCTGCTGCGTCACTGCATTCCACGGTGCGGTCCAGGTTGCCGGCTGCTGTTGTCCATGCCGGTGCTGTGTTGTCATTAACTTCCACAGTAATATTATCACTTCCAACGCATCCATTATCATCGGTTACCGTATAGGTCAAGCCGTATGAACCGCAACTGGCATTATTGAAATCGGGATTAACAATATCCGTCGCATAAAGTGAACCTGAACCCGCGCCGCTCCAAACATGGCCTGTATAAATACCCGATCCTCCGGATGGATTTCCATTTAATCCTAAATCAATACCCGGGCATGTTTGTGCCGGATCAGGAGTAATGCCCGCAGTTGGAGCAACATTTACACCAACATTATAAACCTTTCCGATACCAGTAAACGATCCGTCATACACATCCACGGAAATTGTCCCTGTTCCGATTGCACTGGTCCAAAGAACTTCCACTTCCCGGGTGCCTCCACCCGATTGTATTGTACCGCCTGTCAGGTTCCAGGTGTAGGTAGTCCATAGCTCAGGTATGCTATAGGTAACAAGGCTATTCTGACACACATCCTCGAAATCATAGGTTGAATGCGGCGCCTGTACTGAAATTATATAAAAGGTTGAACCGATCCTTTGGTTGTTATATTCCGTCTGTATCCATTCCAATGATCTGGTTGCACTTAGTACTCTGGCTTCATCAATTATCCCATCAAAGTACCTTCCGGTCGCCTGAAGGTTTTCTCCAATTGCTACGTTATAATTTCCCAGGCTGATGTTTCCGCCACCGGTTCCACTGGCGTCTAATACCCCGTCTATAAATAATTTCGAGTTGGTCCCGTCATAAGTTCCAACAATATAATGCCAATTGCCATTATTGACATTGATGGTGCCATTGGCATTCGATCCTCCTGTTAAATGTAAACAGGCAGCGTTGGTGCTGCTGTTTCTATGTAATCTCCAAGAATTATCTCCTTTGGTAATTATCGCCTGCCATTGGGTTGAATAAGATTCTCTTTTTACCCATGCTGAAACAGTAATATTTGTAATGATATCAAAAGATGACTCATTAGAGATATCAATATAATCCATCTGACTTGCTTCAAAATCCTGAGCAAATCCTATTAATCCATTTATGTCAACAGTCCCGTTATTAGTTCCAATATTATCTCCTCCGGCAGCATCAGCAATATTGTTTTGGTCATTCAAGTGCCAGACACCCGTAAAATCACTATTCCATACATCTGCTGCAGAAGGATCGGACGTATTTATCTGAGGATTCCCATACAATATTTTTAGCACTGTATTGGCAGATGTTGAAAGTACGGGTATTCTCACCCATGCTATTAACTGTCCGGTGGTGGCTTCGTATCTTTCAATTTCATGATCCAGTTTGTAGCCATCTTCGTCAATAAAAGCAATGTCATACCCATTATTATTATAGATATTTCCACCGTTTACAATCGTTCTTAGCTCGGCATCAACACTTATATTTACAAGAATGGGGTAATCTACCAGGTCATCCGGTCCGGCCACCTCTCCAGCATCAATGGTAATAGTTTTTTCATAGGCATAACCCAGAGAGGAAAATGGAACCTGCGCTTCAGCTGGCTGATGGTAAAGGAATATAAGGATCACACCCGCCACAATAGCTTCTGTAAATTTGCCGGACCACTGAAATATATTACGGTTTGTGATTCTCATTAAATTACCCCTGGACCTGGTTCTCCTGATGTTGGTTAAGTTTTATGCACGTAATGCTGAATAACGCATCAGAATATTTTTACGGCAAATCAGGTAAAATGTTTTAGATTATCAGGGGTATAATGCAGTATTTCAACAAAAAATAAAATTCCGGGAAGTCAAAAGATCAAAAGGCTGATGCAAGCAAAAGATTACTGAAAACCGGTCACCGACTAACTATTACCGGTTACTGATTACTGGTTACTGGTTACCGGTTACTGGTTACACCACAATCATCACTCTTCTCAACTCATCCGCTTTACTTTTTCCAACAAGACTTTCCACGAGCGAAAGTGAAAATTTCATAGCCACCCCCGGTCCTTTGCCGGTGGTAATGTTTCCATCAATCTCAACGGGGTTACCCGTGCAGGTGGCTCCGGTAAGTTTCGGTTCCACACCTGGAAAACAGGTTGCTTTCTTTCCTTTTAATACACCCGCACTACCAAGCACAAGAGGAGCGGCACAGATTGCAGCTATCATTTTGTCCTGCTCATGAAAGACTATTATTTGTTTCTTCAGTCCTTCGTGCCTGTTCAGGTTGTCAGATCCGGGCTGTCCGCCAGGCAGCAGGATCATGTCGGCATGTTCATAATCCGACTCTTCAAAAAGCCTGTCGGCCAGAACGGTTATACCGTGCGCCCCGCGAACTTCCTTTTTGCCGGTTACCGATACGATAACCACCTCGCAGCCCGCCCGCCGCAATACATCAACCGGTGTGATGGCCTCGACTTCCTCGAAGCCATCGGCTAAATGAATGAATATTTTTTTCATGGTCTCAGGTATTATGTAAATATACTACAAAAACCCATATCCCCGCATTAATGCATCTTACCATATCTCCGGGCTATACCTGTTCAATTCCCTGTCAAGCATTTTCGACCTGCCTCCCGTGATCCTGTCAAGATATAACCAGAAGGATTGCTGGTGGTGTTTATGCATCGTGTGACACAATTCGTGGAGTAAGATGTATTCACACAGGTGTTCCGGCAATCGCATCAGATGAATATTAAGGCTTATATTATTACCCCTGGAACAACTGCCCCATCGGGTTTTATTTTTCCTGAAAGTAATCCTGCCGTAGGATAACCTGTGCTGTTTTGCAAGCTTGTCAAGCCAAACAGGGAGGTATTTATTTGCTTCGATACGCCAGGCATGCAAAATAGCCCTGCGAATGACCGTTTGCACACGCGGATCTTTAACGTCGGCGTATTGGGGATAGTTAATCCGGATCAGACCGTTTTTAAGTATTGCCTGAATGGTGGATTTCGCATGTCTGCCTATTTCAAGGGTATAATCACGGGTGTGAAAGGGCGTTTGCTCATCAAAAACTGTGACCCTGTTTTCATAGCGGTCCATCCGCGCCTGATGCCCTTTAATCCATTCTTTTTTGTTTTCCACGAACCTGCCGGCACTTTCAAAGGTAACAAAACGGGGTACTGTTACCCGTACACCCGAAAAAGGACGGATGGTTATCCTGAGGCTTCTGCTGGAATCCTTCCGGATAAAACTTACTTTACCAATTTCGCTAAATTCAATTATCTTTACTGATTCCTTTGCGGGCATCCGGTATTTTTTTCGGACATAAAGTACGCTCTTTTTATCTTTTGTTCCTGTCAAATTTTAATTTTAACAATCCAAAATATTAACTCTTTTTAAACAATACTATGAATTCCCGAAAATTGCTGATCTATCTTGCCGTTGCCGCAATTTTACTGGTGATACTTGCTGTTGCCGGGAAGAAGGCGGGCTGGTTCGGAAAATCAGTCACCTATGAGGTAACCACGGAAAAAGTCACTCTCAGGAACATTACAGAGATCATTACTGCCAATGGTAAGATCCAGCCGGAAACAGAGGTAATAATTACACCGGATGTATCGGGTGAGATCGTGGATCTGGTGATCCGAGATGGTGATAATGTTAAAAAAGGACAGTTTCTGCTTAAGATCAAACCTGATAACTACATATCTGCCCGTGATCGTACCCAGGCCTCTCTCAATGCAGCAAAGGCCAACCTTGCCAATGCCAGGGCCATGCTCACACAGGTAGAATCGAGATATGAGCAGGCCAGGCTTTCCTATAACCGCAGCAAAAAACTGTGGGACGAACGAACCATTTCGGAGTCGGAATGGGAATCGGCCACATCTGCTTTTGAAGTTGCAACTGCGGATGTTACTGCTTCCCAGCAGAATGTTGCAGCTGCCACCTATTCGGTGCACAGTGCAGAGGCAACACTTAAGGAATCCAATGAAAATCTTGTGAAAACATCAATTTATGCACCGATGGATGGAACCGTAACGCTTCTGGCCGTTGAAAAAGGGGAAAGAGTTGTCGGAACCGAATTGATGAGCGGAACCGAATTGCTGCGTGTTGCAAACCTCGACAGGATGGAGGTGCTTACCGAGGTAAATGAAAATGATATCATCAGGGTAAAACTTATCGATTCGGCCTATATTGAAGTAGACGCTTTCCCCGATCGCAAATTCAAGGGTATTGTAACTGAAATAGCAAATTCGGCTACCACAACCGGACTTACCACTGACCAGGTAACAAATTTTGAAGTAAAGATCCTGCTACTGAAGGAATCATACAATGATCTGATCAGTGAGGGAAAACCCCAGCCTTTCCGCCCGGGAATGTCGGCTTCAGTTGATATTATGACCGATTCAAAAACCAGTGTTCTAACGGTTCCCCTACAGTCGGTTACCATGATGGCAGACTCCTTGCTGAAGGCCGATTCCCTGATTACAGAAACAAATGAAAACGGATCAAAAGAAGTTGTATTTGTTTTTGATAACGGATTAGCCAAAACCATCCTGGTGACTACCGGGATCCAGGATAATAATTACATAGAAGTCCTTACAGGATTGAAGCAGGACGAGGAAGTTGTTACAGCCCCTTATGCTGTTATTACCAAGAAACTAAAAAATGGTTCCATGCTGAAAAAAGTAAGCCAGCAGGAACTAACGGATTAACCGTTATTGATCCGATGGCTTCGATACTGAATATAGAAACCGCCACTCCTTTATGTTCTGTTGCAGTGGCCATTGATGGTAAGGTTATTGCTCAGCGTGAATCGTTTGAAGAAAAATCGCATGCTTCTCATTTGGCCGTCTTTATTAAAGAATTACTGAATGAAAATAGCCTTAAAATAGCTGATCTTGACGCTATTGCTGTTGGCATGGGACCCGGTTCCTATACCGGATTGCGTATTGGCGTTTCGGTGGCTAAGGGATTGTGCTTTGGATCCAAACTTCCGCTGATAGCAGTTAGCACACTTGAAATTATTTATAATCAGGCAATTACCAGTCCAGACACTGTGATACAGGAAGCATTGAAAAGCAGGGATACCCTGATATGCCCGATGATAGATGCCCGAAGAATGGAAGTTTACACCTGCCTGTACTATATTTCAGGTGAAATCGCAGAAGTGGTAACCGCAAAAATTATAGTTGCGGGATCATTCAGTCAGCATCTTCAAAGACAAAAGGTCATATTTCTGGGATCGGGCATGGAAAAATGCCGTGAAGTTCTTGCCCATGCCAATGCCGTCTTTGCTTCAGGAGTTTACCCGCACGCTTCATCCCTTGCTTTGCTTTCCGAACAGGCATTCCAGGAGCAACATTTTGAAGAAACAGCCTATTTTGAGCCTTTTTACCTGAAAGATTTTATTGCCACCGTTCCTAAAAAAGGATTATCAGTTTAAATTATTGTTCTATTTTTACTTTAATTCTGTGCCTGCTTTAGTATCATAACATTTGCCAATGATGGTTAAGCCCGTTGTCTTAATATTTTTGCTTTCCACTTTTATTCACGGGTACGGTCAGTTTATACCGGTTGTCCTTGATGACAAACCCTACAAGGCAGGGGAAAAACTTATCTTCACCATTAAATTCGGTCCCATAATAGGCGGTACTGCCTCGCTTATTCTTAAACAGGTTTATCATAATAACAAGGTTGTTTTTCATTCGGTAGCCGAAGGCAAAACCGTGGGCATTGCCGAGAAGCTTTACAGTGTTAAGGATGTTTTCGAAAGTTATTTTGACATAAATACCCTTCTTCCTTACAGAATAATCCGTAATGTGAAAGAAGGCAACTACAGAAAACATGAGGAAGCACTGCTCAACCGTGACAGTAATACGGTTTACAGCGTTCGAAAAGATACTGTATTGACAATACCCCCCGAGATTCTCGATATGGTTTCCCTTATCTATTTCATCCGGGCACTCGACTATTCAACTATCATGCCCGGCGATGTACTTAAAACGGTAACTTATTTCGATGACGAATTGTTCCCGTTTGAAATCCGGTACAAAGGGAAAGAAATCATAAAAACCAAATACGGCAAGATCCGGTGTCTGCGCTTTGATCCTGTTGTAGAACCTGGCCGGATGTTTAAATCCGAAGATGATATGACCGTGTGGATATCCGACGACAGAAGTCATGTTCCGGTCAAGGTAAGGTTTGACCTCCTGGTGGGATCCCTGAATGTTGAACTTGATGAGTATACCAATCTGAAATACCCCTTGGTTAAGCCCTCCCATTCAAAGTAGCGACCATTGAATATTCATTCCCCTGTTTTATCAGGATATTTTTGTATCTTTCAACCAAAATCAGATTTTAGCCAAAAAGTGAAAGTGGACCGGACCGATAAGGCTTCAATTAACAGGCTGCAACTTACTACATTCAAGCTGCAATCATTGCTGAATATAACCCAGGCCATCAATGAAAATCTTACACAGAACGAATTGCTGGATATTTATGAAAAATTGCTTACCAAAGACTTGAATATTGGTAAGGTCCTGATCTTTAAATATGAAGGGGCCTGGAAATGCATTCTGCGATCAGGTGAAGTAGGTGAATCCTATGCCAATATTCACGTAGAAAACGACCTGATGTGCATACAGGATATTTCCTTTATCACCTCTTCTCCCAATAAATCGCTGAATGCCTTTGATATAGTTATACCTGTGATCAATAAAGGAACACCCATGGCCTACGTGATCATTGGAGATATTGAAGAAGGTGAAGGTGTAAGCCCGATCATCAAACACCTCAATTTTATTCAAACCCTCACCAACATTATTCTGGTTGCCATAGAAAATATGAGGCTTTTTAAGGAAAGCCTCAGGCAGGAAGCTCTTAAAAAGGAGCTTGAACTGGCTTCTAAAATGCAGAATATGCTCATTCCCAATTCTTCAATTCTACCCAGGAATGAAAAAATCTGCATGAAAGCATTTTACCTTCCCCACTTTGATGTGGGAGGGGATTACTATGATTATATTCCGCTAAACCGGAATGAGTTCGGATTTTGTATTGCAGATGTATCCGGGAAAGGAATGGCGGCAGCATTGTTGATGTCGAATTTCCAGGCCAACCTCAGGGCCTTGTTTACCCATGATATTTCCCTGGATGCTTTGATTGAAAAACTTAACGAACGGGTCCTGCATTCTGCCAACGGTGAAAAATTCATTACCCTGTTCGTGGGTAAATTCAATTATAAAACACGTGAACTGCAATATATCAATGCAGGGCATAACCATCCGATGATGTATCAGACCCTTAAAAAAGAGCTTGAGTTTTTAAGCAAAGGATGTGTGGGTATCGGAATGGTCGATGAAATTCCCCTGATACGCAAGGGATCTGTTACCCTTGAAGAGCCCACCAAAATCATTTGTTATACCGACGGACTTGTTGAACTGATAGACGGCAAGGAAATCTCATTCGGCACTAAGGAACTGGAGGATTGCATAATGAACAACGGCAATATCGATGATAACATTCAGGCAATTATAAAGAAACAGGGCATTTTCAACGGAAGTGCGGCAATATTTGATGATATTTCCATCCTTGGGATCGAGTTTTTCTGATCCCTCACCCCTAATCTCCAGTCTTTGTTCTTTGTTCTTTGCTCTTTATTCTTTGCTCTTCCTTCTCATCCCCAAATAAATCCAGCGCGACAAAAACTGCCGTAAAGCCCCAAAACAATACCGATGCCTTATCGGTATCGAGAAAATTATTAAGTGTACCATGCACCAGGTAGGTGATAAATCCAAGTATTAATCCAAGTGTAATTTGTTTCAGGTAATTGTCCCTGATACGGCTGTAAACCCTGAAACCGGTAAGAAGGCTGACAACACTAATGAGGATAAATGACAGGGAGCCGAATATTCCACTTTCCGCCAATGGGCCAATGTATTCACTATGGGCATTGCCCAGATCACCAAGATCAGTGCTGATGCCGGTTTTTTCCCCTGATATCTGGAACGGTGCATATTTGAACATATAGGTTCCGGGGCCCCACCCGAATACGGGTCGTTCCCTGAACATCCTGAGCGCAGAATTCCAACGGTTTATCCTTTCCAGATTGGATTCATCGGTAGTAATATTGGAGATGGATCTCACATGTTCGCCCAGGCTTGCGGATGATTCCTGCCGGTTTTGTTGCATCTTCCGGATAATTACCGTACGCTGCCCTGCAAAATAAACAAATGCCAGAATACCGCCAATCAGGATATATCGGAAGCGAACCTTGAGGAAGGTCATTACAAGTACCCCTGATGAAAGCAGGACGCTTATCCAGGCTGCCCGTGTATAGGATAACAGCAGGCCTGTTGTAACCAGCAGCCAGGCCCCCCAATAGAAAAACCGTGTTATAATGTTGGTGCTCCGGTGCAGTACCACAGCACCCAGCGCATAAAACAACATGGCCAGCGCAGCCCCGTAAGAAGTATGATCACGAAAGAAGGGCCCCATAACAAAATGCGCTGCCTGCTTGTTAAAAAGACCAAACCCGATTTGACGGCTAATGGTATACACAATTACCACCAACATGGTAATGCTGAAGCACCAAATAAAAATCATTATGTTGGAAGTTTTCCGGAACACCATCACCGCAAGCAGGTAATAGGTAGTGACAAACCAGATTCTGGCCAGCAGGAACTTAAAAGAAACCAGCGGTAACGTACTTGTAATTGAGGTTATGAGCATCCAGAACAGGTTGAAAAGTATGGCATAGGTTACAGGATGATTCAGCAACCGGCGATTGAAAAACCCATCATAAACAGCCCTGAATAACAACACGATCATTACTCCGAAAAGCAGGGGCTCGGTAGGTATGGCAAAATCCACGGCAGAGGAAGGAATAAAATCAATAAGCTGAACCGAAACGGGAGTAAGCAATACAATGATAAAATAAATGATGTCGATCCGTGCCAGGGTAAGATAAACCACAATCAGCAATACCGGCAGCAGGTTGAAAACATAGATCTCCCTGAACGTGAGAACCATGTTAACCGCCACGTATACAATCACCAGGAGGATAACAAGGCCTTGTCGCTTCAGGTTAATCCACCGGTGCATGGCTTTAGTCCTGTGCTTTTAAACTGTCAATGACCAGTAACAGCAGTAAGGAGGCAGCAAAAGTTGACAGGGTAGATATTATGACTATTATGGAACGTCTTGGTACTGCCTTTCGCTCAGCTTTGGTTGCCCTGTCAACAATAAAGATCTGCGGAACAGTTTGTTCAACATTGATTTTAAAGGTTGCATATTTGGCCTTGAGTTGTCCGAGCCGTTCAATTTCCGATTCCAGTTTTTTTGAAAGCTCAACATATATGCCGCCAAATTTCGACAGAATATTCATCCGGTTCTGAATGGCAGCGGCTGCTGTTGTGTTACCCTGCGCGAGGGCTGTTGCATAGGCGGTATTCAGTGATGCTGCCTGGGATTCGTAATCAATTACTCCCAATTCTCTGATTTTTCTGAGTGAATCACTTAGCCTGTCGATCTCCAGCTGTGAGCCCAGGTATTCTTTTTCAACAATCGAAAAAGCTTCGCTAGCCCTTTCCCGCTGCATATTGTGCACTGTAGAATCAATATAGGCGGCTATCTCATTGGCAATATCTGCAGCAATCTGGGGATCGGTATCCAATACTTCAATCTCAATGGACATGAATTCAGTTCTCCTGAATTTTACATTTCCCTTGTATTTGCCATCCAACAGGGTATAAGGATAAGGTGATGAAGGATCAATTTCATAATGATTCATCAGATCAAACTTTTTGATAATATGGTCCTTGATCTGCGATGAATGCAATATCTGAAGCATTCTTTCCGCCTCATCATCTTCACCAAATGAAAGAATATCGCGACTGTCCATAGATATGGAGGACGTTTCGACCAGGTTCTTTGAAACAGATACGGATGCTGCAGGAAACAGGATTACATGTGATTTGAATCGCGGGGTGATACTTAAAGATACAATAACGGAAAGAATAAAAGCAAGTACAGAAGCGGCGATAAGTATCCATTTCTTTTCCCAGGTAAACCAGATGAGATCGAATGCATTGTATACTACCGGCTGTTTTTTAATCTTGTGTTCCATAAGATTGCAGTTATTTGGATGCGATCAGGTAATAATTCTTTTTGCCCTTTTGAATAAGAATATATTTATTGTTCAACAGATCTTCCGTCTTTACGATAAGGGAATCATCTTCCAGCCTGGCTTTGTTAAGACTCACACCTCCGCCTTTGATCATGCGTCTTACCTCTCCCTTTGACGGAAAAACAGATGTCCTTTCTCCAAGCAGGTCCAGGATGTTAATACCTGTTTCCAGGGTTTCTTTTTCGATGGTGAACAGGGGTACACCTTCAAAAACACTTAAAAATGTGCCTTCATCCAGCTTTTTTAAGGTTTCCGTAGTCCCTTTCCCAAAAAGTATTTCTGAGGCCTCTGTCGCGGCATCAAGCCCTTCCTGCGAATGTACACGCAACGTAACATCGGTAGCAAGTTTTTTTTGCAAAAGGCGTAAATGTGGTGCCTTCTTATGTTCCCCGATCAACTCTTCAATCTCTTCCCGGGTTAACAGGGTAAATATTTTAATGTATTTTTCAGCATCTTCATCTGAAACATTTAACCAAAACTGATAAAATGTATAGGTTGAAGATTTTGCAGGATCGAGCCATACATTCCCCTTTTCGGATTTTCCAAATTTACCTCCGTCCGAGCGTGTAACCAGCGGACATGTGAGAGCATAAGCCTCTCCTCCGTCCTTCCGGCGTATAAGTTCGGTACCCGTAACAATATTGCCCCACTGATCCGATCCGCCCATCTGCAGCCTGCAATTCTTATGCTTATACAGGAAATAGAAATCATACCCCTGAACCAGCTGGTAGGAGAATTCGGTAAATGAAATTCCGGTTTCAAGACGCTTTTTCACCGAATCTTTGGTCAACATATAGTTAACCGTAATATGCTTTCCAACATCCCGAAGAAAATCAAGGAATGAAATACTCCTGAACCAGTCATAATTATTCACAATTTCGGCTGAATTCCCACCACAGTTAAAATCGAGGAATTTCTCCAGCTGCTTTTTCTGGCATGTCAGATTGTGCCTGAGGGTATCTTCATCCAGAAATTTACGCTCTTCCGATTTTCCCGAAGGATCGCCTACCATACCGGTAGCTCCTCCAACCAGAACGACAGGCTTATGACCTGCTTTCTGAAAATGTACCAGCAACATAATTGGTAAAAGGTTGCCGATATGCAATGAATCGGCAGTGGGATCAAACCCGATATACCCGGCTGTGGATTCTTTTTTTAACTGCTCTTCAGTGCCCGGCATCATATCATGAATCATGCCCCTCCACCTGAGTTCCTCAACAAATGTCATACCTGAATTTTTTTCGCAAAGATAATATATAAATAGATGAAGGGGAATAATTAAACAAATTCCTTATTCTTTTCATTTTCAGATACTTTGCCAACACCTAATGCGGGAAAAATTGCATGAATAATGGAAGTAAATGGCCGGAAGAATATAGAATGCTCGCGGGACCCTTTGGGCAGTAAAGGAACCCGTTTGTCAATCCGCTCAATATAAACCAGGAGAACACCAACAATCAGAACTGTTTTAACAAGGCTGAAGAAAACACCAAATAGTTTGTTCATCAGGGACAGATCAACTGATTCAATGATTTTTTCAAGCACCTGCCCCAGAAGATGGATAAGCACAAATACGAGAATAAATGTTATTCCCAGGGATATCAGGTAGAGAAATTCCTGGTTGACAGAAACGAATTTTGTCAGCTGGTGGGCGGTAAAACCCGAAAATTTCATGGCAACGTATATTCCAAAAAGCAATGCTGTAACCGAAGCGAGCTGCATGATAAATCCCCGTGTAATGCCCCGGAAAACTGCGTATACAAGCAGCACCAGTATAAACATATCAATGTAGTTCATGGTCTGTTTTTATATATTATTGCTAAAAGTAACCAAAAATCCCCACTTCATCACTTCCCCACTTCATCACCTCATTACTTCATTACTTCCATTATCTTTGCACCATGTCTACCTTCCTGTTCGACAGTATTATTTTTGGGCCTGTATGGAGCCGGCGGCTTGGCGAATCGCTCGGAATTAATTTGTTACCCGTAAAACGCAAAGTATGCAATTTCAGCTGTATATATTGTGAATGCGGCCTCACACCTGTTGAATCCGGTATTTCAGGATTTCCACCTGCCGGTCGTGTGAAAGTGCTGCTGACGATAAAACTTGAAGAAATGAAAAGAAAAGGTGAATACCTTGATAGTATTACCTTTGCTGGCAACGGAGAGCCAACGCTGCATCCAGAATTTCCCGTGATACTGGAGGATACGCTGAAAATCCGTGACCGTATTTTCCCCCTCGCCAGCGTCACTGTTTTGTCCAATGCCACCCGTATTGGCGATAAAAGTATTTTCAATGCCCTGCTGAAAGCCGATCTGAATATTCTTAAACTGGATTCAGCCATTGAAGAAACGCTTTTTCAGATTAATTGCCCTGCCGGAAATTATAATCTCCGTGAGACCATCGAACTACTAAGCAGTTTCAATGGAAAGCTTATCATTCAAACCCTGTTCTTCAGGGGAAGTTACATGGGAAAAAGATTGGATAACACTTCAGAGGAGGAGGTTTCAGCCTGGTTGTCTGTTCTTAAACAAATACGACCCGAAAGTGTGATGATGTATTCTCTTGCACGTGATACCGCGGTGGACGGACTCGAACGGGTTAGCCACGAAGAATTGAATGCCATTGCCGGGCGTGTTGAAAAATCCGGTATAGCTGTTCAGGTAACACCCTGACTAAAACCCATAGCTTGATAAAGGAACAACCGACGGTATTGGTTTGCCCGCTTGACTGGGGTCTGGGGCATGCTTCCAGGATGATTCCGGTAATTCACCGGTTCATGCGAAATGGATTTCAGGTAATGCTGGGAGGATCAGGCCAATCAGGCGAATTGCTAAAGACCACCTTCCCGGAATTGCAATTCATTTACCTGCCTTCCCCGGTGATTCATTACGGACCTGGAAAATTACTCATTCCAAAACTTTTGCTGCAGCTTCCCTGCCTGATATGGTCGGTATTCCGGGAGCACAGGCTGGTGAAAGAGGTAGTAAAAGAACATCATATCGACGTGCTGGTTTCCGATAACCGCTACGGATTATTTTGCAAAAACAAGCATTGCATTTTTGTTACCCATCAGGTGTCTCCGGTATTGCCCCGTATTTTCCGGTGGCTGGAATATCCCGTGTACCTGCTGATTAAAAGCATCATCCACCAGTATGATGAATGCTGGATACCCGATTGGGCTGATGCCGGTAAGAACCTCAGCGGGAAACTATCACACAGGTTCACCCCTCCACGGAATGCAAGGTATATCGGGATACTGTCCCGGTTCAGGGACCTGCCATCCGGTCAGGAATCCTTAACGGATACCCGTTATGAGCTGGCTGTTGTACTCAGCGGGCCGGAGCCGCAGATAAGTATACTGGATAAGCTGATCAGGGATCAGTTGCCGCTGATGGCTCTCAGAACGATAGTTATTAGCGGAATGCGGGAACATGGGGTGAAAAAGCGGGTTAATGAAAGTGATTTGCTGACTGTGGTTCCCCATTTGCCATTCTATGACTTCCAAAGAATTCTTTCAGATGCAAATCTTGTTATTTGCAGATCGGGTTATTCCGGAATAATGGACCTCGTAGCCCTTGGTAAGACAGCATTTCTGATACCCACACCGGGTCAGCCGGAACAGGAATATCTTGCAATATACCTGTCAGAAAAAGGCTTGTTTCAATATGCGCGGCAAAAGAATTTTAATCTGGTATCGGCAATAAACTGGATGAAAAATGATCCCCCGTCCAAATTTATAATGCCTCATGATGAACCGGCAGCATATGCTGTTTTTTCAGTCCTAGATCAGAAATACCATAAGGACGGTCAATATTCCCAATAAGAATCCTGAATACACCTGTGACTGATTATGCGCATTAAGCCGGAGTCGGGCAAAAGCCGTAATACCACTCAATATTAGGGCAATAATCAGGAAGATCATCAGATCCGTGTGGAAACGCAGGGACAAACTTGCAATTAAACCTGTCAATCCGCCCCATCCCACCAGATGTGCGCTGATCTTCCAAAAATACGAAATTGTGAGCACCAGCAGGACAGAAATGCATGATGCAAAAAGGAATCGCTGATAGACGGAACTTACCGGGAGTTTTCTTACCATAAAGTAGGCAACCAGATAAAAGACCAGCGTGATATAGAGGGGTATGAGCCGTTCACGCTGACCGGTAAACTGAATGTTCCTGATCATTTTGGCATAGAGATAAAAAGGTATGAAAGCAACAGGCATTAAAAAAGTGAGAACAAATACCGAGGTATATATGAAATTGGTGAACTTTTGGTCAAGATCGGCTGCATAGGTGCCCGAATTGCTGATGATCAGCAACCCTAACATGGGAATACACAAAGGGTGGGCAATATAGGAAATTATTTGCGCGAATTTCTTTTCCATCTCTATAACTCTTTACGCATACGTGCTACAGGAATATCCAACTGTTCACGGTATTTGGCTATAGTTCGCCTGGCAATATGATACCCCTTTTCATTTAATATCTCAGCGAGCTTGTCATCGGTAAGAGGATGCCGTTTATCCTCCCTGTCGACACAGTCCTCAAGTATCTTTTTTATTTCACGTGTGGATACTTCCTCACCCGATTCTGTCTGCATGCCCTCTGAAAAGAAGTATTTGAGGGGGTAAATGCCGAAATTGGTCTGGATATACTTGCTGTTGGCTACCCTGGAAATTGTGGATACATCAAGACCTGTGAAATCAGCTATGTCTTTCAGGATCATAGGCCTGAGCTTAGTTTCATCACCGGAAATGAAATATTCCCGCTGGTAGTGGATAATGGCATTCATGGTAACCAGCAGGGTATTTTGTCTTTGCCTGATGGCATCAATAAACCATCGGGCAGAATCAAGCTTTTGTTTTACAAAGCTAAGCGCTTCCTTCTGGGTCTTCGTGTTGTGACCCCTGTTATACTGGTAGGTATGCATCATGTCGCTATAGGTCTTGCTTACCTTCAGTTCGGGTATATTTTTTGAGTTCAGACTAAGTTCGAGATCACCATCGTTATTCTCGAGGATAAAATCGGGTATAATATGATTTGTTGATTTGTTGAGCGGATCACTGTATGCACTGCCAGGTTTTGGGTTCAATTTGAGTATTTCATCCAGGGCATCTTTCAGCAGATCGTTAGTGATATTGAGCCGGTTAATAATTTTATCATAATGTTTCCTGGTGAATTCGGGAAAAAAATCCTTCAGTATCCTATGTGCCAGGGCAACCGATGGATTATCCATGTCCTTTGCCTGGATCTGGAGCAGCAGGCATTCCTGAAGACTTCGGGCTCCAACGCCCGGAGGGTCAAGCTCCTGAATAATCTGCAATATTCCAATAAGTTCAATCTCATCGGTTTGAATATTCAATGCAAAAGCAACATCATCAACAATATTTTCAAGCTTCCGGCGGAGATACCCGTCATCATCAATATTCCCAAGGATATAGAGAGAAATCAAATGAAGTTTTTCATCCAATGACCTCAGTCCCAGCTGGTCTTCGAGATGATCATGAAATGAAAGTCCTACTGAAAAAGGTATATCTTCTCTTTTCTCGTCTTTCGAATAATTCTGAGCGTTCAGTTTATAAGAGGGGTAATCGTCTTCTTCGAGGTAATCCTCAAAGGTGAATTCATCCTTGTCCTTATCATTCGGATCGGAGGTCACATCCTCATCCTGATTTTCATTTTGCAGGGAGCTTTCTTCAACTGCACCTTCTTCGAGGGCCGGATTTTCTTCAATCTCCATTTTTATCCTTTGCTCAAGCTGCATCGAAGGTATCTCCAACAGCTTGATCATTTGTATCTGCTGCGGCGATAACTTCTGAAGTAACTTCTGCTGTAATTTCTGCTTGAGCATACTTAAATTTTTGATTCTGCCGCCCGAATATACTAAAAAGCTGCATTTTTAGGAAACCGCGGGAATGGAATTACATCACGAATGTTACTCATACCTGTTACAAAAAGCAGCAGCCTTTCAAATCCCAATCCAAAACCACTGTGTGGTGCAGTACCGAATTTCCGGGTTTCAAGATACCACCACAGATCTTTCATGGGAAGCTTCATTTCATTGATGCGCTGTATGAGTTTATCATAATCTTCCTCGCGTTGTGACCCGCCAATTATCTCCCCGATTTTCGGGAACAGCACATCCATGCCACGCACTGTTTTACCGTCGCTGTTCTGTTTCATATAGAACGCCTTAATAGCACTGGGATAATCAGTGACGATCACGGGCTTGTTAAATTTTCTTTCCACCAGGTAACGTTCATGCTCCGTTTGAAGATCGACTCCCCAGCATACGGGGAATTCAAACTTTTCACCTGATCCCTGGAGAATTTCGATGGCGGTTGTATAGGATATACGCTCAAACTTATTGTCGACAACAAAATTCAGCCTGCCGATCAGATCCTTGTCATACATTCCGGCCAGAAAATCAAGATCGTCACTGCAGTGATCCAGTGCATAGCGGATAAGGTATTTTAAAAAATCTTCCGCCAGGTTCATATTTTCATTGATCTCATAAAATGCCATTTCCGGTTCGATCATCCAGAATTCAGCCAGGTGCCTGGGCGTATTGGAGTTTTCAGCCCTGAAGGTGGGCCCGAATGTATATATACTGGATAATGCCAGTGCACCGAGCTCTCCTTCGAGCTGGCCCGACACAGTTAGGCTGGTTTCGCGACCAAAAAAGTCTTCGCTGAAATTAACGGTACCATCCTCGTTCAACGGGGGATTGCCGGCACTAAGCGTGGTGACCCTGAACATTTCTCCGGCTCCTTCAGCATCAGAAGCGGTAATAATGGGCGTATGCAGGTAATAAAAGCCGTTGTTGTTAAAATAATTGTGAATGGCAAATGACATTGCATGCCTTATGCGCAATATCGCACCGAATGTATTGGTCCTCGGTCGCAAATGAGCAATCTCGCGGAGAAATTCAAGGGTATGCCCTTTCTTCTGCAACGGGTAGATATCCGGATCAGCTGTTCCATATAACTTTACAGTACCCGCATGTATCTCAACATGCTGTTCTTTTCCCGGTGATTCAACAAGCCTCCCGGATACCTCGATACAGGCCCCGGTAGTTACCTTTTTTATAAGTTCTTCATCAAAAAGGGCCATATCAATAACCACCTGGATGTTGTGGATAACGGAACCATCATTCAAGGCCACAAAGGCTATGTTCTTATTACCCCGTCTGGTTCTTACCCAGCCCCTGGCCATAACTTCACTCCCGTATTCGCGGGATGAAAGCAATTCTTTAATTCTCATGAAATGTGATGCTGTTAGTATTTGATCTGCAAAATTAGAATTTTAAGGCAGTTTTAAGATATTAGTTTTAAGTTTTAAGATATTAGTTTTAAGTTTGGTCATATTAATTTCAAATATGTCAATTCAGGTAGAACATGTCAGCAAGGTCTTTGGCCGCCAGGTTGCACTCAATGATATAAATTTTACAGTTAATTCGGGAGAAATTGCAGGGTTTATCGGACCAAACGGAGCCGGTAAATCTACCACAATGAAAATTATCTGTTCCCTGATGGCTCCTTCGGCAGGTGAAGTCCGGATCAATGATATAAATGTGGCGCAGCATTCTGTTGAGATCCGGAGGAAACTGGGATATCTTCCGGAAAATAACCCGCTGTATGTCGAAATGTATGTAAAGGAATACCTCCGCTATGTGGCAGGACTTTATAAGCTTGGAAAAAGGATCAGTTCCAGGGTAACAGAGGTTATCGGCCTGACCGGCCTCGGACCGGAAATGAACAAAAAGATCGGGATATTGTCAAAAGGGTACCGGCAACGGGTGGGCCTTGCACAGGCAATAATTCATGATCCGGAGATCCTGATACTCGATGAGCCAACCTCAGGCCTCGATCCAAACCAGATCGTCGAGATAAGAAACCTGATATCAAGCCTGGGTAAAGAAAAAACTGTTATCCTGTCGACACATATTATGCAGGAGGTTGAGGCAATCTGTCAGCGTGTCATTATTCTCAATAAAGGACAGGTGATCGCAAACGATCTGACCGGAAACATCAGTGCCTGGTCCGGTACAGAATCTCATACGGTGGTGGTTGAATTCAGCCAGGATCCGGATGAAATGATTTTTAAAAGTCTTCGCGGTGCTGCTTTGATCAGAAAACTAAGGGCGGGCACCTGGTTAATCGAGACTGCCGGGGATTACGATATACGGGGAGATCTTTTTAATCTTGCCGTAAGCAACAACCTGGTCATTCTTTCATTGCATCGCAAAGACAGGAAACTCGAAGATGTTTTCCGTGAACTCACCTCTTAAAACCATATATTTATCAACTATATCCATACAATTCGCCGTGATTTAATTTCTCTTTTTATCTTTGCCAATTAATAAGTTAAATTATTATATCTGATGGCATATTTGTTTACTTCCGAATCCGTATCCGAAGGACATCCCGACAAAGTAGCGGACCAAATATCAGACGCGTTGCTGGACGAATTTCTCAGGCGTGATCCTGAATCAAAGGTTGCTTGCGAAACACTTGTCACTACCGGTCTGGTTGTGCTGAGCGGTGAGGTTAAGACCAATGCATATGTTGATGTGCAGCTCGTTGCACGCGAGGTAATAAAAAAAATAGGTTATACCAATTCCGACTATATGTTTGAAGCCGATTCCTGCGGCGTGATCTCCTCCATACATGAGCAATCACAGGATATTAACCGTGGTGTTGAACGCGGTGATGAAGACGAGCAGGGCGCCGGGGACCAGGGCATGATGTTTGGATATGCCTGCAGGGAAACCGATAATTATATGCCGCTTTCACTTGAGCTTTCTCATATGCTGCTCAGGGAACTTTCAGAAATCCGTCGTGAAGGCAAACTGATGACGTACCTCCGGCCTGATGCCAAATCACAGGTAACTGTTGAATACGGTGATGACAAGCTGCCCAAACGGATCCATACCCTAGTGGTTTCAACCCAGCATGACAGTTTCGATGAGGATTCCAACATGTTGAAGAAGATTGAAGATGATGTCAAAACCATTTTATTGCCCCGGATAACAGCCAAACTCCCGGAAAGGGTAAAAGTCCTGTTTAAAGGTGATCACCTCCTGTATGTAAATCCTACCGGTAAATTCGTAATTGGTGGCCCTCACGGGGATACCGGGCTTACCGGCCGTAAAATTATCGTTGATACATATGGCGGAAAAGGGGCACACGGGGGAGGAGCTTTTTCAGGTAAGGACAGCTCAAAGGTGGACAGGTCAGCTGCCTATGCCATGCGGCATATTGCTAAAAATATGGTGGCTGCAGGTATAGCCGATGAGGTGCTCACCCAGGTGGCCTATGCCATTGGCGTTGCCAGACCTGTAGGCGTTTATGTCAACACTTTTGGCACCTCAAAAGTCAGCATGGATGACGGTGAAATTGCCCGGAAGATCGCCAATTTGTTCGATCTGCGTCCCGCTATAATTATCAGGCGTTTAGGACTTAAAAATCCCATTTTTCTCGCAACAGCAGCATATGGACACATGGGTAGAGAACCCTATACTAAGAAAGTGAACCTGTTGCTGAACGGAAAACCCGAAGAACGTGCTGTTGAGTTTTTTGCCTGGGAGAAACTCGATTATGTTAATGTAATCAAAAAGGAATTCGGATTATAAACTTCTATACCTAAATCACCAATATCTATTCTATTTTCTTCTATTATGAGCAGCTATGAAAAACTTCTAAGGAAGGACGCCAAACTTTCTCTTGTTGGCCTTGGATACGTAGGCCTGCCCATTGCCCTGGCATTTGCCAGCAAAATATCCGTTATCGGCTTTGATATCAATAGCGGACGTGTTGAATTGATGAAAAAGGGGGTTGATCCCAGTAATGAACTCGAACCCGAAGCTTTTTACAATACGGATATTCAATTTACCGCTGATAAAGAAGACCTGAAAAAGGCCTGTTTTCATATTGTAGCCGTTCCTACCCCTATTGATAAACATAATTTGCCCGACCTGAGACCTCTCCTTTCTGCCACCCGCACTGTAGGTTCTATTCTAAAAAAAGGCGATTACGTGGTTTATGAATCAACGGTATATCCCGGCACCACCGATGAGGAATGCAAGGATATCCTGGAGGAATTGTCGGGTTTGACTTGCGGAAAAGATTTCAAACTTGGTTATTCACCCGAGCGAATTAATCCGGGTGATAAAGAACATACCATCACCACGATTACCAAGATTGTTTCGGGTTGTGATGAAGAATCACTGGATGAAATAGCCAGGGTTTATGAGATGGTTGTCAAAGCCGGCGTATTCCGGGCCTCTTCGATAAAAGTGGCTGAAGCTGCCAAAATCATTGAAAACACCCAGCGTGATGTTAATATCGCCCTGATGAATGAGCTTTCCATGATTTTCAATAAAATGAAGATCAATACCTATGAAGTACTTGAAGCGGCGGGAACAAAATGGAATTTTCTGAAGTTTTACCCCGGTTTGGTTGGTGGTCACTGTATTGGTGTTGATCCGTATTATCTTACTTTTAAGGCTGCCGAACTGGGCCATTCTGCTCAGGTAATCAATTCAGGCAGGGCCGTAAATGACGGGATGGGGAAATTCATCGCCACCGAAGTGGTAAAAAAAATGATCCGCGCCGGTAAAAACGTTCTCCATTCAAAGGTGCTGGTAATGGGAGTTACTTTTAAAGAAAATGTCAGTGATATACGCAATTCCAAAGTAGCCGATGTGGTTAATGAATTGAAATCATATGGGGTTACGGTGGATATTATTGACCCCTATGCCTCTTCGGAAGAACTCGAAAAAGAGTATGGATTTTCACTTTGTGCCAGTCCGGGCAATAAATACGATGCCATAATCGTGGCCGTTTCACATAATGAATATTCGGCACTGGGTGAAGATCATTTTTTATCCCTTTCCGCAGAAAATGGTATTGTCATGGATGTTAAGGGCACGTACCGGAAGAAAATCAACAAACTAACCTATATGAGCTTATAAAACCCAAAAATATGAGTATTCAAAAGAAATTTGCCATTATTGGTATAGGCGGTTACATTGCAATAAGACACCTCAAAGCCATAAAGGATACGGGAAATGTATTGCTTGCTTCTCTCGATCCTTCGGACAGCGTAGGTACTATTGACAGTTATTTCCCCGACAGCCACTTTTTCGTTGAATTTGAACGGTTTGACCGGCATGTTGATAAGTTGCGGCGGTCAGGTGTTCAGTTGGATTTTGTCAGCATTTGCTCTCCCAACTACCTCCATGATTCCCATATTCGTTTTGCATTGCGGTCGGGCGCCAGCGCCATCTGTGAAAAACCACTGGTATTAAATCCGTGGAATATTGATGCCCTTTCAGAAATTGAAAAAGAATATAAAAAAAAGATATACAACATACTGCAGTTGCGTCTTCACCCGGTGCTGATCGATCTCAAAAATAAGATAGCCAACGGACCTCCTGATGCCATACATGATCTCGACCTCACTTATATTACCAGCAGGGGGAACTGGTATTTCACATCCTGGAAAGGAGATATTCAGAAATCCGGCGGCATTGCCACGAACATTGGCGTTCACTTTTTTGACATGCTTACCTGGATTTTCGGGAAAGTTAAAAACAACATCGTTCATGTGCTTCAACCCGACAAGGCGTCCGGATATCTTGAACTGGAAAAAGCCAGGGTAAGATGGTACTTAAGTCTCGATTATAAAGACTTACCTGCCCAAGTTATGCAGAAAGGCATGCGCACCTACCGTTCTATTGTCATGGATAACCAGGAGATAGAATTCAGTGAGGGATTCACTGATCTGCACACCAAAAGCTACGAAGAGATCCTTGCGGGAAGGGGATTCGGATTAAATGAGTCACAGACTTCAATTAATATTGTATACCAGATTCGAAACGCTACCCCTGTTGGTTTAAAAGGGGATTACCATGAATTGTGCAAGAACATCATAATATCTTAACGTATTACTATTCCGGTTGTTTATGGAAAAGAAAAAATCAGCACTGATAACAGGAATTACAGGACAGGACGGAGCTTACCTGGCAGAATTCCTGCTTAAAAAAGGGTATCTCGTACACGGAACCAAAAGAAGAAGTTCGCTTTTTAACACGGAACGGATCGATCACCTGTACCTGGATCCGCATGTTGAAAACCGCAATTTTGTTTTACATTACAGTGATCTCACCGATTCCACCAACCTGATCAGGATTATTCAGGAAACACAACCGGATGAGATTTATAACCTGGCTGCCATGAGCCATGTTAAAGTAAGCTTTGATACGCCTGAATACACTGCAAATGCAGATGGCATTGGTGCATTACGAATTCTTGATGCCATCAGGATCCTGAACCTTGTTGAAAAAACAAGGTATTACCAGGCCTCTACCAGCGAACTTTACGGCCTTGTCCAGGAGGTTCCGCAAACGGAAAGAACACCGTTTTACCCCCGGAGCCCATATGCCGTTGCAAAACTGTATGCCTACTGGATAACCGTTAACTACCGCGAAGCATATAATATGTTTGCCTGTAACGGCATCCTGTTCAATCACGAATCGCCGATCCGGGGGGAAACCTTTGTAACCAGGAAGATAACCCGGGCAGTTTCAAGAATAGCCCTGGGCCTGCAGGACAAATTTTACCTGGGTAACCTGTCGGCCAGGCGCGACTGGGGACATGCAAAAGATTACATCCGGGCCATGTACCTTATACTCCAGCAGGACAAACCCGAAGATTTTGTTATCGCTACCGGTATTACCACCCAAATCCGGGATTTTGTAAGAATGGCGTTTCAGGAAGTAGGAATTGAGATTGAGTTCAGGGGTAACGGTGCTGATGAAAACGGTTTTATCGTTTCGTGTTCAGACGACCGCTACCAGGTTAAAAAAGGCAAGGAAGTCCTGGCCATTGACCCAAGATACTTCAGACCCACTGAAGTTGAACTGTTGATCGGCGACCCTACGAAAGCAAAAACCAAACTGAATTGGGAGCCGGAATACGACTTGAAAGCGCTCATCAAAGACATGGTACAAAGTGATATCAAACTAATGCATAAAGAGGTATATTTGCAACAGGGGGGATTCCAGACATTGAATTATTTTGAATAATCTTTTCCATTCATTATGAAAAAAGACAGTAAGATTTATCTTGCAGGACATACAGGCCTGGTTGGCAGTGCCCTGATGCGTAACCTTACAAAGAGAGGATATCATAATGTTATCACCAGGAATTACCCTGAAATAGACCTGATAAACCAGCAGTCGGCACATGATTTTTTTGCTGCCGAAAAACCCGAGTATGTATTCCTGGCAGCAGCCAAAGTTGGCGGTATAGTTGCCAACAACATATACAGGGGACAGTTTATTTATGAGAACATCATGATACAGAGCAATGTGATCCATGCCTGTTATCTGAATGGTGTCAAAAAACTCCTCTTTCTTGGAAGTTCCTGTATTTATCCCAAATTAGCACCACAGCCACTGAAAGAGAAATATATGCTTACCGATGCCCTGGAATATACCAATGAACCCTATGCCATAGCAAAAATAGCAGGTATCAAGATGTGCGAAAGTTATAACATCCAGTACGGGACCAATTATATTTCGGTAATGCCAACCAACCTGTACGGAACAAATGATAATTATGACCTCGAAAAATCGCACGTTCTGCCTGCCATTATTCGTAAAATGCACCTTGCCAAATGTTTAATAGAAAATAACTGGGGTGGTATCCGCAAAGATTTCGATAAAAATCCGGTTGAAGGAATAGACGGCAAATCCACTGAGATCGAAATTGGTGAGAAACTTGAAAAGTATGGGATTTACAGGCATAACTCTGCCGAATCCCCGGTAACTGTCAAGCTTTGGGGATCAGGCGCTCCCCGACGGGAGTTCCTGCATTCCGATGACATGGCGGATGCCTGTGTCTACGTTATGGAAAGCGTTGATTTTAAGGATCTGGTAAAAGAAAAATTTGCCGACAGGATTACTTCCAGGGAATCCAAGATCGAGATCAGGAATACACATATTAATATTGGCACCGGAAAAGATCTTACGATCGGGGAACTTGCCACCCTGGTAAAAGAGATCGTCGGATTCGACGGACTTGTATCATGGGATACATCCAAACCCGACGGTACCTTTCAGAAATTACTCAGTGTTAAAAAGATCCATGATCTTGGCTGGCAGGAAAAGATCAGCCTTGGGGATGGAATCCGTAAAGTTTATCAGGAATATCTGGTATAATCTATAAACCCTGTTGGATTTGAAAATTATAAAAATAACCGGATTACTTTATGCAGGCTTTCTGATCCTGGCACTGGCATCATGTACCTCACACCGGCAGCTCGTTTATCTCAAAAACGTAGATTCTTTGTCGGCTGAGAATTTCTATCCGAAAAACCGGCCCGAGTACCTTATTCAAACCAGGGATATACTTTACATTAAGATTTATTCCCTGAACGAGGAAATGAGCAATATGATCAACCAAACCATTGGATCATACCAGCAAAATCTGTTTCAGAATGAGACGAGTTTGTTTATTAATGGTTATACGGTGAGTGATTCAGGCTTTATCGAAATCCCGGTCCTGGGAAAGGTACAGGTGGCCGGCACCACCATGGATGAAGCCATTAGTCTCATACGTCAGCGGACATCAGTGTTTCTTAAAGATGCCACCATTATCGTAAAACTGATCTCTTTTAAAGTTTCTGTAATGGGTGAAGTTAACCGGCCGGGAACATATAATAATTTCAACAGCCAGCTTACCGTACTTGAAGCCATCAGTATGGCAGGGGATATAACCGATTATGGAAACCGCAACCGGATATTGGTCCTGCGTCCCACTTCAGATGGTACCAGAACGTTCCGGCTTGATCTTACCAGTAAAAACATTCTGACTTCAGATGGATTCTTCCTGTTACCCAATGATATCATTTACGTTGAGCCTATCCGGAGCAAATCTTTCCGTATTAATATCCCTACGATATCCCTGACATTAACTTCAATTTCCACCCTGATCCTTATCCTGAATTATATCAGGTAGGTAATACCACTGCCTGTAGTTTATTTACTCCTGTACCTTCTGAAAAAAATGTTAAACACTGCTTTCCAGAAATAACTCCAGTCCGTAAGAAAAGGATGTCTCCTGTATGATCTGAGATACTTCAGCTCAGAATCCATGATTTCCTCAAGGGTTTTGGGGTAGTCGACATAAAAAGGCGGAATCAAACCGGGTTTGGTCCTGATCCGCAGACGCTGAAGTTCGGTGGTATAAAGTTTGAAATAATGCCGGCTCAGAGGTCTTACACCGAACAGTTTAAGATCTCCTTTTACCAGGTTTATCAGCATGGGCAATTCATCAAGCCAGAATGAGCGCATGAAGCGACCAATTGAGGTAACCCTGAAATCATCCCGGAATTTCCCCCCATCCTGAAGACCTGCTTTATCGTATACATAGTCCTGAAGGTATTCGGCAAAAGGATGCATGGTGCGCATTTTATAAACCCTGATGGGTTTCCCATCCTTTCCGATGCGTTCAAGGGCTATCAAAGGACCGTAGCTGGGATTTTTAGGAAAAAGGGGCGGTTTGACTTTTATGGCAACAAAATACAAGCTCTTGTTGATCAGTTTCTCATCCAGTATTTCAAAACCACATGAATAAAGTCTTCCAAATGCTTCAGCCTTTGACAGGACACGGTTTTCCCCGCGGGTTAAAATAAAATACAATTTTTTGGTAAGTGCAAATTTTGGGAAAACCCGTTTGATAATAAAATCCAATGCATAATAAAGATAATTTATGCCGGGTGGGAATTTATGGAGAATGCGCTTCTTTCTCATATTCTTCGATTCGAAGAAATCAATAAAGATCCCGCCTACAGGCAATTTTGCATTAACCGATTCAAAAAACTTGTTGATATACCGAAAATCATTTACACGCCTTACATTTATTATACATTCAAATGATTGCTGGATCTGTGCGTCGATATTAAACCTTGTGGTGGTAGCGGTGACCAGTGTGTTGGGAGAATCGACGGCAGCATAGGGAATTACATAATCAAAGGCCTCTTCACCGATCTCACCTTTCAGGAATTCCTCGCGCAGTCTGAAATCATATTTTGCCGGTATCTTTTTCGGGTGCAATACCTGCACCTTTTCATGTTGCCGGGAGCTTCTTCCATTTATAAAGCCCAGCAACGAACCATTTTCATCCCTTACCTGCGTGTTGTACACCAGATAATATAACGATCCGAATGAAAGTTCGGCGATTGTTGCTACGCCAATTGTGCCCAATACAATAAACCGTGAATAATTGAAACTCTGAAAAAGGTACATCATGGTGGTGACCAGGAAAAAGATAACCAGATTGACCACGAAGATCTTTCTGATCGCTATCAGCCAGTCGGTTTTACCAAAAAGGCTGTATTTCTCAAATGAAAAAGAAATGGCAATCCATATCAGCAGGAAAAGGATGAAGGAATTCAGGTAGTTCTCGAAATATCCTGCACTTTCGCCAGGTTTAAGCCAGACACACAATGAAAAGGATGCAGTTACAATTAACAAATCACTAATAAAACCGGCCACTAGTCTTCTCTGCATAATATAAAAATGAAATCCAACATCTCAGCTGGATTGGCATAACAAAGTTACACAAATTGACACCCGGCTGACAATTATTTTTTGCCAATCCGTGCACAATAATAGTAATTATCATACAAAATCGAAAATTACAAAAAAAGCCCCCATTGCCTAAGATGGATTGCGCCTAACAGGGTTGCATTTTGAAATTAAGCTTCAACAATGCGGGGCTTTTAATTCTAGTTGCAGGGGTCGTTTATCAATCCGGGGGTCCCCAAATCACCGGTGCTGTATGCAGTTGTTGATATACACCATGACGATGCCAGCCGGGCGTCGGAATGGTTCATCAGGTTGCGATCAAGGCTCAAAGAAGCCCCGGTTGCTGATGGAAATCCTTCGGCACCATAGTCTACCGAACAAATGATGCTGCCATCCATGCCATCCGTCCCAAAATTACAAAGTGACAAAACGGCACCGGTATTGTTGAGTGATATACCGGTGCCATAAACATAATGATCACTGATAACGGCCTGGTTGGTTCGTGCAAGTATATAGTAGTTGTGGGCCCCGAGAGCTATGTCGCCGGTGACAACGTGAAAGTCATCGTCTTTTCTGAGAACCAGGTTCTGCAGGCTGATTGTCCTGTCCGTATTATTATAAATTTCTATCCATTCACCATCAGTATCTGAAAGAGCCGAAGGGTCGTACATGATCTCGGTGATCAGCAGTTCACCATTCCCGATAGCACCGCCGGCATGGGAATCATCGGTAATCGTGACAATCTCAACAGGATCCGTGGATTCATCGAGATTGACAAGGATCAGTGCTGAACTGCCGCCTGCCGTAGCATTAACATGTATCTCATAGTGCTTTTTGGGCTGGGGGTTGGGAATACTGCCTGAAAGTGTCCGGTTTTCTATTGATCCGTCAGCCTTTTGCCAGGCAAGCAAAACAGCTATATTTAAGGGAAGAGGTTGAAAATAACCGGCCCTGGTCTCTGTTTTTGTGAAAACTAGTGATCCGGCAGTTGAACCTACCGTGGTTGTATAATCGGTGAATGTATTTATTACGGATTCGGAATAAACAATGGAAACCATGGTGTTGGCAAGTTCACAGGTAACAACTACGGATTGCTGTGCGCCCGGACTTACGGTAAATAATTCCGATTCGCCGTAATAATAGGGGTTTTCAAAAGCAGCCGGAATATTGTTGTCCGAATGAGCGGTTACATAATAATCCCCGGCTTCAAGTTCAATTTCTCCGGGCATTTCTGATGCCCTTTGAAAAACAAGGACTTCATCACCTGAGACCGAATAAATTGTAACCCTGAAATCCTCCGGTCCCGAGGTGGATTTAAGGTTCCCATTTACTTCACTGACATGGATAAAAAGTCCGATTTCAATTTTTAGTCTGCCAACAGGTTTTTTCACATCCGGTGCCTCCTTCTGGCATGAACAGGCAAGTAATAACATTACAGGCAACAGGTAATAATAACAGTTTCTTTTCATAACGGGTTTTTTAGGGTTTGACAACATGATTATCTGTTGTATTAATACCGCGACCTGTCAAAAAGTAACCCTGCTCTTACAAGTTTTTTTATCCTGTAATAAAAAAAAATATTAATAGCTCATTATCAGGCATGAAGAACCTGAAAAAAAGTTTATCACGAAAGGTGGTGTAGAATAGTTCACCGGGTGTGTATACCCGGAAAGTCCTTAAGATACGTATTAACCACAAACTCAACCGATTCTTTGACCGGAATGAATTGCAGCCCGATGGCTTCGGTAATTTTTTGGTTTGAATATGCTGCTGTATCAGCTGCAATTTTGAGTGTCCTCCAGTTAACGCGACGCGGTGTTCCCGTAATTACCGATCTGATCCGCTCCAATATGCAGATAGTCTTCATGAGAACAGGTGTCATCAATTTATCGGGAACTGACCGGTTCAATAATTTTGCGATAGCGTTTACCAAATCCCGGTGGGGTATATTCTCAGCATTAATAATGAACCGTTCACCTGATATATTGCTGTCAGTAAGAATTATCATAGCCCTGGCCACATCGCGCACATCAACATATCCTCCGGAACCTGCCGGATAATAACGTAATCCTCTGCTGACCATATTTATAAGCTGTGCGATGGATTTATACCACATGCCTGGCCCGATTATAACGGAAGGATTCACGATCACCGCCTGTAGTCCTTCGTGAATACCACGCCAGACTTCCATTTCTGCCTGAAATTTGCTTACCGCATAGGCAGAAACATCTGATTCAGCATTCCAAAGCATGTTTTCATGAACAGGCTCACCCCGGGTTGATTCACCCAGGGCAGCAATAGAGCTGACAAAACAAAGCTTTCCGACACCAAGTTCCATGCAGGCATTTACCACATTGGCTGTTCCATGGGCATTTATTCGCATGACATCTTTTTTGTCATTGTCCATAAATGATACCATGCCTGCCGCGTGAAAAACAAGATTTGCGCCCGTCATGCACTCCCTCAGCGCATAATAATCCACCACATCACCGCGGACCCATTCAATGCTTTTCATTAATTTAACCGCATCCCGGGCATAATAGGAAAAAATTTTCTCAACAAGTGGCAATTTATCCTTATTGCGGTATAAGGCCTTTACAGGTCGTCCCGACCTCACCAGTTCGTATAAAACATGGGATCCCAAAAGTCCGGATGCCCCGGTAAGAAATATCATCCGGTAAAATTATTTCAGTTCCCTGATAAGCCGGCTGAACAAACGTATCAGGTCTACCTCGGCTTTTCCGGCTATTTCGAGTATATCTTCAATTTTTGCAGGCTTAAGATTATCCGGGTCACATTCATCCGTTAATACCGAAATTGCCACACACGGAAGATCCATGTGATTCGCAACAATGACTTCCGGCACAGTCGACATGCCCATTGCATCCGCAAAATTTCTGTACATTCTGTATTCTGCCCTGGTCTCCAGATTCGGGCCCATAATCGAAGCATATACACCCTTATGCAGGGTAATTTTCTCCTCATTGGCAATGGAAAGCAGGCGGTTGTTCAGTTCTTCCGAATAAGGCTGGCTCATGTCGGCGAATCGCGGACCAAGTTCATCCATATTCCTTCCCCTGAGTGGATTATCAGGCAAAAGATTAATGTGGTCCTCGATCAACATCAGGCTGCCCTTCCGGTAGTTAAGATTCATGGCCCCGGCGGCATTGGAAAGCAGAAGATACCTGACCCCCAGCAACTTCATTACCCTAATCGGAAATGTTACCTGTTGCAGCGAATATCCCTCGTAATAATGAAAACGTCCCTGCATGGCCAACACATATTTTCCGTACAATTTGCCATAAATAAGTTTCCCTGAATGAAATTCAACGGTGGCCAGCGGGAAATTGGGAATGCTGCTGTAATCAAAGGATCGGATGATTTCAAATTCATCAACCATTTTACCCAGTCCGGTGCCCAGGACGATACCGATTTCGGGATTTGTAATTCCGGCTGATTTAAGAAATTCCGTTGTTTGTTTTATTTTTTCAATCATGCACCAATGATTTTTCTGGCTTTAAATTACCGTTCAATCTCCATGAGCACCTCATCCTTGGTTACCGAATCTCCTGCCCTGACATTTATTTTCCTGATCTTTCCGGCAACCTGTGTAGTGATCTCATTTTGCATTTTCATGGCTTCCAGAATAAGTATAGACTCTCCTTCCTTAACACGGGCATTTTCCTCAACCAGGAGTTCAAGCACCTTACCGGGCATGGGAGCCGTTACAACCTCAAGTTTATTGGCCTGTTTGTATTTCTTCAGATATTTCCTGCGTCTGTAAGAAATCGGAGATTCAATGGTAAATGAATAACTTACTCCATTCAACAAAACAACATATTTATTTTGTGTTTTATCGGTAATTTCAGCCAGGTATTTTTTATTCCTGAACTCAATAAAGGTAAATCCTTCATCGTCTTCGAATATTTTTATTTCCTGTTTGTGGCCATTGATCCTGAGATCTTCGCTAAAAGGATTACGGACCACATATTTTGCATCCGATGGCGTAACAGCTATATAATCATTCTCGTTCCCTTTTTTTGATCTGAGAAGCTTCATATTTTTTGTATTAAAGTGATTTCAAGCGTTTGTTCAACACCCAGGGACTGATGTTCTTGCCCCTTTCGAAATCAGGTTTTGTTGTCCGGTTAGTTTCAAGCTCTGCCGCAAAGTCAAATGCAGCCACATATGCTGCAAGCATTTCATCCTCAACATCATTGTAAAAAAGTTTGTCCATATCCTTTTCAATAAATGAGGTATTGAAATCACCCTTTCGGAACTTCTTATTATCCATAACAGCCAGGCAGAATGGAATGGTAGTCTTGATTCCACGGATCCAGAATTTCTTTAACGCAGCTGTAGAAGCAGCAATGGCCTTATCCCTGGTTTCGGCATGTACGATCAGTTTGGCTACCATGGAGTCAAAATAAGGCGTGATAACGGAATAATCGGTTACACCGCTGTCGATCCTTATATTTTTGCCTTTCGGATAGGAAATTTTCTCAATAATTCCCAGGTTGGGCGAAAAACCTGCCTGTACATCTTCTGCATTAATACGGCATTCAATAGCCCAGCCGGTTAGCTTAACATCCTCCTGGACAAAAGCAAGCTTCTGACCTTCAGCGATTTTAATCTGCCATTCAATGAGGTCAATCCCTGCAACCATTTCCGTTACAGGGTGCTCAACCTGGATACGGGTATTCATCTCCATGAAAAAGAAGTTCTTGTCAGCATCCAGGAGAAACTCGACAGTACCAGCCGAATAATAATTTACTGCACTGGCAATACGGATGGCTGACAGGCCCATCTCTTTACGGAGATTCTCATCCAGGGCTATGCTTGGGGACTCCTCAATTAACTTCTGGTGTTTTCGCTGGATTGAACATTCACGCTCGCCAAGGTGAATATAATTGCCTTGACGGTCACCCAGGATCTGAAATTCAATATGCCTGGGATTTCTTACATATTTCTCAATAAATACCGAGGGATCTCCAAAAGCTTTTTCCGCCTCATTGGTGGCCATTTTGAACATCTTTTCGAGATGGGATGCCTTTTCAACGATGCGCATACCCCTTCCCCCGCCACCGGCAGCAGCCTTAAGAATTACAGGGTAGCCTATTTTAGACGCTATATCCGCGGCTTCCTGCACGCTTTTCACATTTCCCTGGCTTCCCTGCAACAGGGGAACTTTATACTTACTGGCAATCTGCTTGGCAATGGTTTTGTTTCCCATTTTGTATATGGCCGAAGCGGAAGGTCCAATAAAAATAATGTTTTCCTCCTCGCACCGACGGGCAAAATAGGGGTTCTCTGCAAGAAAACCATATCCCGGATGTATGGCATCGATCTTCAGGGTGCGTGCTGCATCAATAATCTTTTCCACATCAAGGAATTCAGGAATCTCATCCAGGCTGACTGAAAAATCAATTACATCATTAACAAGCCTGAGGTACAGGGCATTAGGTTCCTTAATGGTCTTAATCCCATAAGTTTTTATACCCAGTTTCTTAGCTGTTTCAATGATCCTGACAGCTATTTCACCCCGGTTGGCAATCAACAGGCTCTTTATTTTCATCCTGTCAAATTAAGTTAAAAAATTAATATTACAGCGGAATATTTCCATGTTTTCGCGAAGGTACGCTTACATGCTTGTTTTCCAGGGCCTCAAAGGCCGCAATCAGTTTTTTCCGTGTAACAGCCGGATCAATAACCTCATCAATATATCCTTTATCGTCAGCCACATAAGGATTGGCAATTTCGTCCCTGTACTTTAGGGTAAGCTCCCTTTTTAACTTTGCAGGATCGGATGATTCGACAAGCTCTTTCCGGTATAGAATTGAAACGGCGCCTTCCGGACCCATAACCGCAATTTCTGCGGTTGGCCACGCAAAATTAAAATCACCGCCGAGATTCTTGCTGTTCATGACACAATAAGCTCCTCCGTATGATTTTCGCAGGATAACCGTAATTTTTGGCACTGTTGAATCAGCATAGGCATACAGAAGTTTGGCCCCGTGCCTGATTATTCCATTGTGTTCCTGGTCAATCCCGGGCAAAAATCCCGGCACATCTTCCAGGGTAAGGAGGGGAATGTTGAAGGCATCGCAAAATCTTATAAAACGCGCTCCTTTTACCGAAGAATTGATGTCCAGGGTGCCTGCAAGAACCTTGGGCTGATTTGCAAGCACACCAATTGTTTTACCACACAATCGTCCGAAACCAACCACCAGGTTTTGTGCAAAATTGTCCGAGACTTCAAAAAAACTATTCCGGTCCATGACCAGACTGATGACCTCCTTAATGTCGTATGGCTTGTTTGGATCATCGGGTATAATATCCCTTATTCGTTCATCAACCCGGACATCCGAATCGCAATATTCAATATAGGGTGGATTTTCGAGATTATTCGAGGGCAGGTATGATAAAAGCTTTTGCACGCCCCTGAGGGTATTTTCTTCGTCTTCATAAACAAAATGGGCTACTCCGCTTTTTTTCATGTGTACCGCAGCTCCGCCGAGATCATCAAAGGAAACATCCTCATTCAGCACTTCCTTAACCACATTCGGACCGGTAACAAACATATAACTGGTCTTGTTTGTCATGAAGACAAAATCTGTGATTGATGGAGAATACACTGCACCTCCTGCAGCAGGTCCCAGAATAACCGATAACTGCGGGATTACGCCAGATGATCTGACATTCCGGTTAAAAATAGATGCATAACCTGCCAGGCTTGCCACCCCTTCCTGTATCCTGGCCCCCCCTGAGTCAATCAGGCCAATGATGGGAGCCCCCATTTTAAGGGCCATATCCTGAATTTTTGCAATTTTGGAAGCGTGTACCGAACCCAGTGATCCTCCCATAATTGAGAAATCCTGGGAAAATGCAAATGCAAGCCGTCCGCTGATTCTGCCAAAACCGGTTATTACCCCATCACCAAAAGCAGTAACTTTCTTTCCAAAATTTCCTTCTGATGCAGCAGGTAAGGAATATGCATCAATTTCCTCGAAAGAATCAGGATCAAATAGCATGTTGATCCTCTCTCTGGCTGTCATTTTACCCTTTAAATGCTGTTTTTCTATGGTCGCCTCGCTTTGTTGCGCCGCATAAGCACTGGCCCTTTCCAGAAAACGCGAATAAAGCTTCCCTTTTACATCCATATGCAAAATATTATTTGGTTATTATAAATGAGGAGTGCAACGGTGGGAGGATTACCGGGAGAATGAGAACGTATTTCAACGGATAGAACTGCTGCATATATATACATTATCAATCCTGTATTCCTGACTGCATAAGCGGGAATTTTTGGGCGAAGCCAAATATTCCTGCTATTTCAAGGAACACAATAATTGAATACCCTGGCCAAAGTTAACAATAAATAGTTGACAAAATCAATAGGTCAACCCATACAATACACTAATGTATTGATCGTCTTTACCTTGGTAAGCTATATTTTTCCGGGATTAACTGACCTGATCAGCCGAATCTGATTTATTTCTGTTCTTTCTCTTGCTGATGTCGGTATACAGGTCACCGGCAAGATATCCTATAACGCCGCCAACAAGGGCCGATGAATACCAGTTGGAAGTTATCGGGCATGAACCCGATTTACACCCTATAAACCTCCAGTACACGAAACCACCTGCCATACCAATAACAGCCAACAGAACTACATACCAGTATTTCAATAAGAAGTTCTTCATTATTTAATGTTTAAAACGTCCCCTATTGCCTGTATGAACGTTTCCTTGGGTAACGCACCCATTGCCATTTGTGGCTGACCTTCGAGGGGAACGAAAAGCAAACTGGGAATACTTTGAATGCCAAACATGGCCGAAATTTCACGTTCCTGCTCCGTATCTACCTTATAGAACTCCAGCTTCTCACCATACTCATCCTTCAATTCTTCAAGGATAGGGGCAACCATTCTGCAGGGAGCACACCAGTCAGCATAGAAATCGATAATGGCAGGCCGTGTGCCTTCATATTTCCATTCCTTGTTGATTTCAAAATTGAATACCTTTTGTTTAAAGGTTTCCTTTGTTAAATGTTCCAATTCCATTTCCTTAAATTTAAATATTCAATAATATCCGCTCAAAAATCAAACCAATATATTTATATATTTATATTTGTTTTAATATAAAGGTACAGGCTGCCGTTTTGTCAGACACGGAATGCCCTGTTTTAACGCGGTATTTCTGCGTATTTATTAAAAGTAAAATTGAATTTCGGCAGAAGATCCTGGTAGATTTCACCCGATTCAAGCATTTCCTCATCCCCATCCTCATACATCCATTTTAAATTGATGGTTTTCGCAACAGGATTATTTTCAATAATCTTGAAAAAATCAAGAAGTTGTTTGGATACACTTGTATTGAAATAATCAAGGTTTATTTCCAGGTTAATCGTTTCTGCTGAGAGTTTCGCTGCCCATTCAAATAAGGGGGCAAAGAACCTGAAGGCATCTTCCGGCAATGCCCTGCCTGAAATTTTCAGCTCTCCTCCCGTATTAAATGAAATGGCCGGCAACGAATCGGTGCCCTTAATAAATAAGTCTTCCATAGGTTGGTTGGATTTAAACAATAGGTCATCATCGTTGATCAATCTTTTGTGAATGTACCAAAAAACATGACAGTTGATTTCCTAAAATCATATTATTCACAAGCGTCTCAACTCATTCCATGCCAGCGCCCCTGCACCCAACACTCCGGCATTCATATCGGGCAGGCTCGACAGCAGTATTTTCACTTTGTTCCGGTAAATCGGCAGAAGATTTTCCTCCATATATTTTTTCGTCGGGTTAATGATCAATTCCCGTGAATTGGCCAAACCGCCGAGCAGAAAAATTGCCTCAGGACTGTTATGGGCAACGGTATCCGCGAGCTTGCTCCCGAGTATCCATCCCGTATAATCGAAAGCCTCCAGGGCTATCTTATCACCACGCAGAGCGGCCTCACTGATCATTTTTGCAGTGAGGTCGTTGAAATTTACTTCCCGCAGTTCACTGTCAATCATTCTTTCAGCTAACAACCAGAACACCGTGCGCCTGATTCCGGAGGCCGATGCATAAGCCTCGAGACAACCCTTCCGGCCGCAACCGCAGTCACGGCCGTTCAGATGGGCATTAATATGACCCAGTTCCCCGGCAAAACCATCCTGACCATAAACCAGATCTCCGTTAACAACGATACCGCTTCCCAAACCGGTTCCCAATGTAATAACAATAAAATCCTTCATATCTTTTGCACCTCCGAACACCATTTCACCGATAGCTGCAGCATTGGCATCATTGGTAAGCGCAATGGTCAATCCCGGATAGTACTTTTTCATTTTTTCCGATACCGGAATAATCCCTCTCCAGTTCAGATTTACTGCATTTTCAATAGTCCCGGCATAATAATTCCCGTTGGGCGCTCCGATGCCTACCCCTTTTATCTCCACCTGTCCCTTCAGAAACTGCATGTTCTTTTCAATGGCATCATACAAATCTTTCAGATAATCATCAAAATTATAATGGGTAGTTGTATTGGTGAAGCTTTCTGCCATACAGTTGCCTTCTCTGTCAATAACACCGTACTTGGTAAAAGTGCCGCCAATGTCAATTCCTATTACAGCCTCCTTCATAGTAATAATCGTAAGTTAGTTAAATGTTACGG
This sequence comes from Bacteroidales bacterium, assembly GCA_035258345.1. Taxonomy (GTDB): domain Bacteria; phylum Bacteroidota; class Bacteroidia; order Bacteroidales; family UBA10428; genus UBA5072. Next base: position 37,317 of record DATEVU010000021.1, read on the forward strand.
GAATTTAAGCCAGTAAAGTTCTAAATTACACCGACTTTGTTTTAAAACGGCCTAAAAATAGTGTTTTTTAAATCATTCTCAAACTGTGCCGGTTATTGTTGAAATATTTATACCATTCATCAACCCTCTATTCCAATAAAATAGCTAAATTTATTTTTATTAATGTTGAATCTAAATGTTGGTTGTATGAAAAATTTTATTGTTCCGGTTGATTTTTCCGGTGAATCACTCAATGGATTGAAGATGGCTGTTCTTTTTTCAAAGAAAGCCCAGGTGAATATACAACTGGTATATGTTCTTCAAAAAACCGGTGAATCCGATAAAGTTCATTTGGAAACTGAACAGAAAAGGGCTGAAAGCAATCTCCAGAATATAATTAAGGACTTTACCCCGCAACTTCAGCACGATTCGAAAATTGAATTTGTCATTAAAAAAGGACGAATTTACCAGGAAGTTGTCAGTCAGGCCGAATTATTCCCCGATTCGGTTATTGCCGCATCAACGCATGGCGCATCAGGATTCCAGGAGTTTTTCATCGGAAGCAATACTTTCCGGATTATTTCTGCTACGGATAAGCCGGTAATAACACTCCGCAAAAATGGCTGTCCCGATAGCATCGATGTGATCATTCTGCCCATCGATCAATCTGTTGATTCAAGGCAAAAAGTTCCCTTCACCACCGAAATGGCTAAACTTTTAGGAGCCAGTATACATGTTGTAGGTGTGCAAACCTCAAAAGGTGAGAGGGACATCCGGAAAATAAGATCGTATGTAAGTCAGGTCTCCGGTTATGTCGAGGGCAAGGTGCCCTGCGAAAGCAATGAGGTCTTTGGTGACAATGTTCCCGAGCTGGTCATCAATTATGCCCTTACTGTCAAAGCCGACCTGATCTCGATCACCACGGAACAATCTCCCGGGTTAAGCCTGATCATCGGCAATACAGCCCATCAGATCCTGAACAAAGCGGATATTCCGGTACTTTGTCTGACTCCAAAAGTATTAAGAAAGTCGGGGTCATTCGCTTCCATGGGTGGGTGAGGTTATTTGATGATTTGATGATTTAAGAATTACCTGCCTTTAAAAAGCTTCCGGATTCTTTTAGGCAGTTTCGGTACAACGGTGGATTCATCATCATAATATCCGTGTTCATACCCGTAGCCATAGCCATATCCATAGCCATATCCGTAACCGTAGCGGTAAGAGTAGCCGTAGTAACCCTTGGTTTGAACATCATTAACCAGTAATGCCATATTTTTTAAACCCCGCTTGGTGTATAAATCTTCGACCAGCTGGAGTACCTGTTTATTGGAATACCCGTGACGTATCACGAAAACATGAATATCCACAAGTGTTTTGAGCAACAGTGCATCGGTTACAATGGCGATCGGGGGTGTATCAATAACCAGGAATTCGTACTGGGTTTTCATTTGCTGAATGAACTCCACCATCCGTGCCGATTCAATAAGTTCGGCAGGATTGGGTGGTACAGGTCCTGATACGGCTACCGACAGGTTATCCACATTGGTCGGATGGATCACCGAATTTATGGGAGTCATTCCAGCCAGATAACTGCTGATACCTTCCCCGTTTTCAATCCTGAATATCTTATGAATTTTTGGTTTTCTCAGGTCGAGACTTACCAGCAATGTCTTCCTGCCGGCCATTGCCAGAATGGCTGCAAGGTTCGCGGCACAAAAGGTTTTGCCTTCCCCGCTTATTGTTGAGGAAATGGAAATGATCTTATGCCCCTCGTTTTTTAACAGGTATTGCAGGTTTGCGCGCAACGAACGGAATGACTCGGCAAGGGCTGACTTGGGATTTTCAAAAACAGGAAGATCGAAAGATTTTTCATTGTGCCCTACAGAACCCAGGATAGGCACTGAGGTTGCCTGCTCAATGTCATTGCGGTCCACTATTTTGTTATTGAAATATTCTATCAGGATAAGCAGCATCAAAGGAAGGATTCCACCCAATACCAGGGCCATCATATAATTCATCGAAGTTTTGGGCTTTATCATGACCGCATTTTCAGGGCGGGCGATATCGAGAAGGCGATGATCCGGAGTGTTTGAGGCCTTGGTTATCCCTGCCTCGGCTCTTTTTTCCAGCAGGAAGGTATATATCTGGTCATTGATATTGAATTCACGCTGGATATTGATAAGCTGTCTTTCCGTGGACGGAAGCTTCTGTATTTCACTTTCAAGTAAGGCAATACGTTTGGAAAGGCTGCTCTGTGAAATATTATTCGATTCAATCAGGTTATTTACATTCTCAAGTATGTCCATGCGCAGGTTCTCAAGCTGCATATTGAGCATGGTAAGCTTTGGGTTGTTCTCATTGGAGCTGAACTGAAGATTTCTCCTTTGCGTGTTCAGTTCATTGATCTGTGCCACCAGTGAATTGAGCAATGCATCCTGAATTCCCATCACCGAGGGAGCAATAATTTCAATATTGTCTTTTTTGTTCTCAATATAATTCCTGATATAATCAAAATAGCTCCCCTGTATGTCAATTGCGGCCTTTGCGGTGTTCAGCTCTTCCATCTGCTGAAACAAAGCAGTGCCTTCCTGGCTGATATTTATGATCCTGTTGATCGAACGAAAGTTCTGCAGCCTTACCCCGGCTGTTTGCAAGGAATCAATGATCTCCCTGAGCTGATCATCAATAAACCGGATTGTATTGGAAGAGGTGGTATTCTTTTCATTTAAATTTGACTGGATATATACAAAAGACAGCTTGTTCAGGTAATCACAAATTTGCTCCCTGTTAGGCCCTGTAAGGGATAAGGTGAGAATTGAACCCTTTTCATCATTGACCTCAACCGTGAGCCCTGCCCGGTAACGGTTGACCAGGCCGTTAACATCATGCATGATAAAATAATACCTCAGGGGAAAATTTGTCAGATTGCTTAAACTCACCGGTGTGCGGGGAAGTATGGTGAAATTAAAGTTGTCATGTACAAAAGCCTGGCCGAAATAAAGTACCTGTGAAATAGCGTACTTGTCATCAATAATTAATTTATAGGTAGTAGGGGACAAAATCGTAATGCTAACCGGGTAATTAAACTGATTGGGCCTGGTGGTATCAGGGATTACAATGAAAGGAGAACTTTTGTATAGCTTGGACTCCGCTATGCCCCTGCGGCCAACAGCCGTGTAAGTGATGCTGAAATCCAGCTCACTGAGAGCCCTCTGGGCTACCATGTAAGATTTAAGAACGGAGATCTCGTTCTGCACTACTGCCTTTGTGCGCCTGTTGCGGATATTGGTCATATCCTCAATGATACCTTCAATATCCCCGCGGGGTGTATTTTCATTGGCAATAATAACCGAGCAGCTGGCCCTGTAAATATCTTCGGAATAACGGTTCACCAAATAGGCAATGGTGAGCGCAACAAAAACGGAAAGGGCAAACCACCACCAGTTATACAGTATCCTGTAGAGGTATTTTTTTATATCAATGCTCTCTTCTTCGCGATAAATTTCAGGATATTGATCCATTGGTGTTACAAGCTGTATATGAAAGCCGTAAAGATAGTAAAATAAAAAATCCTATATTTGTTTAGCAATAACAAATATAAATGAAAAAGCTTGTTGTACTTACCGGTTCAGGAATTAGCTCGGAAAGCGGATTGAAGACTTTCAGGGATTCAGGTGGTTTGTGGGAGAATTACGACGTAATGGAAGTGGCCAGTTTGGATGGATGGAACCGAAACAGGGAACAGGTACTGCGGTTTTATAACGAACGCCGCGCCCAGCTGAGAGATGCTCAACCAAACGAAGGTCATAAAGGACTTGTTGAACTGGAGAAATATTTTGACGTGCACATCATTACCCAAAATGTTGATAACCTGCATGAAAGAGCCGGCAGCAGCAACGTGCTGCATCTCCACGGTCTGCTTACGATGGCACGCAGTACCGGTGATCCGGATTTGAAATACAATATTGGATATGATCCGATTAATCCCGGGGATATATGTGATAAAGGATTTCAGCTCAGACCCGACATTGTATGGTTTGGCGAAGCTGTGCCTGCCATTGAGGAAGCCGCCGTAATTGTCTCTGCTGCTGATTTATTTGTAGTGATCGGTACCTCCATGGTGGTATATCCTGCCGCCGGGCTTATTGATTATGTGCCCAAAAGTACCCCCGTATTCCTCATTGATCCGGGTGACGTGGCTGTTCCGGTATACCGGCACATAAGTTTTATAAGGGAAAAAGCCGGTGCCGGCGTAACCGCACTCCGGAAAATACTGGTACAGGAATATCTTTCGCCACTTCCCGGATGAAAAGTGTTTTACTTATATTTCTGCTGGTGATTGCCGGCTGCCGGCCATTATTCTCCCAGCCTTTTCACGGAGGCCTGTTTGCAGGCCTTACCGCTTCCCAGGTGGATGGGGATTCCTATGCAGGTTATGATAGAGCCGGACTACAGGGCGGCGTATTCATCAGTACCCTCTTCACACAAATCCTGGGAGCAAGGCTGGAGATCAAATATACTTCCAGGGGAGCACGAAAACCGGTTAACTCAAATAATACGGATGTCTACAAACTCAATCTACACTATGTGGATCTGCCCCTGCTAATCACCCTGCAGGTAAAAAAAATCGGGCAGATTGAAATGGGACTTGTCCCTGGATACCTGTTTACCGCCAGTGGTGAAGATAATGGCGGTGAATTGCCCGATGATTTCCTTGTCGATTTCCGGAAATTCGATCTTGGTACCCTGGTCGGAATAAACGTGGGTATCACTCCCAAAATAGCCATGAATGTGCGCTATTCCTATTCAATTTTCTCCATTCGCGGCCAGGAATCAGCCGGAGCTTATTATTCGTGGTTTGGAAAGATCTTTGGCCATTCCGTTGGTGATTACAACAACTATCTGACATTTGCCGTGAGTTACCTGATAAAATAGCAGATAACTACCCCTTGCCGAAAAACAGGTAGGCTATAAAAACGGATGCAATAACCCCGGCAAGGTCGGCGATTAATCCCCCCGGTACAGTATACCGGGTATTGCGGATATTTACCGATCCATAGTACACGGCTACTGTATAAAAAGTGGTTTCAGTAGATCCCTGGAATATACAGGCCAACCTTCCCGCAAAGGAATCGGGACCAAAATGGTTCATGGTTTCAACCATTAGTCCCCTTGCCCCGCTTCCGCTCAGCGGTTTCATAAATGCCACGGGAAGTGCATCAACAAAGCGTGTATCTGAACCAAATAGTGCCACAAAGCTGCCAATCCCACCCACAAGGAAATCCAGTGATCCGGATGCCCTGAAGACACCAACCGCCACCAGCATAGCCACAAGGTAGGGGATTATCTTTACAGCCACTTCGAATCCTTCCTTGGCACCTTCGATAAAGGTTTCATACAGGTTGATCTTCTTTCTGATCCCCAACACAATGAAAACAATAATCACGATAAAAAGCAGGAAATTGCCGCCAAACCCGGTACGGGTTTCCATTTGAGCCTGGGGCAGCCGGCTCAGGTACCAGATGATCATGCCAACAAAAGCGGTTATTCCGGCAAGGTAAGAAAGGGTTACCTTTTTAAAAAGGTTAATGCGCTGCCTGATGGCAACATATACCAGGCCGGCCAGAGTTGAAAAATAAGTGGCAAGGATAAGGGGAATGAAAACATCCGTGGGCATCTTTGCTCCGCAGGCCACACGCATGGCGAGAATGCTTATTGGTATGATGGTCAGACTGGAGGTATTCAGTACAAGGAACATGATCTGTGGATCCGAAGCCCTGGACTGGTCAGGATTTACTTCCTGCAGTTCCTTCATGGCCTTTAACCCGAGAGGGGTAGCCGCATTATCGAGTCCCAGCATGTTGGCACTGAAATTCATCATAATTGAACCAAAGGCCGGATGATCCTTCGGAATGCCAGGGAAGATCCGGCTGAAAAAAGGATTCATCATCCTGGAAAGACCTTTAACCGCACCTCCCCGTTCCCCGATTTTCATTATGCCAAGCCAGAGCGTCATTACTCCTATAAGGTAAATGGATATTTCCACACTGGACTTGGCCATGTCGAAAGTGCTTTGTACGATGACGGAAAATACATCGCGGTCAGCCACGGTAAAAACCAGGTTGAGGCTTTCCTGGAAGAAATCACGGAAATAATACCCCACAACCCGAAAAACAGCCACCAGGAACCCAATTAGAAAAAAACCAATCCAAATGTAATTCAGTATCATAGGTCAGTGAAATGAATTAATCCTCCGCAGCCAGGGCAAAATCAATCTGTTTGCGGGCCATATTTACCCTGGCAACTTCTATTTTCACCGGATCACCCATCTGGTATTTTTTGCCGGTACGGCGACCGCGGATACAGTAATTGTCTTCGTCGTATTCATAAAAATCGCCTGCCAGACCCCGGATCGGTATCATCCCCTCACACTTGTTCTCAATGATCTCTACAAAAATTCCAAACTCGATAACACCTGAAACCACCCCGTCAAATTTCTGACCTATTTTGTCTTTCATGAACTCCGTCTGTTTATATTTAATTGACGCCCTTTCAGCCTCCATCGACAGCATTTCCATTTTGGATGAATGACGGCACATTTTCTCATTAATTTTCTGACCGCGGGAAGCAGCACCGGAAAGATAATCTCCCAAAAGGCGATGTACCATCATATCCGGAAACCGCCGTATGGGTGAAGTGAAATGGGTGTAGTAATCAAAGGCAAGCCCGTAATGACCAATATTGCCGGTTGAATATTCCGCTTTTGCCATGGCACGAAGGGCAAGATTTTCCACGATATCCTGTTCCCGGGTGCCCCGTACATCTTCGAGCACTTTGTTCAGCGAAATAGCTGTTTCTTTACCCGATTTTATGGAGATCTTATGCCCGAAACGCTTGATAAACCGGGAAAACTTCTGCAGTTTTTCCATGTCGGGACGGTCATGTATCCGGTATACAAAGGTTTTCTTTTCTTTACTTTCCTTTACCTTTCCAATGAATTCTGCAACTTTTTTATTTGCCAGCAACATGAACTCTTCGATCAGTTCGTGTGAAATACTGTGTTCCCGCGCATAAATACGCAAAGGCTTTCCTTTCTCATCCACCTCGATCTTTACTTCCTCCCTTTCAAATGCAATTGAGCCATTGCGAAATCTCTTTTCCCGCAGAATACGGGATAACTCATTCAGTTTAAGGATCTCCTGGCACATGTCGCCCTCTCCGGTGTCAATTACCTGCTGTGCTTCGTGATAGGTAAAACGTCTGTCTGAATTTATTACAGTCCGGCCAAACCATTCTTCAAGAACCTCGGCCTTTTCATTCATGACAAACACCGCCGAAAAACAAAGTTTGTCCTCATTCGGACGAAGGGAACACAGGTAATTCGAGAGTCTTTCGGGCAACATGGGCACCACCCTGTCAACCAGGTAGATGGATGTGGCACGTTGTTCTGCTTCCTCGTCCACCAGGGTTCCTGGCTTAACAAAATGCGTAACATCTGCAATATGAATGCCCACTTCCCAATTGCCATTGCCCAGGGGTTTAAGCGACAAGGCATCGTCAAAATCCTTGGCATCGTCCGGGTCAACGGTAAAGGTGGGAACCATTCTGAAATCACGTCTTGACTTGAAATCAGCTTCCGTAATACGGTCATTGATACGGGCCGCATCCTCTTCAACCTCTTCGGGAAACCTGAAAGGCAGTCCGAACTCGGCCAGAATGGCATGCATCTCTGTTTCATTTTCACCCTGGTTGCCCAGAACTTCTATGATTTCACCAAACGGATTCTTGGCCCTTCTGGGCCAGTCAGTAAGGCGTGCAATTGCTTTCTGCCCCGATTCGGCCCCATTCAGCTTATCGAGCGGAATAAACATATCAAAAGGCATTTGCCTGCTATCGGGCGTTAAAAATGCATACCTGTCGGAAATTTCAACGGTACCGACAAAGGTCTCCCTTGCTCTTTCGAGTATTTCAACTACTTCACCTTCAAGTGCACGGGTCTTTTTATGGGCATACACCATTACCTTTACGGTGTCGCCGTCCAATGCATGATTCAGGTTATCCTGCGAGATGAAAACGTCTTCTTTGATTGTTTCCGAAACCACGTAGCCATAACCTCCCCGGGCCATATCAACCTTACCAATGACATGTCCTCCCCTTTCCTTTAAACGGTATCGGCCCGTCTGAATTTCCTCAAGAGCTTCTTTTGCTTTTAATTCATTAAGAACCTCCGTGATAAGTATTTTCTCAACCTGATCGGTAATCAGCAACTGAGCGGCAATTTGCTTGTAATTAAAAATCTTCCTCGGATGATTTGAAAAAACAGCCAGCATACTGTTGGAAAGTTCTTTCTTATTAATTCCTTTGGATTTACCCCATTGCTTTTTTCTTCCCATCTAATTTAAAATATTTGGAAAAGGTATGAAAGATTTACAACATGACCTGAATTCCATCCGGTGAATTGCCGGTTACAGATTGCTTTTGGTTATTCCAAGGGCCTTTTCTTCCATCTTGTCCCCAAGGGGTTCGATGTGAATGGCTACATCAAAAACGTTATCAATTCTTGATTTTATGGAATCTTCCACCCTATGCGCAATTTCATGCGCCTCATGCAATGTAAGTTCACCATCCACTTCGAGGTCAATGGCGATCATTATTTTATGCCCGATATTTCTGGCCCTCACTCTGTGCGGATGATGGGCACCGTCCACTGTATCGATGGCTTCAAATATTTTATCGTAAATGGTGCAATCCTGTGTCCCGTCCATCAATTCCACGCTGGTTTGCATGAAGATCTTTATAGCCACCCTGAGCACCCAGATGCTTACCAGCATGGCAGTGAACGTGTCAAGCAGGGGAATCTTAAAAATGAAAATAAACGCAAGCCCCAGCAATACCGATCCCGATATCAGCACATCATTCTGCATATTTTTACCGTTTGCAATCAGCATGGTGCTGCCGGTTTTCTTTCCGATCTTAAAATGGTAGAAGGATAGGAATAATTTTCCAGCAATGGAAAAAAGGGTTACATATAGAGCCAGAAGCGAGGGAGGCTCGGGGTTACCACCTGCGATAAGCTTTTTTACAGCAGTAATAAAAAGCTGCGCACCGGCAAAAAAGATAATAAAAGAAAGTGCTTTTGTGGCAATGGTATCTGCCTTATCATATCCGTATGGATATTTCTTATTGGGCGGCCTTATAAGAATCCGTGCGGTTAACAGTGTTATTACGGAGGTAATGATATCACTGGCCGAATCAATGCCGTCCGCTACAACTGCCAGGCTTCCTGAAATTAGTCCGGCAACAATTTTTATTATGGAAAGCAAGGCATTCCCAATTATCCCAACCCAGGATGCCCTTTTCATCTCCTGTTCTCTTTCGGCCATTTAATACGTTTTACTGAAACGGTTTCCGGTAAAATAAATAAGCAACAATTATGCAAAAAGCAGCAGGCTGACAGCCATTATGATCATACCCCCGATAAAGCCATAGATCGACATATGGGCATGGCCATATTCACGTGCAGCAGGAAGAAGTTCATCTATTGAAATATACACCATGATACCGGCTACTGATGCGAATAAGATGCCAAAGACCACTTCGTTGAGGAATGGCATCAGTATCAGATAACCCACGAGTGCTCCAACAGGTTCGGCAAGTCCTGAAAGAAAGGATAACCTGAAGGCTTTCCTTTTATCTCCTGTGGCATACAAAACAGGTACCGATACGGCAATACCTTCCGGTATGTTGTGAATGGCGATAGCCACTGCAATAGCAATACCAAGAGCAGGTTCCCGAATTGCAGCCGTAAATGTTGCAAGTCCTTCGGGAAAATTATGTATGCTAATGGCCAGCGCCGACATCATTCCCATCCTCAACAATTTCTTTTTCCTGAAAGCATCGGTTGGGTGTTCAGCATCTTCAATCCGTTTAAGTTCATGCGGATTCCCCATTTCCGGGACCATTCTGTCGATAACGGCAATAAGCATAATGCCGGCAAAAAATGCCGCAACAGTAACCCAATACCCCGCATGGCCACCCAGAACATTTTCAAGCGAAAACCTCGCCTTACTGAAAATCTCAATGAGCGAAACATAGATCATCACACCGGCAGAAAATCCGAGTGAAACCGAAAGAAACCGCGTATTGGTTGTCCGGGCAAAAAAAGCAATTGCACTGCCCACACCGGTGGCAAGGCCGGCAAAAAGTGTCAGACCAAAAGCGAACAATATTGTACTAAATTCCACTACCATATTCCTGGAGAATCCCCTGCTTAATCATTCAGATTCCCGATCTTGAACAGGGTTTTTTCATCCAGTATCTTTATCTTACGGCCCTGAAGCTCAATTAATCCGTCCTGCTTGAATTCAGATAAAAGCCGGATAACTGATTCTGTTGCCGTCCCAACCATATTGGCAAGCTCTTCGCGTGTAAGTGTGATCTGCAAATACTTTTCATTATCCAGATCAAAATCCTTCCTGAGGTGAATCAAAACTTCAGCAAGCCTTTCGCGGACAGTCTTCTGGGCAATGTCGGTAATATAATCATTGGCCTCTCCCAGTTCATTGCACGCAATCTGTAGCAACTCAAGGGCAAAGTTACCGTTGTGCTTGACAAATTCAAGCACGGTTTCACCATGTACCAGAAAGATATAAGCGTCCTCAAGAACTTTTGCGGTAGTACAGGCACGCTCCCGTGTAATAGTAGACCTGAATCCCATGATATCCCCCTTTTTGGCAAACCTGATTATCTGCTCCTTACCGTCAAATCCCGTTTTATAGATCTTAATGATGCCCTTCTGAACGCAATAAAAGCCATTGATGCGCTGCCCTTCGGAATAAATAATTGTACCCCGTTTGTAATAATCAAGCTCCTGGTCAATGGGGATCCGTTCAAGTTCTTCCTGTGTCAAATGCCTGAATATAGAGGAGTTGTCAATGAAGCTCTCTTTCCTGGGGGGTGTTGTGTGGTTTTTCATAATACAAATAATATCAGTGCGAATATTGACTAAATTTGTAAATAAAGTTATCAAAAAAAAGAAAAAAATATGAAAGATGCAATTAATGTAAAGTGGATGGGAGATATGGCATTTGAAGCTGAGGTTAATAACCACCGGATTCTGGTTGACGCGAAACCCGAGGTGGGAGGGAACAATCTGGGCCCGCGCCCGAAATCCCTGGTAATGGTTTCCCTGGCAGGATGCACCGGCATGGACGTTGTTTCAATACTGAAGAAAATGAAGGTGGAGGTTGATAGTTTTAATGTCAGGGTTGAGGCCGAACTCGCTGACGAACATCCCAAACGCTATACAGGTATGCATCTGGTGTATGAATTCAGCGGTAATGACCTTCCGCTTGATAAAATCCGGCATGCCATTGAACTTTCACAGGAAAAGTATTGCGGGGTTAGTGCCACTTATAAAAAGGCCATGGACCTCAGTTATGAAATTAAAATTTTACCGAAAGAAATTAAATAAAAACCCGTTATCCTTGTTCGTTACGTTAGGGAATCATCTTCGTGGCTTTGCCGGATTATTTTATCCAACTTATTGCGCAGCCTGTGGCAACGCGTTGTTTCGTAATGAAAATACACTTTGCCTGAAGTGCTATGCTGATATACCCCGCACCCGGTTCCATAACGATCCGGAAAATGAAGTAGCCCAGTTGTTCTGGGGCCGTGTGCATATCCTTAACGCGACCTCATTCATGTACTTCACCAAGGGGAGCAGGTACCAGCACATTCTCCATGAATTGAAATACAAGGGTCAGAAACAGATTGGTTTTGAGATGGGTAAAATGTTCGGGACCGAACTCCTGGGAACGGCATTTGCATGTGCTGATCTTGTTCATCCGGTCCCCCTGCATTTTTCAAGGCAAAGGACCAGGGGTTACAACCAGAGCGAATTAATAGCAAGGGGAATATCCCGGATGCTGAAGATACCTGTCGAAACCGGATTGATCATAAGAACTGCGGATACCGGAACACAAACCCGAAAATCAAGATATGAGAGATGGGAAAACGTGCGGGGAATTTTCAAAGTTGAAAACCCATCCCGTCTGTACAATAAGCATGTTTTACTTGTTGATGATGTTATCACCACCGGATCTACCATTGAGGCATGTGCAAATTCAATGCTGTCATTTTCAGGTGTTTCTGTAAGCATAGCTGCACTGGCTTATGTAAAGCTACAATAGCTTAACCCCACTTCCATTCAAAGTTTCTTTTTTTCTTTACTTTACATTAAATAAATTTACGCCTGGAAAATATTTCACAGTATAAATAGTTAGCTTAACTGTCCCTGTTTCCGAATTACTTGCGCTGGATATGTCCTTATCGCTAAAAACTGGTAACTTGAATTTACCTATTGCAAATAAAGTCCTGATTACTGCACTGGTCCTGGTATTGATCTCCGGTTGCAGCGCACAAAAGAATACGGGTCTTTCACGCACCTTTCATAACCTCACTGCCAGATACAACGTACTGTTCAATGGCAGGGAGAGCTTCAAGAAAGGGCTGGTCAATATTGAAAAGGGTTACCGTGACGATTATTCCGAGATCCTTCCTGTTTTTATCTTTCTCGAAAAGGACGCAATAACACTGGCCGGTCCGGATATGGACAGGACCATAAAAAAATGTTCCAAGCTTATTTCATTGCATTCCATCACAGCCAAGCCAAAAGTGAAAAGTTCCAGGAACCTGTCCCAAAAACAACGCGAATTCTTTAACAAAAGGGAATACAACCTTTTGATTGATGATGCCTACCTGTTAATGGCAAAAGCTCATTTCTGCAGGCAGGAATACGTCCAGGCCAATGAAATTTTCCGCTTGATCCTTAATGATTTCAAAACCAGTCCGATAATCTATGAGACACAGATCTGGCTTGCCCGATTACTGATTGAAACCGGTACGTTTAAGGATGCATACGAGATCCTGAACCTGCTCGCGAACAATCCCGATTTTCCCAAACAGCTTCTGTCCGAATTGTTTTCAACTTTTGCGGTTTACCACCTTGAACAAAAGGATTATATTCAGGCAATCAGTTACCTGGAAAAAACCCTGGGAACCGAATCCCGCAAAAAGCCGGTTACCCGATACATGTATATACTGGCCCAGCTTTTTGAAAAGACCGGTGATCTTAAGAGGGCATCGGATTATTATGCCCGGGTTATCAAAATGAATCCGGTATATGATATGGCATTTAATGCAAGGATTAGCAGGGCTCTTGCCTATCAGCAGGGATTTGGAAAAGCTGAGGACATAGCAGGTGAACTTGATAAAATGCTGCATGATGATAAAAACAACGAATACCAGGATCAGATTTATTATGCGCTGGGTGACCTGGCAGCCAAGGCAGGAAATAATAAAATGGCCTTTGAAAACTACAAGAAGTCCATTGAGGTTAATGTGATCAACGATCTTCAGAAAACGCGCTCTTACCTTACCATTGCCAATTTGTACTATAGCATACCGGATTATCCGCATGCCCAGGCGTATTACGACAGTACACTAACAAATGTTGATCCCGATTATCCAGGGTATGATGCCCTGTATACCAAAACAAGGAGCCTTACGCGCCTGGTAAAAGATATCAACACCCTTCAGCTTGAGGATAGCCTGCTGATGTTGTCCAGGTTACCCAAAGAGGAAGTTAACAGGCGTGTTGATGCAATCATTGCCGGTGAAAGGGAAAAAGAAGAACTCGAACGTCAGCGTCAGCAGGAGGAACAACTTGACCAGCAATACGGGAACGAAGTCGCAGTCAGGAACTTTACCCGGCAACAAACCGCAGGTGAAGGAGCAAGCTGGTATTTTTACAACGATGCTGCGAAAAGTCTCGGCTACCGTGAGTTTAAACTAAAATTTGGTAACCGCAAACTCGAAGACCACTGGCAGCGATTGGCTAAAACAGCCGTATCCTTTGCAAACGGCGACCAGGAAGAGATCAGTCCCGAAGCGGAAGTAGCCGGCAGCCCCGAAATTTCATTAAGTAAAATGTCCCGCGAATATTACCTGGTGAATATTCCAACCACCGACTCTGCCATTGAAGTTTCGAACCGAAGGATCGAACAGGCCCTGTATAACATGGGGGAGGTGTATAAAAATGAATTAAATGACCTAGATAAGGCATCCGCTTCCTATAAAGAGCTGATAAGGCGTTATCCGCAGTCGGAATATCTGCTGCCCGCATATTTTAATCTGTATGCCATTGCCAGGGACCAGAATAATACTGCTATGGCCGATTATTATAAAAATATTGTTATCGGGCAGTTCCCCGGGAGCATCAATGCCAGGGTGCTTAACAATCCGAATTATGCAAAAGAACTTGAAGAGGGGGAAAGAAGGATTCAGGACTACTACAAGGATACTTACGAACATTATAAAGCAGGAAATTTCGGTGAAGTAATTATACGAAGTGACCATGCCCTGAAAAATTATTCCGGAAACCCGCTGATCCCAAGCTTTGCCTATCTCAGCGCATTGTCCAAAGGCATAAATACCGACCGTAAAACATTCCGTGATGATCTGGTAACCTTTATGGCAAAATACCCGGGTACCGAGGCATCAACGGAAGCACAGCTCATAATCCGCTTTATTGATAATGAGCGTCCGGAATTCAGGGAAGCGGAAGAAAAAATCCTGAGTGAAAAATTATACCAGAAGGACTTTGAAAATGAGCACTATTTTGCATATATCGTTAATAAAAAAATTAATACCAATCAGCTGGTATTCAACATCATTAATTTTAACCTTGACCTTTTTGATAACCAGAACCTGCGGGTTGAGATCACCGATATCAATACGGCTGAAAATCTTGTGATGGTCAAATCGTTCAGGGATAAGCAGGAAGTGCTGCAATATCTCGAGGTCATCGCCACATCCGGCCAGATTGAAAAAGATATGCCTGAAATAACCATGGTTCCCATTGCAATTTCAGTTGTCAACCTGATTACACTTAAGGAGGACAAATCAACAGGACGGTATTTGAAATTTTACGCTGAAAATTATCGCTGATGCAGGAAACAAAAAACATAAAGATCCTCTGGACGGATGATGAGATTGATTTGTTAATGCCTCATCTCCTGTTCCTCCGGGAAAAGGGATATGAAGTGGAAACTGCCACCAATGGCTATGATACCCTGGAACTTGTGCAGCATAGCCATTTTGACATCATCCTGCTGGATGAAAATATGCCCGGTTTAAGTGGTATTGAAACCCTGAACAAGCTCAAACTCATCAATTCCACCATTCCGGTTGTGATGATAACAAAAAGTGAAGAGGAAAATATCATGGAAACGGCTATTGGATCCAAAATAGCTGATTACCTGATTAAACCGGTAAATCCCAATCAAATTCTGCTCTCGATCAAAAAAAACCTTGATACAAAGAAACTGATCACCCGGGAAACAACTTCTGCTTACCAATCTGTTTTCCGTGACCTGGGCACCCTGATTAACAAGGCCTCCAACTATCATGACTGGGAAGAAATTTACCGCACGCTCGTATATTGGGAACTTGAGCTGGAACGTTCGAATGATCCCGGAATGTATGAGGTTTTCAAAATGCAGAAATCAGAAGCAGGCCTTGGATTTGGCAGATACGTGCGTACCAGTTACCTCTCATGGTTCAGTGACAAGTCAGCCGACAAACCCCTGCTTTCCCCCAGTGTCTTCAGGGATAAAATATTCCCCCTGGTGGACGATGGCCAGAAGGTATTTGTCATCCTGATCGACAACCTGCGCCTGGATCAGTGGCGTATACTATATCCCATCATCAGTGAATATTACGTCACCACGGATGATGCCCTTTTCTGCAGTATCCTGCCCACGGCTACACAATACGCGCGTAATGCCATGTTTGCCGGGCTGATGCCCAGGGAGATCGCTTCCCTTAATCCCCAGCTTTGGCTAAATGATGTGGAAGAAGGGGCCAAGAATATGAACGAGGAGGAATTGTTGCAGAAACACCTCAGCCGGTTGGGTAAAAAATACAGGTTAAACTACGAAAAGGTTATTCACGCGCGAACCGGGAAAAAACTGCTGGATAATTTTAACAACCTGTTGAATTATGACCTGGTGGTAATTGTATACAATTTTATTGATATGCTGTCACACGCAAATACCGAACTTGAGATGATCCGGGAGCTTGCTGGGAACGACACCGCCTACCGTTCGCTTGTGCTTAGCTGGTTTCAGCATTCACAGCTTCTTGACCTCATGAAGATGCTTGCTCAGAAAAATATCACCGTTGTAATTACAACCGACCATGGTTGCATACGGGTCAATAATCCTGTTAAAGTTGTAGGTGACAGGAAAACTTCCACCAATCTGCGTTATAAAATGGGAAGGAACCTGAATTATAATCCGAAAGAAGTTTTCGAAATCAAAGATCCTCATCTCGCCTTTCTCCCCCGGCCCGAGGTAAGTTCAGGTTATATTTTTGCCATGAATTCGGATTTTTTTGCATACCCGAACAACTATAACCATTTTGTGAATTATTACCGGAATACTTACCAGCACGGCGGCATTTCGCTCGAGGAGATGATTGTTCCGTTGGTTACTATGAAGCCCCGGTAGCTGTTTTAAGAGCCCTATGAAAACCATTGAGATCCGGTCACTGCATCAGCTGAATCATGCAGCCCACGAATTCGTGCAAATAACCCGCGGTCACAGGAAATTTGCTTTTTACGGTGCAATGGGTTCGGGAAAAACCACGTTTATCAAGGCCATTTGCCGTCAGCTTGGAGCAACTGATGTCGTTACAAGTCCCACTTTTGCACTGATTAACGAATACCGCACCGGGAACGGTGAAAATCTTTTTCATTTCGACCTTTACAGGATCAACGCGGTTGAAGAACTGTACGACCTGGGTTATGAGGAATACTTTTTCAGTGATTCCATAATTTTTATTGAATGGCCAGAAAAAGCTGAGGCTTTGCTGCCCGATGGCATCATTAAAGTATATATGGAAGAGTCCGGAACCTCCGGCCGGCTTGTACATATTGCCACTTGAGACCTATCCCCTGCAAAATTATTATTTGACTATCTGTTGTATTTGTACTAACTTAGTTTGTTTGCAATTTGCTAAAAACTGTATGATCATGGCAGACCAGCGACCTGAACCTTCGAGTAACCCACTGATGTATGGCGGCCTGCTTCCACAGGAGGAATTATTAGCCATTGGAAAAAAATACAAAAAGCTTACCATCGGCATTCCGCATGAAAAGCAACAGATCGAACAACGTGTGCCACTCACCCCTGAGGCGGTAGAGGTGCTTGTTGGCAAAGGACATGAGGTTCTTCTCGAATCAAAATCAGGCGAAGGCGCCCGGTATACCGATACGGATTACAGTGAGAAAGGGGCTTTTATCATTGATAATAAGAAACAGGTGCTGCATGCGGATATTATCCTGAAATCGTCCTCGCTGGAGATAAAAGATATTGAGATGCTGAAAGGAAACCAGGTAGTTCTTTCTTCGGTGCATCTCAGCCGGCAATCGGAAGAATATATCCGGGGCCTCATGGATAAGAAAATAACAGCCATATCCATCGACCAGATCAAGGATGAGCATGGTTGTTACCCGGTTATCCAATCCATGAGCGCTATTTCAGGGATATCGGCCATAACCCTTGCTGCGGAGCTTCTGAGTAACCAGAACGGGGGCAAAGGTGTGTTGCTTGGCGGTATTTCAGGGATCACACCCACCGAAGTAGTGATCATCGGTGCCGATACCATTGCTGAATTTGCCGCCAGGGCTGCAATCGGCATGGGTGCCCTGGTAAAGGTATTTGACAACTCGCCCAACAAGCTCGAAGAATTGCAGCGAAATCTGGGACAACGGCTGCATACCTCCATATTTCATCCCAAGGTGCTGAGACGCACCCTGAAATCAGCCGATGTTGTTATCGGGGCGCTAAACCTGTGGGATACCGGTCCCAGGTATTTTGTGACCGAAGACATGGTAAGGGAAATGAAAAAAGGCTCGGTGATCATCGATCTCAGCATTGACCAGGGCGGATGCATTGAAACATCGGAATACCGTACCCTGGCAGATCCGGTATTTACCAAGTACAATGTTATCCATTATTGCGTACCCAATATGCCCTCAAGGGTTGCCCGTACTGCATCCATTGCACTAAGCAATATCCTTTCACCCATTTTGGTTACCATCGGAAGCTCCGGTGGATTCAAGCCGTTCCTTAAAGCAAATCTGGGCGTGCGAAACAGTGTATATATTTACAATGGCATTCTTACCAATGATTACCTCGGTAACCAGCTTGGAATTCCTTCCAAAAACATCGATCTGCTGATGGCTGCCTTCTGATTCCTTAATAATGACAAAAGCCATTGTTATCCGATTTTCTGTATGTTAATTTTATAGGAATATCTGCGTTGGTATAAACTAACTGCTTATTCCATGAATTACGAAAACATGCTGATCCTGAAAAGCAGGATCGGTAATTTTGATGCCGGTTCGTTGCTGGATGTGGCTGTTGGCAGGGGTGACTTTTTAAGATTTGTACTTGGGTCCTTCCGTTCCTGGAAAAGTGCAGCCGGTATCGATCCTGACCAGCAGGCCCTGGAGGAGGCTAATTCCGAATTCCGGCAGTCACCCGTGGTACTTGTCCTGGGCTCCGCACTGGCCATGCCCTTCACCGATCATTATTTCGATACCATTACCATGTCCAATGCCCTGCATCACATTGAGGCCTTGCAGGCACTTTTTGAGGAAACAGGCCGGGTTTGTAAACCTCGCGGACTGATAATCATTAATGAGATGATCAATGAGAGCCTGTCTGAAGTGCAGGAATCCTATATGCTTTATCACCGGTTAAGCGCCGAACTGGATAACCAGCTGGGGCGGTATCACCGCGAACCATTTACCAAAAAGGACCTGATGGGCATAATCAAATCAAGCGGTTTCCAGATTCTCGACAGTTTTGTGCATACCGAAATAATTGGTGATGCCATGAATTCACAGGAAATCGAGGCCATGTCTGAAAGATTGAAAAGCAAGGTTGCTTTACTCCGTGGCACTGATCATTATTACTTTTATGAAAACAAAGTACGGGAGATCATATGCCGGTTCAAAAAATCAGGGATACACAGGCCCAGGCATATAACGTTCATGCTGAAACCGCTGTGATTAATTTACCGGGTCATGACGGGTCTAAAATTCCGGGCACGGCACCGCTCTCGGTTTATGTTTGATGGGTTTTGTTTTGAATACATAGCTGATTGATACTTCATGCGAGCCCCCGGTATTGGCAATCAATCTTGATATTGTGAAATCGTAACTGTACCCGATATTCATATTCCTGCTTTTTATGCCCACAAGCAGGGTAAAGGCATCCCTGTTGAATACCTCCTTGTATAGCGGGATACCCCTGTACCATAAACCTACCACGAGCGGATTCCGGTACCAGTAAACGCCAAGGTCAAGTTGCCGGAACTGTTGTTGCTGGTGATACAAAAAGGCAAGTTGAATGCTTGTTGGGATCGGACGGAGCAGGTGCTCGTTTTTGATAAATTTAATGCCTCCGAAGAGAGAGTATTTGACGGGTACTTCCCCCGGATTTCCATCTTCTTCATCATAAAAATAAAGCGACTGATTCGGCTTCAGCAAATGGTCAACACTACCGCCAAACCAGAAACGATCGGAATAGGTTAATACCGATGTTGAAAAATCAATGTCACCAGCCCTTTCCATGGGAGCGAGTTCAGCCGAGACCGGAGCATTTCCGCTTGCTGAAATCTGATCGTTCCAGAGCAGCCGTTCGAAATCGATCTCACGCTCCGTGTAATTAAAATGCAGACCGGGCCTTACATGCCACGATTCTGAAATGTTGAAATCATAGGAATATTGTATCCCGACACTCGTTGTTCTTAAATTGCCGGTTCCGGCAACATCCTGGAAAAGCAAAACCCCCAGCCCGCTCCTGAATTTTTCCACGAACTTGTCAAACGAAACAGAATAAGTCTGGTAACCATACTTGATTTCCGGCCATTGGTTGCGATAATTGAAGGCTATCCTGTTCTTTTCGGTAAGTCCTGCAAATGAGGGTGCAAGGTACAGGTAGTTGGAATAAAACTGCGAGAAATGGGCATCCTGGGAATACCCCCTGAAAAAACCGGTAACCAGCATCAATATGACGAAAATTCTCTTCATGGCAGCTATTTAATGCATCAGTGTCACATCACCCGACTGAACAAATGTCTGTCCACTCGTATATTTACCCTCCACTTTCCATATATACACATCCTGTTTGGCTTTCCTGCCGCTGGCATACCCATCCCAGCCCGTGTCCCTGTCAAAGCTCTCAAAGATAAGTTCCCCCCAACGGTTAAATATCATCAAATGATATTCTTCCACATGATCGATCACTCCGGGTTTAAAAATCCTGTTTTCTTCGATGGGTGATTCGGGGCGGAATACATTCGGAAATACGATTTTACCGGTTGGCTCCACAAGAACTGCAGTCTGCATTTCAAACAGGTCATAACAGTCGTTCTCAGTCCACACATTGAGCGTTACGTCGTAATTCCCTTCCTTTGTATACATATGCGTGGGATTCATCTCTCCCGAACCCGTTCCGTCGCCGAAATCCCAAACGTACACGTCCCCGTTGTCCGACAAGTTAAAGAAATGTACTTCCTGGTCATTGACATAAACAAAACGCGGGGCAATTTCAAAATAGGCATTGGGTAATACCCATACATCATTGATGGTGCTGTAGGTATCTGTTCCATCATCTCCCCGGGCCGTAAGTTTTATCTTGTATGTTCCGGGTTCATAATAGGTATATTCGGGATTGGGTTTATTTGAAACCGCTCCGTCTCCAAATTCCCAAAGAAAAGAGTAGGAATAGGCTGAGGTGTTTTCAAACTGTATTGTCAGGGGCATGCATCCCGGTTCAACAGGATTGAACTGAGCCACAGGAGGGTGTGGCACGATTTCTATGCTCTGCCAGACACTGTCGGCACAATGTTCCCCGCTAACCACCAGGCTTATCATATAATCACCCGGATTGGCATAGGTATGCGGACCAGGATCGCGCTCAGCTGTAATGCTGTCATCTCCGAACCGCCACAGGTAACTCCAGTCACCGGGACTGGTGGTGTTGGTTACAGTTACTGTTCTGTCGGGGATCATTTGTGAAACAGGATCAGCGGTGAAGGATGCCTGCGGTGAGGGATGAACGGTAATTGCCACATATCCCGTATCCAGGCAGCCGAAGAAGGAGGTGGAAATGAGCCGGATGGTAAAACTTGTATCCCGGTTTGTTTCGTTGGCAAATGTATGCATCATATTAAACCCGCCCACATCATGCTGACCGTCGCCAAAATCCCAGTCATAGCTAAATCCTCCGGGGGTTGCCGACAACTGAATGATTGCAGGAGCACAGGCTTTTTCCGGATAGGTATCAATCGTAAGTTCCGGATTCGGGTAAACGGTAATATAATCATTGGATGTGTGCCTGCAGTTGTTTTCACTGATGGCTGTAAGCTGTACATTGAAGTATTCAACGGAGGACGACATGCCGGTAAAAATATGGGACGGATTTGCCTGGCTGCTTGTAGCTCCGTCGCCAAAATCCCAGTAGTAATCCGCTGCATAAAGCGATTGGTTCGTAAAGGATGCTGCAACCGGACTGCAACCGGGAACCGCATCGGTAACAAATATGGCCTCGGGTGTATCGTTAAACAGTACGACTGAATCGGATGCCCTGCAACCGTTATTGTCAAGTGCTGAAAAGGTGAGTGCGTATTCGCCCCGCAACAGTGTGCTGAATACCGGGTTCCTGATAGTTGTTGCTGATAGCGGCATGGTTTGACCTGTCCATTCATAGCCGGTATATGTTCCCGAACCACCTGAAACACTTGTATTCAGCTGCAGCATATTTCCGGCGCATACCACTGTATCGGTAACGATTATCAGTGCAGAAGGATTCGGATTTACAGTCACCTGAATAGTATCACCTGCGCTGTTGCCGTTGATGTCATTTACCAAAACAGACAGCAGGTAAACACCGGGAGACTGGCCTGTAAATACGGGGTTTGAAACATTTACAGCTGACAGGTACTGCGTGTCGCCTCCCCAGGCAAATGTATACGACGGGTTTCCTCCGGATGGCATAACAGTGAGCTGAAGTTCTTCTCCCAAACAAACTCTTCCCTGCATTGTATTGATGTTCAGGCTGATCAGGTTATCTTTCACTTCCACTTCCTTGATTGCCGGAGGACCTTCACAACCCAGACTGTTGGTCTCTGTCACTGACAGGTTATAGGTGCCCAGGTTCGGGAATTCAACAATCACAAAATTCTGGCTTTCAAGCAGCAGGAACATTCCCGAAGGTATTGTCCAGCTATAAGTTGAGCCTGGCTGGTAATTCACGGAATAAATTACGTTGGTCTGGTTAATACCAACCTGTGAAGGGCCCAGGATAGGATTTGCACCGGGTACAGGGAGAATCACCGCCATCACATCCCTTCTGCTGCTTTCGCAATGCGTTATTTCGTTGTAACTCGACACAAAGTACCTGCGTCCTGTAGTGAGGTATGGGGTTAGGTAGTTGTTAGCCTGTGCGAGCATATTTCCCCCGCTGAGGCTGTCATACCACCTGTCCACTGTTGCATTCGTGCCGGGTGTTGAGATCATGAGCACCGAGTCGGGACCGCACCAGCTAATATCGCCGGCATTGGGGAAACCCGGAACAGGGAACAGGTTTGCATCTACCCGTTGCCGTGGGCCTTCGCAACCTGTGTTATGATTGGCAGTCGAAACCCAGTATGAAACCGGGGCTGTAAGATGAGGGGTTGTAAATGCAAGTGTGGTTTCCAGTAAAACACCGTTCGAAGGTGAATCATACCAGCGGTTTACCGTTCCGTTTGTACCCAGGGAAGATACCAGGGTCAGGCTACCCTCACCGCAGCGACTGGTATCTGAAGCATCCGGAAGACCCGGTACCGGGTCAATTTGTATATTAACCTCAACCCTGTTGCTTTCGCAATGGGTGCTGTCGTTATAACTGCTTACCCAGTAAGATGAAGGGGCTGATAAAACAGGAGTGGTAAAGGAAACGCTCTGAACCAGCGGTGCTCCCCCCGAAGCGTTGCTATACCATTGATTCGTATTACCGCCGTTTCCGACAGTGGCCGGAATGGTAATGCTTGCATTGCCGCAATGCTGGATATCCGACACAACCGGAACTTCAGGAATTGCATGGATAATTGCATTTACCTGTCGCCTGGGACTTTCACATCCGTTAATGCTGTTATAGCCCGCAACCCAATAACCGGTTTCCACGGCAAGAACAGGAGTTGTATAGGTATTCCCCGACGTAAGCAATATACCTCCTGTTTGCATATTGTACCACCGGTTGATATCACCGCCGGCTCCCGTGGTTGAAGTTAACGTCACCGGCCCCGGTCCGCACCTTTCGGCATCGCCGGCCAGCGGCACACCCGGGGAAAGTTTATAAAATAGGGAGACCGAATCTGCGCTGGGCGGACATGATCCGCTTGTTATCCTCCATTCATAGGTATACATTCCTTCCTGGCCTGCAACTATATCGGCATAAACCGCACGTGCGTGCACATCCGGATTGAATGTCACGGGGCCGGAACCGCTTATCACACGCCATGTACCGATACCAATACCGGGGTTATTGGCTCCCAGTGCAACCGAAGTCCCGCAGGCCGAATCAGCCGGTCCTGCATCTGCCGGAGGTACCGGAATTCCGTAATCCACACGAATTGTATCTGCGGTGCGGCAACTGCCATTGACAATGGTCCAGGCAAATTCATAAATTCCTTCGTTGCCCGCTTGTATTTGTGCTGTGGCATTCGGAGAGTTTACAGTTGGTGCAAAAACAGGGGCAACTGCTGATGGATTTGTTACCACGGTCCAGATCCCTGTGCCCACGGTTGCCGCATTGGCTCCAAGCGGTGTGGTTACTACATTGCACAGATCCTGGTCAAAACCGGCAAAAGCAGGTGCAGGGGCCTCATCACGCGTAATGATCACATCATCAGTGCTTCCCGGACAAATTCCATATATGCTTACAATATTCCACCGAAAACGGTTGTTCCCCGGAGACAGATCCGAAACCAACGATCCGGGTGAATGTATGGAGGATATTATGGCCCCGCCGCTAACAACACTCCATGTTCCGATTCCGCCGTTGGTGGCCGGTAATGCCTGCAGGTTCACCGCAAGGGAATCACATACTCCCCTGTCGGGGCCTGCATTGGCAGGATCCGGTGTCAGGTCCCGGAGAACAACAACGGTATCCCTTGTTGTAAGGCAGGCTCCGTAACGGCTGTTTATAGTCCATGTAAAAGAGTTCTCTCCTCCCGATAATCCGGTGGCCGGTGTGAAAGGATCATGAAGGCCGGTGAATCCTGCAGTTCCGCTAATCACCGACCAGGTTCCGGTTCCGTTATTGGTGGCTGCATTTGCCTGCAACACTGTACTGCTGCTGTTGCAGAATGCCTGGTCAGGTCCCGCTGAAGCAGGTGCCGGCTGCAAGTCCCTTGTTATGATGATCTCATCAACCGATACACACGGCCCGTTCGAAATGGTCCACCTGAACAGGTTTGGCCCGGCAGACAGATTCCTGACAACGGTATGTCTATCCGACGGATCATCGATGCTGGCTCCCGCCGTTGTGCTCCATATCCCCGTGCCCACTACCGGCATATTCCCGTTCATGGTGAAAGAATCACCACATATTATGGTATCGCGGCCAGCATCGGGGGCCGGGGCCGGTGTATCATAAATCCTGAAGGAGATCTTGCTGGGTGCACTGGTACAGGCTCCCAGGGTTTCGGTCACAAAAAAGGCATAATTTCCGCCGATGGAATTGTCCAGATTAACCGGAGGTCTGGTAGGGTCAAAACTATTGCCGGTATGAATATGGTTTGTTAACAGGGAATCGGTATACCAGTTGACCTGCCCGCCCGAGGTGGAAAGGGTAAGATTAATGGGACTGCCGGCACAGAATTCAAGAGAGGGATTGGTGATCTGTGGCGGAGTTGTGATAATCTCGATCAGGGCAGTTGTGGTGATGGGCGGATTATCCCCGTTGATGAGATCAGCGGGAGGTATGGCATCAAACGGATTCCTGTCATAAGGATTACAGATGTTCCAGTTCCGCAGTGTAATTTCAAAAATGTCACCTGCAATTCCTCCTGCCGGAGCACTGATGGGCCAGGAAATTTCGGTGGGCCCGTCGGCAGGAATGGGTATCTCAACTATCGGACCTGCTACCGGTGGTAACGAGTTGCCCGCTGCATCGGTCATCTGGTAAGTATTGCCCAGCGGATCCCGGATGGTAATATTGGGGATCCGGTCCCCTCCAATGGATGTAGTCCCGTAGATGAACTGAACCCAGCGGGTGATCCTGTTGGGTTTATCAGGTTCAATGTTGATATTGCAGTTAAAAGTGGAATTATCGGTGAATCGAACATCTATGATGTCTTCTCCTTCGCAGAACTGGGCAACAACCGGATCGGTAATGACTACCGCCCCGTTCTGGTTGTCCCTCGCCCAGGCACTGAAAGTTTGTTCCTGCCTGCTGCTGCTTACACACTGCACACCGTCAAAAACAACATAGGCTTCGGCCGTGTATGAACACTGGTCAGCCGGGGGATAAACATGAAGTGCTGTGGCTGTAAAAACGGTATCTCCCTGGGAAATGGCCGGAACCATTGTGGTAGCGCCCGTCCCGTCATTCCATACATAAAGTATCTGAACCCGGGATGGATCAACCGGAAGAATGAATTTGTAGCGGACATCCATGGTAAGGTTAACAGGGGCACAAACGCTGCTGGGAACCTGTCCGCTGAAATTGTCGGTGATCAGTGCGCACTGACCTGGAACCCGCTGCGAGAACAAGTTTATCAATAACGTGATTGCGGTCAGTAGTTTTGTTAATGTGCCCCTCATACCTTAAGCCTGTGAAATTTCCGTTCATACAACGGATCCCTTTTCTCCTTTATACTTATTGCTGTGCCTTCAGGGCATTGCCGGTATAAGTCATTTCAATCGCTGGCTTTTTACTCCCCTTCTTTACGACAATATATACGATTTTTTTGACGAATGGTTTCAAAACGGTGACCAGTTGGCCAAAACAGTTGACGGAAGGTATAGCGGCAAATGATTCATGGAAATAATCGGATAACTTTTTTTCTGTAACTTTGATAAACAAAAAATACCTGCCATGACTGGAAATTATTTCCCGCGTCTTTCAACCGTGTTGTTTGCAGGCATAATCATATGCACTGCCTGTACACGGACCAATAAACCCGCCGGCCTTATACCCGATAAAAACAATGGCGGAATCAGGCTTCCCGATGGTTTTTCCGCCCTGGTGGTGGCCGATGATCTTGGCCACGGACGACACATCGCTGTGCGCGAAAACGGTGATATTTACCTCGCACTCCAGGATCTAAAAAATGGTTGCGGTATAGCTGCCCTGCGTGATACAACCGGTGACGGTAAAGCAGATATAGTTGCCTGCTTTGGGGAACTTCCCGGAACCGGAATTCAAATTCACAAAGATTATCTCTATTTCGCCCATGATACCTGCATTATCAGGTATAAACTGAAAAGCAACGAGCTGCTCCCCGATCTTTCCCCGGAAACCATAATTTCCGGTTTTAAACGTGAGTACCAGCATGCTGCCAAAACCATTGCCTTTGATACCCTTGGTAACCTTTATGTAAATGTCGGCGCGCCTTCCAATGCATGCCAGCAGGATGACCGCACCCCCGGCTCACCCGGTATGGATCCCTGTCCTATCCTGGAAAATTATGGCGGCATATGGCGGTTTAAGGATGATGTCCAAGGTCAAACCCAGGAAAACAATGGTTCCAGGTTTGCCACCGGCCTGCGAAATTGTGTTGCCATCGACTGGAATCACCATACCCAAAACCTTTTTGTTGTCCAGCACGGACGCGACCAGCTTAATCAGTTCTTTCCCGAATTGTACGATGATAATGACAATGCAAACCTGCCTGCGGAAGTGTTTTTCATGCTTGAGGAAGGGGATGACTGCGGCTGGCCATATTGTTATTATGATAATCTCACCAACAGGAAGGTTCTTATGCCGGAATACGGAGGTAATGGTGACAGTATCGGAAGGTGTGCAGGAAAAAAGGACCCGATCATGGCATTCCCTGCCCATATTGCTCCCAATGACCTACTTTTTTATTCCGGCAACCAGTTTCCCGACAGGTACCGCAACGGAGCATTCATTGCCTTTCATGGTTCGTGGAACCGTTCACCTGAGGAGCAGGAGGGTTTTTACGTGATTTTCGTGCCTTTTGACAGCAGGTTGCCTTCCGGTGGCTGGGAAATATTTGCCGACGGATTTGCGGGAATTTCGCCTGTCAGCAGTCCCGGTGACGCTGTACATCGTCCTACCGGCCTGGCCAAAGGACCAGACGGCTCCCTGTATATTGCCGATTCCGTCAGTGGGACTGTCTGGCGGGTGTTTTACAATTAATCCAACTTATATGAAATATTACCCGGGTGCAGGTTTCCTGATATGTTTGCTTTTCATTTCCTGCGGAGGGAATAAAAAATCTGCGGATACCGTAAATGAAAACGGAATACTGGTATATACAAAATACTGTCTGGCATGTCATCAAACCAACGGTTCCGGTGTTCCCGGGATGTATCCGCCCCTGACAAAAACCGAATGGGTTGAAGGTGACAAAACCCGTCTTATCAACATAATGATCAAAGGATTTGAGGGAGAGATCGAGGTGAATGGACAGGTGTACAAAACAGCCATGCCTTCACACCATTATCTCAGTGACGAACAGATTGCCGATGTGCTCACATACATCCGCAGCAGTTTTGGCAACACTGCCAATGCTGTCACCGTTCAGGAAGTTGGCATTTCCAGGAACCATTTACAGGCTGAGAAATAACCGTTTCATCTTTGGCATGGGGTATGACGGCTATCATGCTGTTACCTATGTAGTTGCAGGAGGTATTTTGGGGATCTGGCAATGAGACTTACAGCATAACAGATCCTTCCAGGCCTGTTTCTCTGGCTGCTGATTTCATCCCGTTTATTGTTTCAAGGATAATATAATCCGTATCATTTCCCAGCATGGCTATCCCTTTTTCTATTACTTCACGGCTGGCTCCAGCGGCAAAGTTTTTCATGTTCCATTTCTTTTTTACTGACTTTACTTCCAGATCAAGGATCGATCTGGAAGGTCTTACGAAAACAGCAGCTGTAATCAGTCCGGTAAGCTCGTCGATGGTGTACAGGACCTTTTCCATCACATGAACCGGTTCCACATCCGAACATATGCCCCATCCGTGACTTAAAACCGCACGTATATATTCCTCAGGCCAATGCTCCTTTTCAAGCAGTTGCTTTGTCATGGTGCAATGCTGTCCGGGATATTGTTCATAGTCCAGGTCATGCACGAGGCCTATAATTCCCCATTTCTCAATATCTTCATGCAGTAACCCCGCAAAATGCCGCATAACGGCCTCAACCGAAAGCGCATGCCTGATCAGGCTTTCATTCCGGTTGTATTGCTTCAGGAGCTTCCATGCATTTTCACGTGTTGGTATCATACCCAGGATAAAAGATTACTCGCGGTACAAATGAAAGAATCCCTTGAGGACCTTTTTCCCGATCGGATTGTTCTCATCCTCATAGGCAACAAGCAAAGAGATCACATAAAAATATACGCCTTCCGGGGACAATCTGTTTGATTTCATCACCCTTCCGTCCCATCCGCTCCAATCCCTTATATTTCCTGCGAATTCATGTACTTTTAATCCTGCCCGGTCAAAAATGGCAATATCAATGAATGTCACTGAAACATCCTCGCTGCGGAAAACGTTGTTGTTATCATAAAAAATCAGCAGGTCATTGTCTCCGTCATCATTCGGTGAAAAAACATTGGGGAGTGAAAACCCGGCAAAGTCAAGCTCGGCCTCTACCATTACCGAATCGGGACATTCATAAGGCTTATCGGATTTGGTAGTTAGCACAACCTTATAATTGCCCGGTACCTTGTACTCATGCATAATTTCCAGCGTATCCGAAGATGTTTCATAAACCTCTCCGTCCCCAAACTCCAACCGGTAGGTTACAGTATTCCTGGATGCGGAAAAATCGAACAGGTATTTACCCGGCGCGGACCTGATACCATCGCTGTAAAAATTGCCGAAACCGGTACCGGGATAAGCCGATGTATCGCTCAGATTGATATAGGTTCCGGTAATCCTGGCCTCTGATTGTATGGATTCATAGAATACGGAATCATATCGCTGTAATCCAAACCGGTCAGTGACCCTCAGAAAATACCACGTATCGGCAGATGGCGGGTTATAAACACGCGTTACCAGCCGGCTCGAAGGATTGGAAGCCTCTTCGTTATCGGTTGTCCACCGGATGGTAAAATTGTTGAATACACTGATCTGAGCTTTTGTATCAGGATTGTAATAGAAAAGAGGAGTAAGAATTGTATCCGCCCTGAGATCAAGTGACGTGCAGTTAAAATATCCGAACAGCAATTTATCCTCCTCATCCTTGTTGGTTATTTCCAGATGATAATCATTCATCATCACCCAAACACGGTATACATAACTGTTTATTCCCTTGGTCATAATTACCTGGTAACCTGATGAAACGGTAATTGTATCGATTTCGGACATCCATCCGCTGCCTGCAGGCGGAACAGGTTCATAAGCGGAACTCAGCCTGTTGAATACAAACCATTCAAAAGTCCACCCGGTTGTTCTGTCCACCGATACCGCTGTTATGGAGGCGGTTATTTCTTCCTGGTAAACTGTCCGGTTAAAAACAAACACCTTATCCGTGCCGGATGGTGTGTTATACGACGCAGCAAATGAGTCTGAGGCTGAAGGGGCAAAAATCTGGCCCTGCATTTTCCCGGTAATGACAGAAATAATGATTAAAAGTGTCAGAATTTTGCGAATATCCATTCCAAATTGTGAATTTTGTACAATGCTAACTAAAAAAAATCATAATTATTACATCAGGTATTCCCTGAATTGGCTATCTTGAATTTAAAACAAAGCGTATGTCAGCACCATTTATATTAAGTGAAAACACATGGAAAACAGTCCAGGAACAGCAATACGATATTGCAGTCTTACCCTGGGGAGCAACCGAAGCCCACAATTATCATCTCCCCTTTGGGACCGACACGATTGAAACTGAATTTATTGCGAGAATGGCTGCAGAGAAGGCCTGGCATAAGGGAGCCCGCGTTGTGGTTTTGCCTGCAATTCCCTTTGGTGTAAATACAAGCCAGCTGGATATATTCATGACCATAAACATGAATCCATCCACCCAGTTCCGGATCATTGAGGATATACTGGTAAGCCTGTCGAATCATAACATTTCAAAATTTATCGTATTTAACGGGCACGGCGGAAACGATTTCAAATCCATAATCCGTGAATTGCAGCCGAAATTCCCCGAAATATTTATCGCGCAACTCAACTGGTTTGAAGTAGTACCGTTAGATAAGTTTTTTGAAGAAGCCGGTGATCATGCCAACGAGATGGAAACCAGCGTGATGATGAATGTTGTTCCCCAGCTGGTTCTGCCTTTGACCGAAGCCGGTCCGGGAAATTCTAAAAAACCCCGGTTTGCTGCAAGAAAAGAAGGCTGGGTATGGTTTCCAAGAGCATGGACCAAAGTCACCGATGACACCGGTATTGGAAATCCAGCCAAAGCCTCAGCAGAAAAAGGAGAAAAATATCTGGAAGCAATTACGGATAAGATTGCAGATTTTATAAATGAAATGGCTGTTACCGGACCGGATGACATTTACGAGTAAGGAGTACTCATTACTCATTACTATATTTCAAACAATCCATCCGGTGCATCAATCCGGATAGCCTTTTCCTTGTCGTTGATTTCAAGGATGATGTCTTTATGAGCGGGAACAAGGTATTCCTTGTCACCGGTTTTTACCACCAGCTGCGGATTATTGGCCACCTCGATTATTCCGGTTGCCAGGCCTATAAAACCCAGTTTCCTGTCTGTGACACTGTAATTCCGGATACCCGTTGTTCCTCTTAATTTTCCCGGTTTTCGACTGACCTGGTTCTGATTTATATAAACCTCATGCCCGGTGAATTCCCTGGCTTTCGTTTCCGAGATTACTCCTTCGAGCTTAATTACCGCTGAATCTGAGGTTTTTATCAAATATTCCTCCAAAAAGAAAGGGACCAGCAATCCGTCGATTTCAACGAATACTGATCCCCTGTCTTTAAATTCTTCAGCTTTCAGGTCCCTAATCCTCAGCAGCAGCGATCCCTTTGTGCCATGCGGTTTGGTCAGCGTGCCCAACAGAATACTTTTGTCCTTTGATATCATCAGAACAGTTTACCGTTAAACAATACTGTCACACCGGTAGTTCTACTGCCGGGAAATAAAGATGAAATACAGCAATTATACTTCAGTGGTTTCTCCCGGTTTTTCAGGAGCAGCTTCTTCAGTAGCTTCCGCAACCGGCTTTTCAACAGGTTCCACAGCTTTGATCTCTTCCACCGGTTCCACGGCTTTGATCTCTTCCACCGGTTCCACGGCTTTGATTTCTTCCACCGGTTCCACGGCTTTGGTTTCTTCGGCCTGAGCCTTCAGCTTTTTAGCAAGTTCCTGTGCTTTTGCTTCTTTTACTTTGGTTTCGGCGGCAAGACGCTTGCTGGATTCATCATCCTTGCCTTTCACGATGGAATCCATCTGTGCTTTTACTTTGGCCTGTTTTTCACCAAGCCATTTCTGAAAACGCACTTCGGCTTCTTCAGCAGTGAAGGCTCCTTTTTTCGCACCTTCTAAAAGGTGTTTCTTCATCATAACACCTTTTTCTGATAAAATAGCCCTACAGGTGTCAGTAGGTTGAGCGCCCTTTTGTAACCAATCTAATGCACTATCAAAATTTAATTCAATAGTAGCAGGATTAGTCTGGGGATTGTATAAGCCAATCCTTTCAACAAACTTACCATCCCGTGGCGCCCTGCTATCTGCTACCACAATGTGGTAGAAAGGCAACTTCTTGCGGCCTTTTTTCGATAATCTGATTTTTACGGGCATACTTCAATTTAATAATAAACCTACTTTAAAATTAAGGTTGCAAATGTATAATTTTTTTTAAAAAGTTTTCTGTATTGAAAAATTAATTATTTTTGTCGCTCTTTGAAAACAGGTAATCATACAGAATAATTAATTGAATATAATGGCAAATCATAAGTCGTCACAAAAAAGGATCAGACAGGATGCAGGTCGTAAGGAAAACAACAAGTACTATGCAAGAACTACCCGTAACGCACTGAAGAATATCCGTTCAACAATTGAAAAAACGGAAGCTGCCGGCCTTTTACCCGAAGTTTCGTCCATGCTTGATAAACTTGCCAAGAAAAATATTATTCACCCGAATAAGGCTGCCAATCTGAAATCAAAGCTTGCCAAACAAGTGAACGGCATTTCCTGATCCGGTCCGGCCAGAAAAAACTGTCACCCCGGTGGTTATCCGCCGGGGTTTTTTATTTTGGAAGAAAATCTTACCTTTCATCCAAAAAGTTGTTGGCAATGGAAGAATATACAAACCTCAGTATCAGGAACTGGGCTGTTGAAGACCGGCCGCGTGAAAAAATGCTGGCAAAGGGAATACAGAGCCTCAGTGATTCTGAATTAATAGCCTTGTTAATCGGTTCAGGAACCAGAAAAATCACCGCGGTCGAACTTGCCCGGCAAATCCTGAATATGGCCGGGAATAACCTCGATATACTCGGAAAATACTCGGTTACTGACCTGAAGAAACATAAGGGAATTGGCCAGGCGCGGGCAATATCCATAGTTGCCGCTCTTGAACTTGGACGCAGAAGAAAGCAGGCAGCAGCCCCCGACAGGGAAAAAATCACAGGCAGCGCAGATGTTTTTACTCTCATGCATCCGATCCTTTCTGATCTCTCCCACGAAGAATTCTGGATCCTGATCCTGAACCGCTCAAACCGGGTAATTGATAAGAGAAAGATAAGCCAGGGAGGTATAACCGGAACCGTAACAGATATCCGCATCATCCTGAAAATGGCAATTGAAAACCTGGCTATATCCATCATTCTTTGTCATAATCATCCGTCGGGTAACCTGCAACCAAGCGATGCCGATATATCCGTTACACGAAGGCTGAAGGATTCAGCTGCCCTGATGGACATTTCCCTGCTCGATCATCTGATAATCGCAGGAAAAGGCTATTTTAGCTTTGCCGATGAAAATATAATCTGACGCCGTTCCTGTAACAGTTTAACCTAACCTGTCCCCATGGGCATACGCTATCTGAAGAACAGTGAGATCGATGTAAATGCCTGGGACAAATGCATTTCTGAATCCTTTAATGGTAATATTTATGCCCTTTCCTGGTTTCTTGATCTGATCTGTGATACCTGGGATGCCCTGGTGGAAGATGACTACCTGTCGGTTATGCCACTTATTACCCGGCGTTACCTGGGCAGGGATATCATTTATGACCATGGTTTTGCCGGTGAACTGGGTATATTCTCCAGGACCCCCATCAATGTTGATAAGACTGCCCTGTTTATCATGGCCATTCCAAACCGGTTCCGGTATTACCGGATCGTTCTGAATAAATACAATCCCCTGGATGAAAAGGAAACACCACACACATCAAAAAGACGTTTTGAACTCGATCTGATCAAACCATACTACAAACTTGCGGGAGATTTTGATCCCGGCATACGGCAGAAACTAAACCTGGCAACCGCCCGGGGCATGAGCTTCATTAAGGGATTATCACCCAATGATATGATCATGTTCATAATTGAAAAAAACATCCCTGTGGATAAAAATATCCGTATCAATAATTACAGGCTTCTGCGCACCATCATGGCCGGACTTATCCGTTATAATTCCGGGGAAATTTGCGGAGTATATAATCAGCATAACGATCTGGCTTCCGCCGGACTTTTTGCATTTGCTAAAAATAATATCAACCTGCTTTTCCAGGTTACATCCCCGGAACAGAACCAGGATTTTCCCCACCTGTTCCTGATTGACAGGTTTATTGAGAAATATGCCGAAACCAATACTACACTTTCGTTTGGGATCCCGGTCAATCCCGCAGCTACACTTCCGTTTGCCGGTTTTGGTGCCAGAGAATCAACCATCGCGGTCATCACCCGTAACGACCTGCCTTTTTATATCCGCTGTTTCCGGCTTTCACGTGACCTTTAGCGTCATTCTTTCATCGCGGCAATCTGCCAGCAACTGACTTACGGGAATTTTCAATGAAGGATGGATAAAACCCGGTGCAATTTCCGCAAGCGGAACCAGCACAAACCTCCGGAGGTGTAAAAACGGATGTGGAATAATCAGCTTTTTGGTGTTTATGATGCGTGCATCATAAAAAAGGATGTCGATGTCCAAAATTCGGGGAGCATTATGTCCCTGTGATGCATCACGGCCACAATGTCTCTCAGTTTCATGGATGGCCGCAAGTAAATCATGAGGACCCAGGAGTGTTTTCAATGAAACGGCCAGGTTGAGGAAATTAACTTTATGCATGCAACCCCAGGGCTCGGTTTCATATACCGGTGAAACAGCCGCGACAGTACCTGTTCCGGTCCCAAGCAGATCAACTGCATTGTTCAGGTTTTCCAACCGGTTTCCCAGGTTGCTTCCCAGGGATAAAAATACCTGATGCATGAGGTTATGTTACCCTGCAAAATTATGTGATTTCCCTTTATTTCATTAATATTGTTATAATTTACCCAACATTTTATAATCTATGAAAAGTTTCTTTAAATATTTACTGGCGAGTGTATTGGGCGTTATCATTGCTACAATCCTCCTGTTCTTCATTTTCATGGGTGTTATTGGTGCTATTATGACCTCACAGGACAAGCCTGTAGAAATTAAAGCGAATACAGTATTGTTGTTAAAACTGGATCAGCCGATCAATGACCGAAAGTCACCCATGCCCGTGCTGGTATATAATATTACTACCCTGGGAACCGACAACCATCTCGGATTAAATGATATTCTTGGCAATATTGCCAAAGCTGCCAAAGATGAAAATATTCGCGGTATTTATCTTGAACTTTCAGGTCTCCGGGCAGGAATAGCCACCCTTGAAGAGATCCGTAATGCCCTGCTGGATTTCCGGAAATCGGGAAAATTTATTGTAGCTTTCAGCAACAGCTATACACAGGGGACTTATTACCTGGCCTCCGCTGCCAGCAAAATATTCCTTAATCCGGGAGGAACAGTGGACTTTGTAGGACTTAGTGCCGAAGTCATGTTCTATAAAAAGACTCTTGAGAAGCTTGATATAGAGCCTGAAATAATCCGGCATGGCAAGTTTAAAAGCGCCATGGAACCTTTTATGTACGATAAAATGAGCCCTGAGAACCGGGAACAGATCCAGACTTACATGGGTTCTATTTGGGACCATATCGTCGGACAGATTGCGGAAAGCAGGCATGTAACCCCTGAGAAACTGAATTCCGTTGCCGATAACCTGTTGCTGTGGAACGATTCTTCTACCGTATCCCTTGGTATTGTGGATACCCTGCTTTATAAAGACCAGGTGCTCGACACGCTGGCACAACTTGTAAATATCAATAATTCCAAAAACCTAAAGTTCGTTACCCATCATAAATATCTCAGGACACCGAAACTCCGTAACGAAAAAGGTTATACCCGAGATAAAATTGCCGTTATCTATGCTGCGGGCGATATAGTCACCGGTGAACAGGGTGAAGGAAGCATGGGTTCAGAAAGGATCTCTAAGGCCGTCCGCAACGCACGGCAGGATTCATCCATTAAGGCTATTGTATTCCGGGTAAATTCGGGAGGTGGCAGCGCCCTTGCTTCCGAAGTGATATGGCGGGAGCTCAGCCTGGCCCGTAAGACTAAGCCGGTAATCGCTTCCCTCGGAGATGTTGCCGCATCCGGAGGTTATTATGTTGTCGCGGCTGCCGATACCATCGTAGCCAGTCCAAATACAATCACCGGATCCATAGGAGTATTCGGGGTTCAGGTAAATGCATCCGGCTTTCTCGAAAACAAGCTCGGAATTACCCTGGATGTGGAAAAAACGAATACCTATTCCGACTTTGGTTCGTTTTACAGACCGCTCTCCCTAACAGAACGCAGGGTATGGCAAAATATGGTGGATAAGATCTATACTACATTTGTCACCCGTGTTTCCGATGGCAGAAAGATGACCTTCGGAGCAGTGGACAGTATCGGTGAAGGACGTGTATGGAGCGGTAATAATGCACTTGATCTGGGCCTGGTTGATGTTATTGGCGGTTTGAACACCTCAATCGACATTGCCGCCCGGAAAGCAAATCTCGAAAACTACAGGATCATTGAATTACCCAAGCTTGAAGATCCCTTTACACAGATCATGAAGGAGCTTTCACAGGATTTCAGCGAACGGATCATCCGGAAAGAACTCGGTGCTAACTACAAATACTACCGTTATATGAAACAAATCATAAGCGGTGACAGGATACAGGCACGGATACCATTCGAATTATCGGTCCGTTAATCCTTCATAAAATATGACAGGACCCCGGCAAATTCAACGACCGGCACTATTGCCCCTGAACGCGCTATATGGCCTGGTAGTGGGCATTCGGAACCTGTTATTTGATCATGGGATTTTGCGGTCAGTCTCTTTAAGTCTTCCTGTAATAGCTGTAGGAAATATAACTGCAGGTGGTACCGGTAAAACTCCGCATGTTGAGTTCCTGGTCGGCTTACTTAAAAACGACTTTAAAATTGCCGTTTTAAGCCGTGGATATAAACGGAAGACCCGGGACTTCAGGATGGCTTCTGTAAAATCGGTCGTGGCCGAGCTGGGCGACGAACCCATGCAGATCAAATCAAAATTTCCCGAAGTGACAGTTGCTGTGGACCGGAAAAGGGTAAACGGAGTGAACCGCCTGATCAGGGAATACAGAAAACTGGAAGTAATTATTCTGGACGATGCATTCCAGCACCGCTATATCAAACCAGGCCTGTTAATTCTGCTGGTTGACCATGGCCGTCCGGTATTTAACGATGTATTGCTACCGGCCGGAAATTTACGGGAACCCTGGCGTAATGCCACCAGGGCAAATATTGTTATTGTAACCAAATGCCCGGATCATTTGTCACCCAATGACAGAGCTGTATTTATTGATAACCTGAAACTCCTTCCAAAACAGGTTGTTTTTTTTACACGCTTTGAATATGGCTCACCGACAGAGGTATTCCCCGGAAAAAGGAGACATCCTGCAACACTTACCTATAAGCAGCTTCGCAAATCAGGCGCCGGAATTCTTCTGGTGACCGGAATTGCCAACCCCAGGCCCTTACGGGAATTCCTTGAAAAAAACCTGAATATCGCAGAGGAAATTGTATTCCCCGATCATCACACCTTTACCTACAGGGACATCCTTGATATTAAGGCAAGATTCAGGACATTTACCCGGGAGAATAATTATATACTTGTCACCGAAAAAGATGCCATCCGGTTGCGGGAACTTGAAATTGCAGACAAGGCATTTTTGCAGGCATTTTATTATATCCCGGTTGAAGTGAAATTTCTGGCAAAAGGAGAAAAACCATTTGTTAAAAGGATCTATAAATACCTGAAGAAGGCGGTTAAATAATAGTATGGCATTATAACCCTAACCTGAGAATCTTTAAGTTTCAAATAATGCAACAACAATACAATTTTTTTAATCTGAAAAAAGCCCCGGAATTGCTTGACCTGGGGTACCGGAAAACGGTGGAAATCCTGTAAAGGGAAAAGGGGCAAAAAGACAAAGGACAGGTAATTATTCCACCCCTTTAACCTTCATCCTCACTGTGTAAACCGTTGTTCTTGCCGTGATGAACAGCGTTTTCCTGTCTCTGCCGCCAAAACATATGTTGGAAGGGCTTTCCGGCAGCTCCATTTCACCGGCTTTCTCACCGCTTTTTGTATATATCAGTACCTTTCCAAACGTGAGGTAAACATTGCCCTTGCTGTCAACCGTCATGCCATCGGAACCGGCAGGTGCAAAATTCGTTTTATTGCTGAGCGACCCGTCGGGATTAATTGTATATTTCCATGTAGTCCGTGCACCAATGTCAGCAACATACAAGGTATTCCCATCGGGCGTACCAACAATACCATTTGGTTGCACCAGGTCACTGATCACCCGGACCAGTTCACCGGACGGTCCCAGGTAATAAACACCCTGTACTTCCAGCTCCTTAGTATGGCCAGTTTCCCAATAATCGCGGCGGTAGTAAGGGTCAGTGAAATAGATCCCGCCCCTGCCGTCAATCCACAGGTCATTGGGCCCGTTAAGATGTTGCCCGTTAAATCCATTCGTGTATACTTCCAGCATTTCCCCGGCAGGTGTGAACTTTACCAGCTTGTTGTACCTGTCGGCACAGGCAACCAAATTCCCTTCCCTGTCAAAAAAAGTTCCGTTCGATCTTTCACAATCCGATTTAAAGAGACTGATCCCCGTGCTTTCATCCCAAACATAGATCTTATCATTGGGCTGATCGGTGAAGAATACCCTTCCGTCAGCAGAAACGGAACATCCTTCGGTAAACGCATATCCTTCCCCGGCTTTTTCGGGTGTCGCCCCGCGGGCAAACATTTCAGGTATTTTCTGAATAACCTGAGAATTTGAAAGCGGAATAAACAAATTCACCACGATGAAGGAAACAATTCTGATCATACTATGTTTTAATTAAATGAAATCCGGGATGACAACTCAAAAAGCGATTAATTTTACAACAGATTAAATTGATGAGCCGAAAAGCAAATATAATCATTCTGGCCTTTTTTCATTTGCTGGTATTTGTCGCTCTCCTTACCATCAAAACAGGACATTACCACAGGCCTGACCATAGAACTATTTCCTTTCCGGATAACGGGCAGAACCTTACCCAGGCTGAAAAACTCTGCCTGATTTGCAGTTTTGAGCTTGTTCCCGGTTTAACCCGCGAATACCACAAATATGCTGTTGTTCACCAGGTCAGTAAATTGTACCTGATCCACCCGCTTGAGCCGGTATTCAGAAATCCCTTCGCTTATTTCCTGCTTCGGGCACCTCCGTTTCTGAATTAAATTCCGTTATTTTTTTACCTGCCGCAGTTACTGAATCAGTATCCGGCAACATTACCCATTAGCCTCATTTTATTATTAATAATGAATGTGATGAAGAATTTAAATTTCATGATAGTTGCCCTGTTGCTGATGATCCCGTCCCCGGTCATCCCTTCAGGAACACCTCCACCGGAAGCTTCCCTTTCCGGCAGGATCACGGATAAAAAAACAGGTGAAGCACTGGCCGGTGTAATTGTTTATTTCCCCGATCTGAAAACAGGGGCAGTTTCGGATCAGGAAGGCCGTTACAAAATAACCAAACTTCCCCGAGTCACCGTACTTATTCAGCTAAGTTATATCAGTTACCGGTCATTGATCGTGACCATTGATCTTAGAACCGTTTCTGTTATGGATTTCGAAATGGAATACACCGCTACCGAGCTGAATGAGGTTGTTATCACGGGATTGTCAAAATCGGCCGAACAGAAACGGACACCCACACCGATCACAGTAATACCAAGATTGGTTTTGTTGCAGAATGCATCATCCAATATCATAGATGCTGTCGCCTCACAACCCGGCATTTCCCAAATTACAACCGGTTCAGCTATTTCGAAACCGGTGATCCGTGGTCTGGGCTATAACCGTGTAGTTGTCATTAATGATGGCATTCGTCAGGAGGGTCAGCAATGGGGAGATGAGCACGGTATCGAAATTGATGAATATGCGGTAAACCGGGTGGAGATCGTAAAAGGTCCCGCCAGTCTGGCTTTTGGATCAGATGCAATGGCAGGGGTAATAAATATGATGGCTGCACCTTCGCCTGATGAAGGAAGGATCAATGGCACAGTTGCGGCAAACTATCAGACCAACAACGGCCTTGCGGGAATGTCCGCCAATATGGCCGGTAATATCAGAGGTTTTATCTGGGATGCACGCTTCAGCAACAAAATTTCCCATGCATACAAAAATGCCTACGACGGTTATGTATTCAATTCGGGATGGCGGGAAAACGGTGCAAATTTATTGGCGGGATTTATAAAACCATGGGGTTACTCTCATGTAAATTTCAGTATTTATAACCTCACACCGGGTATTGTTGAAGGTGAACGCGACAGTACAACCGGGGCTTTTACCAGGTCCTTCCCTGTTGGCGATACCATCTCAGAAAGCATAATCGTTACGGATGATGATCTGTTGTCATATACCCCGTTTACTCCTTACCAGAAAATTCACCATTATAAGGTAGTTTGGAACAGCAACTTCATTTTCCGCAACGGAAGCCTGAAAACAACTTTTGGCTTTCAGCAGAATCACCGGAAGGAATTTGGAAATGTGCTGAATGCCGGCAATTACGATCTTTATTTCCTGTTGAACACGTTCACCTATGATCTCCGATATCTAATGCCTGAATTTAGCACAATGTCCCTTTCATTCGGACTGAATGGTATGCGGCAGAATTCAAAAAACAGGGGCGACGAATACCTTGTGCCGGAATATTCCTTGTTTGATGCCGGTTTCTTTATCCTGTTTAAGAAAAACCTTGGAAATGTAGATATCAGTGGTGGAATTCGCTTTGATACCCGTTTGGAACAATCCCGGAAATTGTACCTGGACAGCCTTGACAATAGGATCATGGCTCCTGCCGTGGGGTCGGTGCTGAAGTTCCCGGGATTTAACTCAGGATTTAACGGCATTTCGGGAAGCCTGGGAGCAACATGGCAAATTACAAAATCCGTTTTCACAAAATTCAATATATCAAGAGGATTTCGTGCTCCTAACATAGGCGAATTGGGCGTAAATGGAATACATGAAGGAACCCTTCGGTATGAAATTGGAGATCCCGGGCTTAGTGCGGAACACAGCCTTCAACTTGACTATGTCCTCGGAATTAATTCCGAGCATATTGCAGCCGAACTCGATATTTTTAACAGCACCATTAATAACTACATCTACTTACGGAAATTAAGCGGTGCCGCCGGAGGTGATTCCATTTCCGGGGACGTAAGTACTTTCAGGTATGTCGCGGGCAACGCACGCCTTTCTGGTGGTGAAGTGAGAATTGACATTCATCCGCATCCATACGATTGGATCCATGTTGAAAATTCATTTTCGTTTGTAACGGCAATACAAAAAACCCAGCCTGATTCCTCCCGGCATCTGCCCTCTATACCTGCTCCAAAATGGCAATCCTCAGTGAGGATCGATATAAAGAGTCTGTCCAAAACGATTCGGAACGCCTACCTGCAGCTTACGGTGGAAAAATACTTCAAACAGGGTAATTATTACGCAGCTTTTAACACCGAAACCGGAACGCCGGGTTATGTATTGTTGAATCTGGGCCTGGGAACAGATTTTTGGCGGAATGAAAAAAACCTTTGTTCGTTATATATCACCATGAATAATCTGGCCGATGTTGCTTACCAAAGCCACCTTAGCCGGCTTAAATACAGCGAATTAAATTATTCGACGCAACGCCGGGGTGTATACAATATGGGTAGAAACTTCAGCCTGAAACTGATTATTCCTGTTTCAATCCGCTAAAGGGAGGATTCCAATTCCCGGTTTATCAGGCAATATGACCTTCCCTTCCAGGATCTTTATCCCTGTAAAAACATCATTATCGATCAGCAGGTTACCGTCGAGATCAGCCCAGTCGGCCATTGGGGAGAGCTGTGCCGCAGCGGTGACAGCGCAGGAAGTTTCGATCATACAACCGATCATCACCTTCATGCCCATTGACCTGGCCATGTTTGCCATAGTGAATGCAGCCCTGAGTCCCCCGCATTTCATCAGTTTGATATTGATGCCGCTATACACCCCCTGCATCTTGTGCATATCAGAAACTGTTTGCAATGCTTCATCTGCAATTACCGGCAATGGACTGTTCTGTGTAAGCCAGGCCAGATCATCAACTGCTGTCTTTATCATTGGCTGCTCAACAAAAGCCACGCCCTGCTCTTTTAACCAGTGGATCATTTCAAGGGCTTTTCCTCTGTCAGTCCATCCCTGGTTAACATCTACGCAAAGGGGCTTATCCGTCACACTCCGCACTGCCAGTATCATTTCCTTGTCATTGCCCTGGCCCAGCTTCACTTTAAGTATCTTATAGGGGGCAGCTTCTCTTGTTTTTTCCCTGACAACCTCCGGTAAATCAATACCTATTGTAAATGATGTATAGGGCGTACGTTCCGGGTTCAATCCCCAGATCCTGTACCAGGGCTGATCCATCAGCCTGCCTGCCAGGTCATGCAGGGCGATATC
This sequence comes from Bacteroidales bacterium, assembly GCA_035258345.1. Classification (GTDB taxonomy): domain Bacteria; phylum Bacteroidota; class Bacteroidia; order Bacteroidales; family UBA10428; genus UBA5072. The sequence continues at coordinate 79,689 of DATEVU010000021.1, forward strand.
CACCGAAGCCTTTGCTGCATAGTTACCGGGAGCTATTTGTTCCACGTAGGTCAAAATATCATCCAACAGGAAAGGGCTGTCAAATTTCGACAGATCGACCTTTGACAGGAACGCCTGTACGGTGGCATGGTTTTCGCCCAGATAGGGCGGCATCGAGGCCTCCCCGTATCCGGTAACCCCGTCATAGGTTATTTCAGTAAGCATGACCGGCGTCGTGTTCCTCGATCCGGAGGCCAGCGTAAACACATGTTTTAGTTGAAGTACATAGGGTTTGAACTTCATGGACATGCCAGTCCCTTTCCTTTTACCAGCACCAACGCGTGCCGAAGAACCCAGCGATGCATAAGAGAAGCCGGCTCCTCCGGCAATGAGTCCGCAATAAGTAAGAAATTTCCTGCGACTGTTCATGGTGATGGTTGGTTTAAATACCAGGTATGCGATTTTAAGCCGGCAATTCCTCCCTCACCGGCTCCCCCGATCATCCTCCTGGCCATAATAAGTGATTTTCTCCGGTAGGAATCATAATTCAACCGGGTGGAATCGAGGCTGTTGATCATAACCCTTCCCGAAGCATGGATGTATTCGGAATTGCCCATGTAGACAGCTACATGGGTTATCCTCCCGGATGAACCTTCCTTTCTGCCGAAAAACAACAGGTCACCTTTGTTCAGCTGATCCGTACCGGTTGAAAGATCAACAGGTGAACCATAATTACATTGTAAGGAAGCATCCCGGGGAAGGACCATCCCGTTAATAAAAAATACTCCCTGGACAAATCCGCTGCAGTCAACCGCACGGGAAGATGTGCCCCCCCATAAATAAGGAATGCCCATATAGGTTTCAGCTGTGGTACAGATACTCTCTCCGGTTCCGGCTATCCTGCCGGCCCAATCATCAAAATCCAATGCTTCGGCTTTATTGATATAACCTTCACGGTCATCAGGCATGAGAATTTTATAAAATGAACCTTCCTCACCCGATTTAACCACAATGGAACCAATGACAAGATCACTGACCACGCCTGTTTTAGCAGGAGAGGCATACATCCATCCGGCATTTACCCGGTAAATAATCCTGTCAGCCTGTCTCCATCCGTCCATTTCTTCCGGCTTCATAAGCTGAACCGATGATTCTTCGGTCCAGGCAATATACCTGTCAGGAGTTTGTATCAACAGCCATGAATCTTTGTTCTTTAAGACCAGTACCGGGGTACCCAGGATGGCCTGTGATACCATTTCCGCGGTATGATCCGGTTGTTTTCTTAAGTTTGCCACACTCAGGGATATAAGTCCCTGCCAGAAAGGATTATTTACTGTATCCGGAAGAAGGAGGATGCTGTCAATAACCTGTAATCTATGCCTGCCCGCCGAGGTTAGCATCTCCTCCTTTGCCCCGGGAAATATGGTTTCCCCCTTCAGGATAAGTGATCTATCCTTACCCTGCTTCACCCATACCTCGCAAATGCCTTCCCTCCTGTCAGGGACCCACCTGTCAGCTATCGTGTTTATTTCCACCTGCACGCCGCGGTATATGGATGAATGACAAGCATACAGCAACATCATCATTCCCAGAAGCACTCCGGGTAATGTTCTTATGTATTTATACAGCCCTGATCGCATTAAATTCTAAAGTTCTTTTGCGTCACACCGTTCAAAAGTACGATGTTTATGTATTACATACGGTGTATTCCCGGTCAATTTATAAAATATCATTTCAAAAAATATACCGGCTTGCTTTCGGTATTGGTTGGGCTCACCGATGTAATGCTATAGGAATATTTTGAGGCTTTTGAACGGCAATTCCCGGGGAAAGTCATTGACAATGAAGATGTGACACAATATATGCCCTGCGGACCCCGGGAATCGTTTTGCTTTTCTTTGCGGTGCCTGTACAGGACAAAGTATTTGGTGTTCTTTCCTTTTTCCCATTGCAGCATGATCTGGCCGTCCTGTGGCAATAGTACCGGATTTCCGGGAGGATCGGGCATAACTGCTGAAATGCCGCTATTTGATGGTGGCAGTGCCGGGAACCGGTAAAGGTTCTTCAAAAGTTTTTCATTCAGCCGCTGTGGATTTCTTAACAAGACCTTTGCACTGAAAAAAATGTTACCGGCAATATTGGCGTACGTGCGGTTCAGTTCTATCTGGCGTATGATCTCACCTGACGATCTCCACGATTTGGCAGATGCTTTCCGGTCGATGCGATAAGGTGCCTGTCCGATATACAATTGCCTGCCCCGGGTGTTTTGGTTCCACCAGTCGGCAAGTACAGCGTAATCCGCTGCTTCCATCCCGATATGCCAGTAAAGCTGGGGTGCCACATAATCAATCCAACCTTCTTCCTGCCATTTCAGAATATCCGCAAACAAATCATCATAATTGGTTTGTCCGGCATGGGTTGCTGATCCTGCCGGATCCCTGTCCCTGTTCCTCCAGACACCGAACGGTGAAATTCCGAATTCCAGCCAGGGTTTAATCGACTTAATACTGTCATGAAGCTGTTTGATAATTAAATCCACATTGTTCCTCCTCCAATCATCGCGCCTGTTTTCGGGAAGGTCTGAGAAAGTCCTGAATGAGCTGTCATCCGGGAAAGGAACATTGGCAATACGGTAAGGATAAAAATAATCGTCCATATGAACCGCGTCAATATCATAACGCCTGACCACATCGCTCACCACACCTGCCACATAATCACGGGTTTGTGGAAGCCCCGGATCAAAGTATACGGTTCTGCCATATCTCAGGAACCATTCCGGATGCCTGCGGGTAACATGGTCCGGGGCTGTTAACATGCCGGTATCAAAAACAGCACGGTAGGGATTCAACCAGACATGGATATCAAGTCCCCGGCTGTGGCATTCTTCAATGGCAAATTCGAGGGGATCATAGTACGGTTCGGGGGCCTTGCCCTGTTCGCCGGTCAGCCATTGCGACCATGGCTCCAGGGATGAGTTGTAGAATGCATCTGCTGCAGGTCTGATCTGCAGGATTACCGTATTCAGATTGTATTGTTTAGCTATATCCAACATGCCGGTGAGTTCCTTTTTCTGGGTCCCGGTATCCAACCCTTTTGATGAAGGCCAGTCAATATTGTCAACGGTGGCGATCCACACGCCGCGCATTTCGTGTTTGGGATGGTTCTGCGCCATTGACAGCTGTGTCATTATGACAGCAGATAATAACAATATCAGGTTCTTCGCTGACATTATACCTCCTTTTTCCTGACACCAAATAACGGATCAATTTTCAGGAACGGTATCACCGCCATACCGGGCAAGGTGCATACCATTACGTAAACAAAGAAATTCTGATAACCAAGGAGTTCTTCAACAAACCCCGAAAGCATCCCCGGGAGCATCATTCCCAACGCCATCAGGGAAGTTCCGATAGCGTATTCGGCAGTTTTGAATTTACTGTTACCTACAAAAGATAATAAATAAAGCATGTAGGCTGTAAAACCAAATCCATAGCCAAACTGTTCCATCATAATGGCCAGGTAAATTCTTATATCGCCAGGTAACGGCTGAGCCCAGGCAATGTATAACAATCCAAGGTTGGGGAGGTTCATACATAGGGCCATCAGCCATATTAGCCTCTTCAGACCGTATTTCGCAGCAGTAATTCCCCCGAGTATTCCGCCAATTGTTAGTGAAAGGATACCAAGGGTGCCGTAGATGATGCCATACTGCGCCGAGGTAAGTCCAATTCCCCCGCTGGTACGGGAATCAACCAGGAATGGGGTTGCAATTTTTGACAATTGTGCTTCACCGAACCGGTATAGCAGCAGGAAAATGAGTGCAGGTACAATTCCCGGTTTACGGAAAAAGGATATAAAAACTTCGCCGTAAACGCGCAGGTTTACCTTTTCGGCAGATTTAACCTCTGCGGGATAAGGGAGCATGAACTTATGGTAAATTCCAAGCAACAGGAGGAATATTCCAAGAATACCGAGGGATATTGTCCAGCTGAAAGCAATATTGCCGGCAGTTATGCGGTATACGGCAGAGGTTTTCCTGCCGAGGTTCTGATCAACCTTAAAAGTGAACCTCACCGGCTTGTTCCAGTTTTGATCCGTAAATTCATATCTCCCGGTCTGCTTTTTCGACAGGCTTACATCTTTACTGCCAGATTTGTGGGTAAGGTTGAGCACGATTTTCTCTCCGGATGCAGGGGGTGCGGACAGGCTAACAAGGACCGAAGCAGAATCAATCTCAGAAATTCCTTTCTGATAAAGTGGAACTTTTACTTCCCGCGGGTAAATTAGAATTTGTGTTTTACCGCTGACCCCGGTAAGTGTGGTATCGGAAGGGGCAACCGTGCATTCTGCGGCAGGCAGGGCAAAGATGTTCAGCGATAGCGGGGTGAGGCCCGTCTTTTCCTGGATCAATCCCGCTATCAGGGGAAGCATCCCCATTGCCGTAAGCATGGCAATGCGGTAAAAAGTGCTCCTTATACCTACAAAAAAAGCCTGTTTGTGTTGATCCAGGGCATGCATGTAAAAACCATCAGCAGCAATATCATGACTTGCCGAAGAAACGGCAATGATGGCAAAAAGTGCTATGGTGACCGGGAAAAAAACCGTCAATGGCATGGCTGTACCAACCATGATAAAACCAATTCCCAGCAGCAGCTGCGTCCAGATGATCCAGTTCCTTTTGGTGGAAATAACCTCAACATAAGGACTCCACAGCGGTTTTATGGCCCATGGCAGGTATAGCAGGCTGGTCCAGAATGCCAGGGCCGCCACTGATATTCCCATGGTCTTGTATATCAATCCGGAAGTAACCATTACAATACTGTAAGGGATTCCCTGGTAGAGGTACAACGTGGGGATCCAGGCCCATGGATTTCGTGGGGTTCTCCCCGGTGTATTGTTCATAGATAACAATTGTATGAATACAAACAAATATTAGCTCCCGTTCCTTCTTCAATACCTTTTTCCAAGTGCCGCTCCCCTGAAATAATGCAACAGTATTTCCTTATACGAATACCCTTTTACTCCCATCACGGCAGCGCCAATCTGGCAAAGCCCCACCCCGTGCCCCCATCCTGCACCGTGCAATGTAAAACGGGTATCTGCTCCTTCCCCTGTCTTCTCAACAACAAAGGCAGAACTGTATAAATGTGTCGTTGACAACGCCTTCCTTATCTCAAGTTCTTTCCCGATTGTCATTGTTTTCCTTGTGCCTGCCACCTTCAGTTTAATAAGCCGTCCGGAAGCACCGCGTTGCACCGGCAACAAATCCCGGATCATGCCGAAATCTATACCCGTGCGGGTTTTGATCAGATCGCTAAGCTCATCAACAGTATAAGTCACCCTCCACCTGAAGAAATCACGGGTGGTCTGATCATAGTCATTCAGCACCTGTAACAGCACATTCCTGTCATCGGTATTGCAGAATGCCGGTGGCTGACCCAAAATCCAGTTCCGTGCATTTACTTCGTCCGAAAGTTGCATACGGTATCCCTCCGGAACTTCCGGGTTGTCAATTATCGTTTGAAGATAAGGATGGTTAAAGGGCTCCCAGGTATTTTCAAACAGTTCGGTTACTCCACCGCAACATTTTGAATAACGTGCATCACATATTGCTCCTTCATAGGTCAGAATTTCTCCATGGGTCTGATTTACTGCCTGCTCTACCAGTGACGTAGTTGACCTGGTAATACCCTGGTAACGCTGGCAATGGTCATCGGCACAAACATCAAAATGCGCATGGTCTTCACGGTCATACCAACGGATGATTTCATCCTCTGTTTTAAACAACGTTTTGTACCCCCGGGTTCCCTTATGCAGGTTTTTGGTCTTATCGATCTGGGCCAGCAACCAGCTCCGTGAGATCACAGCATGCGCTTTCAGCATTTCTGCAGATGCGGTGGCGCTCATCTCCGATGAAATAACACTTTTCAGGTAATCTTCAACAGGAAGTATGTTAACTGCAGTTATCCCTTCATTTTCAGCCAGCAATTGCAGGCTTCCCCTGAATACCTGATCTTCTTCCTTTTGCCAGTGAAAATTGATCCCGATCATAACATTATGCAGGGTAAATGTTCCCCGGGTTACATCAACCGGATGGTATACAGTTCCGGGAGTAATGCTTTTTTCAACATCCGGTGCAGCCAGTAACACTTTCCCCTTTTGCCAGCTGGCCAAATAGGTACCTTCGCGGAGTAAATCATTCCTCAGATCGCTGAAATTGCCACTGAGACTGAATTTTATCTCTTTTCCGGAGAGAATGCCAACTTTTATTACCGGTGTTACTGCCATAATAAATGTCTTTTTATTCAACTGGTTTTTAGCGGTTTCTGATCCCAAGGCTATGCAGCATTTCCAGAAATGACTTATCATCAAAACATACCTGGCTGAGAATGTCAGCAATGTCCTCACTCCTGATCTTTTCAAAATCCTCCTGGCGCGGTACAATAAAAGCTCCGCCGAGATCAACACTGGCCGGACTGATCACTATCCTCCTGCTGCCCTCTTCAAAATACTGGGAAGGACGGTGCATTTTCCTGGGGAAAACATGAATGATCCATTCATCCTTTTCAAACCAGGCAAGTATGTTCATCATGGGTTCGTCGCTCCCTGTATGCAGAACCTGAAGCTGCGCATACAGCTTATTGAAAAAGCCGGCAAGTGCAGACAGATCATTCCCCTGCATGGTTAGCAGGTTCCTCAGATATAGCTGCCACCTGTAAAGCTTAATTCCATTATGCTGGTCGATGAAAACGCAACGGCCTGGATTAAAAAAATCACGTTCAACAGGCATAAGTCCTTTTAATCCGGCCTGAAAGTGAAAATGATCAGGAGCTGAGGCGCCACACAACGGTCCATTGTAAAAAACCACATAACCGGGCAGAGCCCTCGCCAGGTGCAACATATCCTCAAAATTATCGCGGATAAGCTGGGCTTTGTGGAGAAGACTCGGCACCGTAAGATGTTTGGTGAAAATTGGAAAGGGATTGACAAGAATTATGTAATCATCCCTGAAAATGATACCCTGTTGATGGACGGGCCGGTTATGGGGACAAAGGAAACAAGGCCGGGCTTCAATCGACCTGGCATCAATTTTTGCTGCCGAGGACAACATGCGTTTGGGATTAAATTGCAGGGTTATCTCAAAATTTTCAAAGAAAAAGCTTTTGATCTTTACCTTGCTCAGATCATGATAGTTCACCGAAGCCAGTTCCCAATCCCTCAGCTGGCTCTCAAATAAAAGATCGATTTTCCGTGCATCATCCATTTGCAAATCCTTTAAACCATCTGTCCTTCCTGCACATATCGCTGTCTTGCCCATAACTCCATGGTGCGTATCTTGTCCTTATAGAAATTAAATGCGTTTTGTTTATGGATGTCAATTGATGCATCCGAATTTTCCTCCCATCTCCTGCACAAATACAACGGTTCAAAAATCCGGCCTATCTGGTAATAACGGCTGATGGCAAGCCCTACTGCATAATCCTCACCATAACTCACATTGGGCACCAGGATCTTCCGGATCACGGGGGTATAAAACGCACGCGGTGCACCAAGTCCGTTTATTCTCAGCGCATTGTTCCTTCCGTTGCCGGGTGTCCATTCCTTATGATCAATCAGTCCCGGAGGTATTTCCTCCAGGGCAAAATTGACCATGCGGTAAGAACCAACAACCATAGCACATTGCTGACCATAAAATGCCCCTGCGATACGTTCAATTACCGTTTCATCAATATACAGGTCATCACTGTCGAGCTGAACAGAGAACTTTCCGCATAAGGGATGCATGATAGCCTCATTCCAGCATCCGCCTATACCCAGATCTTTTCGTTTGGGTACCACATGAATGATTCGTTTATCCAGGGCCGCATAAGATCGGATAATATCTGTCGTCCCATCGGATGAATGATTATCCACGACGATCAGGTTGAAGGCGAAACCTGCTTTTTGTTTCAAAACCGAATCCATTGCGTCGGCTATGGTTTTCACCCGGTTCCTGACCGGAATAACCACCGAAACCTCCGTTTTAAAATCTTCCTGGTCAAAACGTATCGGCTTAAAAACCGGTTGAAGCCATGCATTTATGTTCTTAAGGTGGTTTGTGCATGCTTGTTCCATTTCGAGCTGCATCTCATGATTTTTCGGATCAACATAATCAAATTGTATCTCTCCCGACTTCCGGCTATCCGGATCAACCCGGGTATATAAAAATTCGGGAACATGAACGATCCTGTGGTGCTGTGAGATCCTTAACCGCAGATCGTATAATCCGGCAAATCCGTAACCGGCATGCATCTGTGCAGCCGCTTCCTTCAGCGCGCCCGTATTGAACAAGAGCAAGGAACCAAAATCGAAATCATCCCGCAGGCTGCCATCCTGGTATTCAATTACCGGGTTGGGGACCATGGTGCCTTCTTTCATTACATAATAATCGGCATATACCATCCCGGCTGCAGTGCTGTCGGCAGCCTGAACCATTCTTTCCAGCGCAAAAGCACCCAGCTGTACCGGCCGGGCGCCTGTGCAAACCAGGGAATAATCGGTATTTGCCTTACATGCGACCTCACGGATAGAATCTGAAGATCTCATGGAAGGGACCTCAAAAACCGGAATATTTTCAGGGAAGCCTGAAGAAGGTTCAATTTTTATTCCCTTGAGCACAAACGCTGTTATTCTCTTATCCATGATAATCCTGTTATTTTTCAAAAAAATCCATGACCTGACGCATGAAAGTCACCCGTTGTTCATGCGAATCGATTGTCTCAAAAGGAAAACCGAGCACAATAACCCGCCAGGGGCCCCGATAAGCAGTCGCCGCACTGCTTGTGCCGTAGGTATAGCGATAAATGCAGAAGGCATCTTCCCCGGCCGGCTCAATGGCGTCGGGTGACTCAACCCGGTACAGTTCGGGACTGCTACCGGTATTGAAACGCAGCTGCGGGCAAAAGTATTTTTCTGCAAGTCCGGTAGCATAAACATATCCGAGGTTGGTGGCATGGTTTGAACGCCAGCTGAAATGCAGTGTTTCACCCGCGAACCGGATAGCTGCGGAATCTTGGTTTTCAACCATATCCGTGCCCACATAGGCTCCGGAAATAAAAATATTCCCTCCGCTTTTTGCAAAACGGATGAGCGAATTCATCATGCCCGGCGTAAAGAGGCGATATTGAATAACGGATGTATCGCGAAAATCCGCCGTGCCCCGTTCCTCACCAAATATCAAATCTACCATCCGGTAACGGCTTACAGGGAAAGATCCGGATTCAAAGACCTCATCGCTAACCGAAACAAAGGAATAACCGGCATCACGGAGCGCTCTGCCGTGTACCCGCGGAAAATCGAACGAATTTCCGGCTAGGTATTGTCCTTCCTGATCGGCAAAACTTGCGCCCCATCCCTGACTGTCATCGTGCTTCCAGTCGGAATTCCGGCTGAAATCATATTGTTTGCCGGTATGACTGTGATCCATACCCCGGGAGACCCCTTCGTCTTCCCACCAGGCAATGCCGGCCATATCACCCTTGTCAAAAACAGCAGGTCCGCATATCCTGTCAAAAGCATTGACGATGAGAACCGGACTTCCCTGTGATGAGAACAATGCCACTGAAACAACTTCACCCGGAAAGCTTTCTCCACCGCTGTTAAGGGCTGTAACCCTGAAACTGTATAAAGTTTGCCAATTATCAAGTGCAATTATCATACTTGTGTCCGTAGTATACTTACCATCAGCAAAGCCATTATCTTCCTCCTGCCTGTAAACCATGAATCCTGTGGGAAAAGAAGATGGTTCAAGCGGATCAGCAACCGGACTCCAGCTGATCCTTATCCCAAGTCCTTCCAGGGATTCAATTGCCATGTGGTCCGGGGGTAGAGGTTGTATAATCGCATCCCTGCCTTCCTGGCCTGCAAGAAAGCGGGCCATCCCTTTATAAATAGCCCTTGACGCTGCAAATTTGAAACGCGGATCAAGACCATATTGCATATCAGCTATATTCTGGTGAGAGAGCAATTCAAGCAACATGGCCGGAACGTTGGGCCGCCAGGCCTCGGAGTACTGCTTATCCCAAATGGCACGGCGTGTCCATTCCGGATCAAATAAAACCCCGATATCCGATACGATCTGTGATTGTATAATATCGGTAAGATCGCGGCTTGCCATTTGAGACCTTCCGGAAGGAAATATGCCATTGTTCTTGAATGTGCTGTAAATTCCCAGTGTGCCAATGACCGAATCATTCCAGGTAACACCTGCATCGGTGTGAAAAGCAAGGGCAAGCTCAACCGGTAAGTTCAGACCTTTTTCACCCGGATTTTTTGTAGGCCCCGAAGGAGACCCCACCAGATAATTTATCCATTCTCCGCGCGACATATAATCATCGTTGTAGTCATTCTGTCCTTTGTTGAGGGTATAAACAATTGTGTCGGGCATTCCCGCATACTGAAGAAAATACCGGGATCCTTCCATCCACCTGGGCCTTCCGCTTGTCCTGTACCGAAAACCATTCCCGGGTTTACGGGCTATATTGCCCATTCCCCCCCCAAAACGTACTGCATCGGCCGTTATTGATCCTTCGGTTCCGGAACCATAAACAATGACCGATCCCTTGTCCGGATCCAACCCCCGGTGGAAATGAAATGTACCCAGATAAGCCCAGGTGGCAGCTCCCATAGTCTGATTCAATAAAAACCGGTTTGTACCGCCTGAATGGTTAACATCACAGCGAACATCATCCCGGTTATTTTCTTCGCTCCCCCATGAAACGTAAACGGCATAATCTCCGGATTCCGGTATTTCAGGAATGTACTTCAGCTTGGCGGTATCGTCCGGCATACAGGCTATCTTCAGGTAACTTCCCATTACAAAAGGATTCTCACCGGTGAAAATCGTATCCCGGGGAAGAAATCCACCTTTTACTGATTTCTCCCAGGAATTCTTCCCGTTTACAATTTCCAGCCTGGATGCCCCCTGTATTGTGTCGTTGTCAACAACCACCTCATGAACCTGCGTGTCACGCTCGCGTGGTATGATAACAGTTGCACCCGCATTTTCAAGCATGGGAGCCAGGTAGGATACAACGAAAGAAAAAGGGAAAATATCCTCCACCGTTCCATACAGCCGGGCCCGCTGCCATCGCCAGCGATCCTGCGCCTGGTCATAAAAATAACCGTGACTTGGCCACAGGGCGATGTGGTTACCAGAAAGTCCCGAGGAAAATACAGGCCGGGAGGTATTTGTCACCCATGCCGGACCTGCAAATGGCTTTGAATTGCGGCTTTCATCAGGCAGCAGGGTAGAATCACGGAAGTAGTTGGGTATGTATTCTTCCAGCTTACGTCCCCGCGCAAATAACTGTATCCCATACTGTTGAAATGGTTTCCCCAGTTGTTTGCCTATCTTACTCTCCAATTGCAGGAGCCATCCGTTTCTGATGGGCAGGTGTGTAAGTGTGGGACTGAAATAAAGTCCCACGGTATGTTCCCGGTAATCAACCCGAATGCTGTCAAGTCCAATTACACCTGTATGCTGCCATCCTTCAAACAATCCGGAAAGATCCTGAAATAGCCTGATGGCCTTTCTTTCCAGACGCAGGTTTTTCCGGTCGTTATCCTGGGAGTTGATATTCCCGCAACAGGAGATCCCGATCAAAATCAAACCTGTAAGGATATATCCGGATCTTTTTTTATTAAAACTTGAAGGGCGGTTCATACTTAAGCCGGATAGATTTGGGGTTCCTTTGGTAGTTCAAAAATAGAAACTTTCAGTTAAAAAAGTTGCATGTGTTTTGCAGATTATCGGTCCCGCATAAACTGCTTATTATATATTTGTAGAAGATAAGCACCGGGCAATGATTTTATTAAGTGACAGTGGATCCACCAAGACAGAATGGTGTCTGGTGAATGAAAACACAGGGACCCTGGAAACCTGCCAGACCAGCGGAATTAATCCCTATTATCAGGACGGGCAAACAATTTACCGGATCCTTCAGAAAGAATTCAGTCTGGTCCTTCAGGCACCGGTGAGCATTTATTTCTATGGAGCCGGATGTGGAAGCGATAAAGCCAGGGGAATAGTCCGCAGTGCGCTGAAGGATTATTTTAATGCCTCATCACTTGTTATCGAAAGCGATCTGATGGCTGCAGCCCGGTCCTTATGTCAGCGTAAAGCCGGCATAGCATGTATCATGGGTACAGGATCCAATTCCTGTTATTTTAATGGTGAAGCAATAGTCCAGCATGTGCCCGCCCTGGGATATATCCTGGGGGATGAAGGCAGCGGAGCTGATATCGGGAGGAGGCTGATTGCGGATATATTGAAAAAACAACTGCCTCCAGCAGTATCCGATATCTTTTTTAAAACGTATTCGTACACCCCCGATCAAATTCAGGAGCATGTTTACAAAAATCCGTTCCCAAACAGGTTCCTGGCACAATTCACCACTTTTATTGCAGATAATATCCAGGAATACAGCCTGCGTAACCTGGTGAAAACGAGTTTTAACAAGTTTTTTATCAGGAATATAAGGCAATATCACCATGCCCGCGAATTACCCATAAACTTTACGGGCAGTATTGCATGGTATTTCGGGGAGATCCTGCAAGAGTCAGCCGATGATAACGGGTTTCATGTGGGTACAATTACCCGGTCACCTATGCAAGGATTGATAAAATTTCATACTGTGCCTGCATTTAACGCATAAAATAATTGTAAATTTCGTTAAATTTCAATTGGTTTTAACCCCAAACCTCAAAAACTATCCTCCATGAAAAAGCTAATCATCCTGCTGTTGGTTTTCGGTTTTTCATGCGCTATAGTTCCTCTCACCGGCAGAAAACAATTTGCCTTTATTCCTCTTGAACAAATGATGTCACTGAGTGCCGACAGCTACAGCCAGGTACTTAAGGAATCCAAATTGTCCACAAACCAGAAATACAATACATCGGTCAGGAATGTTGGTCAAAACGTTACCGTGGCCGTCAGGCAATATCTTAGGAATAACAAAATGGAGGCAGCCATTGAAGGTTATCAATGGCAATACAACGTGATCGTTTCTGAAGAACTGAATGCCTGGTGCATGCCGGGTGGTCAGATAGCCTTTTATGAAGGCATAATGCCTGTCTGTCAGGATGATAATGGGGTTGCGGTAGTAATGGGACACGAGATCGCACATGCCATTGCCAGGCATGGCAATGAAAGAATGTCGCAGCAGCTTGTCATTCAGATGGGAGGCATGGCGTTGACCGAGGCAATTAAATCACAAAAGGAAACAACCCAACAGCTTGCTCTGCTGGCCTTCGGAGTAGGATCCACACTCGGTGTGATACTTCCTTACAGCCGGACCCATGAAAGTGAGGCAGATGAAATGGGTTTGTATTTCATGGCCATGGCCGGGTATGATCCCCGTGCAGCCCCGGCTTTGTGGGAAAGAATGCTCGCGAAAAGCGGTGGTGCCCGCCCTCCGGAATTCCTGTCCACGCATCCCGATCCGGCAAACAGGATCAATAACCTGAACAGGATTATGCCAAAAGCAATGGAATACTACCGGGCCAGCCAGAAATAGTTTTGGAATCATTCGCCTGCCGATGGGAAAAATATCGCCGGGAAGTGTGAGTCCCGCCTGCTGTGGACCTTGCTATTTTCTCTTCTTCAGGTCCCGGATGAACTCTTTTAATTCCTCTGTTTCACGTCTTACCTGAACAATAAAGCTGTTGTCATCTATGGTACCTATTGCTGCTGTCATTTCAGCATCGTTCCTGAAAGTTGACCTGCGGAAAGGATTATCATAATCCTTTTTCCGTGTTAAATATACCTGGTCAGAGACGTATTGCTGTATTGCGACTGCCTTGTCCAGTGCCCGATCCCAATCAGTTTTCGTAAGTGTCTCTTTTCCGGTTATTTCACAGAGTACAGCAAAGGCATGCTTCTGCTTATCAAGCTTATACTTTCCCCAAAGCTTATCATACCTGACATGAATGTCTTTCCATGTAGCAAGTTTACCCGTACCGATGTCGGCCCGTAACGTGTCAAGGTCTTTTCGCCGCATGATCTGCCCGCCCAGGTTAACCCATTCCTTTTCACGTTTACCTCCGAGGGTTTTGCACATCAAAGCGACAGTAGTTTCAGGATTTGACCGCCAGTAGTCGATCAAATTCATCATTGCATAGTAAACCATCATTTCACCGTAAGCATGATATGCCCTGGGTGCTTTCAGAATCAGCACCTTTCGCCTGGTATTTTCCATATCTTCACCCAGCACTTCCAGTCCGCTCACGGCTTCTTCATTCCCCGAAAGGAGTTTTTGCCCCAAGCTAACCAGTTTGCCCTCATCCTGTATTTCCGGATTATCTCCTTGCTTGCGGAGACTGGCCTTGGCGGTCCAGATTTCAAGCAACCTGCGGGAATGAATAATTTCTTCAACTGTGTCGGGCGCAAGGGCCTCAAATTCAATATGCTGATTTTTATTAACCCGTTTATCGCGGTTCACAAATTTCCAGGAATTCCGTGCAAGGGCATACATATTGAACAGCCACCAGTAAGAGGGCATTATTTCCAGCCTGTCTTTTGCCGTATTGTTGTTCAGCAATGAAAATGGCAACGGGATATCGAGCTCTGCGGGATAATCCGATTTGGAAAGCAATACAAAGGATGCAAACCGGCAGGAATGCTTTACACTGGTGCATAGTCCGGGCCAGAATCCCCGTCCGGCCTGGATTTCATTGTCGTTAGCCCGGCTGTTATGATTGGAGCCTATGGTGGCCCCTGCCGCCATATTACTTTGCCCCATTACAACCGCTGCAATTAAAAAGGAATTATTATGGTGCTGTTCGTGTGCGGGAAAGATGAGGTTGTTCAGTACTTCACAGCAGGATATCGTAGAATTGTCCCCCAGGAATGAATTGATCAGCCTTGCACCATATTTCAGGTTTGAATTATTACCCAGAATAAACTTCACGGCTTTGCAGCCATAAAAGATATGACAGCCATATCCAATAATACCGTTCACCAGTTCCACACCCTCTCCGATCTGAGTAGGCTCCTTTGCTGAAGAATTGATGGTCAGGTTTTTTAGTTTGTTTGCCCCTTTGATATAACAGTGTGATCCGATCCTGACATCCTTCAGTATCAGCGAGTTTTTGATCACACACTGGCTTCCGGTAGTTCCATAATAACCCCGGCGATTGTCGAAGCTTTTTTGTGTGATCTCCTTCAGATTTTCGATAAGGGCTTTGTCATCCCTGTATTTTGCCCATAAATAGGCATCAGCAGTTATCATGCCGTCAAAAGGAAGAACCTGCCGGCAACCCATCTCATTCATCAGATCAAGCCATGTTCTGACGCTTTCAGATTCCCCTTCTTTGATAATACCGTTGCCGAATTTTGCATGATCGGTCGTATCCATTTCATGCACATTGAAAACAATGCAACGGTCACCAATGATATAGTGCGCCAGGTAATGAACCTCATGAACTGCAACATCGTCCCCGATATCACAGGCAACTATAAGGCTGTTGGTTATTCCAACCGGCACTTTTAAATCGTGATGCTGGAGAATTACATTGCGTACCCGACCTATTCGTACCAGCCCGAAAAATTTGTTGTTTTTGATCTGGTTGGTGTCAAACTCGTCGGTTACCATTATTTCATCCCAGTTATCCGCATTATTGTTGTTTTTTACAAGCCTTTCCACTTCGTCCGACCGCAGGTTACGCCAACCCGACGCAGGGTGATTGGCCTGTTTGTTACGCTGATAATATTCATCCTTCCCTTTGGGTAGGTATTCCGGGGGAATGAAACCTTTTCCGATACTTTCAGGTGGCACAATCAATACTTCATCCATATGGCGGTGATTTTAAATATACAGTCGTTCCAAATTTAAAATAATTCATCACATGCTGTATATAAAACCGCATTAACATTTGGATTATATGCCATTTCATGCATGCGATAAAGAATTGATCCTTAATCAAAAAAAATATTGCCGCATTAACCTGGAATTGATAATAAATATATCTTTATGAAGCAAAAGATCATACCTAATAAATACATACACCATGAATTCTATAAATAAAACAGCTTTGTTCAATGCAAGTTGCGTTGCATTGGTAGTTACAGCACTGGCATTTGCTACAAGAGGTTCTTTTGTTGAAATTTGGGTTAAGGAATTCAACCTTACCCACACACAGGTGGGATGGATTGTTGGAACTGCGTTCTGGGGCTTTACCCTCGCCATGGTTTTTGGTGGTCCCCTCGTAGATATCATTGGTATCGGGCGTATTCTCACCATTGCTTTTATTTGTCACGTTACCGGTATTGTTCTTACTATTTTTGCCACAGGATTCTGGACCCTGTTTATTTCAACCCTGTTTGTGGGTATTGCTAATGGTAGCGTGGAGGCTGCATGTAATCCGCTTATTACCAGCATGTATACCGATGAAAAGACGCGACGGCTGAACCGTTTTCATGCCTGGTTCCCGACAGGGATTGTAATTGGCGGTTTGATGGTGTATTTTTTCACCAAAATGGGCATTGCCGACTGGAGGTATTCCATGGGTGCCATGCTGATACCTACCCTCTGGTATGGCCTGTGGTTCTTTAAAAAAGAATTTCCCCAGACCGAACGTGTTGTTTCGGGATTTACCTATAAACAAATGCTGAAAGCCTGTGTAAGTCCGTTATTTATTTTTATTGCCTGTTGTATGATCCTTACGGCAGCAACGGAACTTGGAACCAATCAATGGATTGCCGCGCTGATGTCTAATGTTACCGATAGTCCGATACTCCTGCTGGTTTGGATTTCGGGAATCATGGCGCTGACACGACAGTTTGGCGGTACACTGATACACAACATGAAATCCACCGTGGTGTTACTCACCTCTGCGGCACTGGCATTTATTGGTTTGCTCCTGTTGGGACATACCGGCGGCGTAATGGTTTTTGCGTCTGCTGCGATTTTTGCACTGGGAGTTGCTTTTTTCTGGCCCTCCATGCTGGGTTTTGTGTCTGAAAATATTCCGCAGAGCGGAGCACTGGGACTCGCAATTATGGGTGGAATAGGTTTTCTGGGCGGTGCAATTGCACAGCCGGTCCTGGGTGCGATTTTTGATGCCCGGACCAGGATAGCCATACCTGCTAATCAAACCCTGGAAGCATTAAAATCTGCCCTGCCCGGATCGACGGAGGCATCGGTTTTGGAACAGGCACAACTCACCGCAGGGGCTCATACACTCCTTTACGTTGCTATCGTCCCTGCCGTGTTAATTCTTGCTTTTACCTATCTGTACATCTCCAAAAGAAAACATCTGGCGAAATAAAAATACCGGGTTATCGCAATCAATGAGGATGGTAAGAATACCCTCGTGATTAAGGACAACAGCACCGGCGAAAATGTTGACTTTCCGCAAATTCCCGACGGATTTGTTAAAAAGGAAAATGAAATAACCGGATACGGTCAGATATTGGCGTTTCTGGATAAGTACCTGAAAGGGGTAACAACGGAATAAGACAAACATAAAAGGAATCGTTTAAACGATCGTTATCTGAAATTCATTTAATACATGCAAATACATCATCGTCACAGCATACGGCTGAAACGTCATGATTATACATCAAATGGTATGTATTTCATTACTATTTGTATCCACAATCATCATTGTTTGTTTGGCAACATTGAAAACAGGAAAATGCAACCAAATCCGTTTGGTCAAATCGCCCGGGATCAATGGTATGAATTACCCAATCGGTTTCCGGATTTGGAATTGGATGCATTTGTGGTAATGCCCAATCATGTCCATGGAATATTGATATTGGATGATACCGTATCATCCGGATTAATTGAAACAAACGTAGGGGCGGGTTTTACACCCGCCCTTGTGCCCGAATCCGGCAGGGCGACCGCAAGGGTCGCCCCTATGTCGGTTTCGAAAATAATTGGTATGTATAAATCATTGGTTTTGCACATGCAATTCAATATATAAAATCCAATTGTCCGGATATGTTACTGGGAAAATTATGGCAGCGTGGTTTTTATGATCATATCGTCCGGGATCATCGGTCCTATGAAAAAATTGCAAATTATATCATCAATAATCCCACCAATTGGCATAATGATAAATTTTATGGCAGAACAATCAACTAATATAAAATCCCCAATGACCAGCAGATCACAGGGGATTTACAATTTTGTGGTCCCACCTGGGCTCGAACCAGGGACTCCCTGATTATGAGTCAGGTGCTCTAACCAGCTGAGCTATGGGACCTCAGCTTTTAAGGCCTGCAATATTAGTAAATTGTTTATAATAATGCAAAGGGTTCTCAAAAACACAACCCACAACCCACAACCCACAACATCTTCAGTTCCTATTCCTGAATCTTATTGAGTGTGTATGTCAGCATCTTCAGGATCTTATCCTGGTTGGCGGAGATGAGGTATTTTTTTTCTTCCGGATCCGGGGGTATATCGCTTATCCGCCAGGAATCATAGCCTGTGCAAAGCGACAAGGCTGCGTAGGACATGCCCAGTTCGTTGGCCAGGATCACTTCGGGAGCGGTGGTCATATTGATAACATCAGCTCCCCAGTTACGGTAAAGTTTCGACTCTGCCCTGGATGAAGATCGTTGCCCGTCAATAGAAATAACAAGGCCTTTGGTATGGACTGTAATTCCCTGCACAATAGCTGATTCGATCAGGTGGTCACGCAATTCCCCGGAAAAGGGTTCGGCCATGGATATATAATTGCTCTCCCCGGGGTTAAGTTCCTCAATAATTCCGGTTACCGGGTGCTTTGTCATATCAATGAACTGGTCCATAATAATTACCTCACCCGGACAAATCTCCTCCTGCAGGCTTCCGCAGGTACTGGTGGCAAGTATATAGTTACATCCCAGCATCTTAAGGGCATAGAGGTTTGCCCTGTAATTGATTGTAGTGGGTGGCAACGCATTGTCCTTCCCGTTTCTTGCCAGATGGATCACTTCCAGGCCGTTCAGCATCCCGGTAAACAACACCGGAATGGGCTTGCCAAAGGGGGTATCTACGGATATCTCTTTTACATTCGACAGGTAATCGGGTATGGTATGGCCTGTTCCACCAATAATTGCTGTTTTCATTATAAAACCGGGTTTAAGTTTTTTCAGGAAACATTGCAAATATACTTTTTTTGTCCGCTTGTGAAATTCCTCTTTCAGTAATAATTCCTGATACCAGTCGGGCAGGGGTTATATCAAACCCGAAATTCAAAACCGGCGTGTCTCCGGAAATGATCTCCACCGTCGAGATTTTTCCGTCTGCCAGCCCTTCCATGCTCCTGATTTCACTTCCGTCACGTTCCTCAATGGGGGTTCCGGATGCACCTTCCCCCAGTTTCCAGTCGATCGTGGAGGAAGGCAGAGCCGCATAAAACGGGATATGATTGTCATAAGCCGCCAGTGCTTTCAGGTAGGTGCCAACTTTGTTAACCACATCGCCCCAGGGTGAAGCGCGGTCGCTTCCCACTATCACCATATCCACCATCCCCTGCTGCATCATATAACCCCCTGCATTATCAACAATTACGGTACAGGGCACGCCATGCTGCTGAAGTTCCCAAGATGTAAGCCTGGCTCCCTGGTTGCGTGGCCTTGTTTCATCCACCCACACGTGAACTTTAATTCCCCGGTCATAGGCGAGGTAAATGGGCGCTGTGGCCGTTCCATAATCGATACAGGCCAGCCACCCGGCATTGCAATGGGTAAGTATATTTACGGGTTTCCCGCCATTTTTCCTGCTCATGTCTTCGATCAGCTTCATGCCATATTGTCCTATTTTCAGGCAGTTGGCCCGCTCTTCATTAATTATTGACAGGGCAACCTTCCTGGCTGCATCTATCATCTCCGGTTTGTCTCTGCCCTGCCTGATGGTCTCCGAAGCCCGGTCGACCGCCCATGCCAGGTTAACCGCGGTGGGTCTTGATGATTTCAGCATGTCTGCGTTACGGGCAATATAAACTTCCGAACTATCGGTGCCGCTCATATTTACCAGTGCAAGATACATACCCAGTGCCCCGGCTGCGCCGATAAGGGGAGCGCCACGTAAATGCATGTCCCGGATTGCCAGGTACATGTCCCCGGCAGTACGGAGATCTTCAATCCGGAAATCAAAGGGCAGATACCGCTGATCAATGATCTGTACAACGGCAGGATCATCCCTGTTTATCCATATGGTTTCAAAATGATCGCCCTTTACTTTCATATATGATTGGAAAACGCTTCTTTTGTACTTTAAAATAAAAGTAATGAATTTATCCGAAGTAATTCATAACGGAAAATCTGAAATTAAGAACATTATTTTCGATTGGGGCGGTGTAATCACCGACCTTCATCTCGATGCCACCAAAATTGCCTTTCAGCAGCTGGGTCTCACTATTTTCGATGAATCGGTCCCCCACGTCCCGCATGATAAACTCTTCATACCTTTTGAAACCGGGAGGATCTCACCGGAAGAATTCAGGAACATGATCAGGAGTATGTCTGCCACCCCGCTGACCGATGCAATGATCGACAATGCCTGGAACGCCATGCTCGGAGAATTGCCTGCCAAACGCTGGCACCTGCTCCAGGAGGCCAGGAAGAAATACCGTACTTTTCTGCTAAGTAACACCAATGCCATTCACCTGCCCTATTATTCCGGACGGATATTTAAGACTTACGGTACCAACGGGTATTTCCACCTTTTCGAAAAAACCTATTTCTCTCATGAGCTGGGGATGCGAAAGCCCAACACCGATATTTTTGAATATGTATTCCATGATGCCGGCATCTCCCCTGCAGAAACCCTTTTCATTGATGATTTTATCGAAAACATCGAAACAGGCAGCAAGCTGGGGATGAAGGTGTTCCACCTCAAAGCGCCTTACACGCTGGCCGACTTATTCGAAAATGACAGCCGTTGACCGATAAAACAATAATTTCAACTTTCCGAAGTTAATTCTGTTATCTAAAATAGTCATTTTATGTTAATTGCCATGAAAGGATATATACTGTCATTTATTCTGCTCACCGTTTCTTCCTCCGCCCTCTTTGGGCAGCCACTGGTAAAAGCCACCATTCTCCTGAAAGACGGTAAATCCATTGCAGTGCATCATTTCGGCAAATTAAGCTGCGAATCCAACCGGTATGCCAGGACTTTTACTATCCTGCGGGGAAAATACAACGGAAGTCCTACCGAGATCAGCGATTACAAAGATATCAGCAAACTTGTATTCAGCGGGTTCACTGCATCCCCGGCGGCTTCTGTGGGTAATCAGAAAGGGAAGATCACTGCCGTAAAAAAAGACGGGGTTACCGTAGTGTTGGATGAGGCCGAACTGGCCATGTCGTGTTTCGACCCTGCCGACCGGTATAACATAATCCGGGTGCAGATCATAAACCCGCTTACCGAACAAAAAGCGGATATGGCTATTGAAATGAAGAATATTGAATCGATATCCTTTTAAGGCTCCACCCAGTCACCATTTTCTCTTATCAGTTTAATCAGTTCATCCACTGCATTCTGCTCCGGAATGCCCCGTTTGATAACCTCTTTGGATTTATAGAGGGTAATTATGCCTTTACCGGCGCCAACGTAACCATAATCAGCATCTGCCATTTCACCGGGGCCGTTCACTATGCACCCCATTATGCCAATTTTCAGTGTTTTCAAATGGCAGGTAGCCGCTTTGACCCGTGCAACTGTTTCCATCAGGTTAAAATTTGTCCTGCCACACGAGGGACATGAAATGTATTCCGTACGGGTCATCCTGGCCCGGCAGGCCTGCAAAATACCGAAAGCGGTGGAATTGATCATGTCAGGTAGCAGAAAGAACTGATTAGTCAGCCATATTCCGTCCCCGAATCCGTCGATAAAAGCTCCGCCCAAACTGGCAGCACTTTTAATTTGAAAATCCTCCGGATCATGTTCCTGCAGGTGCAAATGAAAGATCACGGGCACATCACAGTGCCATTCCTGCAATTTATGGCGCAGCCACCTCAGTTCGGACTGAACGTTAGCCGTAGTGCATCGGAAAACCAGTACGGCACTGTTATCACCGGCCATACCCCGGATCAGGGATTCCGTAAGTTCCCTGATTGAGGCAGTCACCTGTTTCATCCGGTTCTCAGAAATTGTATCGGCTCCGACCACCACGGGTGGCTGGCTGCCACCGATATTTCCTACTGTTTTTGATATCCTCCGGGTAAAGGTCCAGGGGCCTATGTTCTGGGAAGGGGATAACTGGAGGACCGGAGCATGTTGCCAAATTGATGCAACATGATCTGCAAGTTTACGGGCTACCGGAATTTCAGCTTCCGGCTCTTCGGTGAGCGAAACCCTGATGGTATCGCCAAGGCCTTCTGCCAACAGCGTCCCGATACCCGCGGCCGATTTGATCCTGCCGTCCTCACCTTCACCTGCCTCCGTTACTCCCAGGTGAAGCGGGTAACGCATCGCTTCCTCCTGCATCTTTTTTACCACAAGCCGGGTAGCCTGAACCATAACCCGGATGTTGCTGGCTTTCATGGATACGACAACCTGCTCAAAGTTTTCATTCCGGCAAATCCTCAGAAATTCCATGGCCGATTCCGCCATTCCTTCCGGTGTATCGCCATAAAGATCCATAATCCGTTCGGACAATGAGCCGTGATTCACCCCAATCCGCAAAGCCACATCCCTTGCACTGCATTTCTCCAGCAGTTGCTTGAATTTGTTTAAATCAGTAAAATTTCCCGGGTTGATCCTGACCTTGTCGACATGATCTGCAACCCGTAAGGCCACTTCGGCATTAAAATGCACATCGGCAATCACAGGGGTAAGGTATCCCTTTTGCCGGAGTTCCCGCCTTATGGCAGCAACAGCCTCCACATCGCTTACCGAAGGAATGGTGAACCTTACATAATCCGATCCTGCCTGAATGATCCGGATACATTGCGCCACACTACCATGAAGATCACTGGTGAGCGTATTGGTCATGGATTGCACCCGTATGGGAAAGCTGCTCCCGAGGGGAATCCCCCCAACATTTACCGGTATGGTTTGCCTGCGATTATAGCTGATTGTATCGAACATTCCCTACTCCCTCTCCCACTCCATTCCTTCCTTCGTATCCTTAACCATGATCCCCAATGTTGCCAGCTGATTCCGTATGTTATCCGATGCGGCATAATCCTTCCTGGTTTTTGCCACCTGCCGCTGCTGCAATAATAGTTTTATTACGCTGCCCAACAATTCACTCTCTCCGGATTTTGTTTCTTCCTCCTGTACCAAACCCAATAAATCTAAAGCAAAGGTTTGCATAAAGGTCCGCAACAATTTAAGGTCATCCGCATTGATTAATTCTTTTCCTTCCTTAACCATGTTGATGATTCTCACGCCTTCAAACAAATAACCCAACAAAACCGGGCAATTGAGATTATCACTAAGTGCTTCATAAGCTTTTACCTCCAGGTGGCGAATATTAATAGTTGAAATATAGGATCGCTTCAGATTATGTAATAAGGAAATCCCTTTCATCAACCTGTTTAATCCCTGTTCTGCCGCTTTCAGGGATTCGTTTGAAAAATCAACCGGACTTGAATAATGGGCCTGTAACATGTAAAACCGTATGGTCATTGGTGAAAAAGGCTGTTCGAGCAGGATGTTTTCCCCGGTGAACAATTCCTCCAGGG
>DATEVU010000022.1:0-7327 GCA_035258345.1 Bacteroidales bacterium
CGAGATAGTGCTGACCCATATCGCCCAGTCCGCCGCCGTCATAATCCCAGTACCCCCGGAAGGTGCCATGAACACGATGGGGATTGTAGGGTTTGAAAGGGGCGGGTCCGAGCCACCTGTCATAATCCAGTTCGGGAGGCACCGGCATGGGAGCCAGGTCGGTTTTGCCTGTCCAGAAAAATTTCCAGTCAAATCCGGTGCTCCTGTTTACCGTCACCTTCAGCGGCCAGCCCAGGAGCCTGCTTGATGCAAGCTTTTTAATAGGGTTAACGGTGGTCCCGAATCCATAAAAAATGTCCTCAAAACGAAACCAGGTGTTGAGCCTGAATACTCTGCCGTTTTGCTGAACGGCCTTCACCACCCCAATGCCTTCACCAAGGGTACGGGTCATCGGTTTTTCGCACCATACATCTTTCCCTGCCATAGCAGCCTCGGCAGACATGATGCCGTGCCAGTGCGGAGGGGTGGCAATGTGGATAATGTCGATATCCCGGCGCTGCAATACCTCCCGGTAATCAGCGTAAGCTTTAACATCACCGTCAACTGTTTTCAACACCCCGGCCAGGTGGTTTTTATCCACATCGCAGATGGCAAGTAATTTCGCGCCGGCATAAGGAATATGATTGCGGCCCATGCTTCCCACTCCGATAATCGCCTTGGTAAGCATATCACTCAGCGCCAGGAATCCTGGACCTCCCAGGACATGCCGGGGTATGATGGTAAATCCGGCGACAGCCAAAGCGGTTTTTTTCAGAAAATCCCGTCGTGTATCTTTTTTATTCATGATGGTTGTGTTAAAAATCGCATCATGAAAGGTAGTTATTTCCAAAAAAAAATCCCGCCATAGGGCAGGATTTTCAATGTAATAATAGCATGAATTACCTGTATGACCATTTTACCCCGTAAAAATTGAAAACTGAAGGCAGTGATTTCTCGTCAACCGCCAGACCTGCATCAATCCTGATTTGCTTGAATATTCAATTCATATACCTTAATATTATATTACATTAAATTTACATTATGAATGTAAGGTATATCAAATATAAAACATAAAATTAATAATACTAATCCAAACTAAATAAGTATGTAGGTTGAGATTTGGTCAGGGATATTGCTGAATTTTTTATATCTCATTAAAGGCTTGATAAATAAGATCTAAAATAATTCAATGAATTTTCGGATAAAATTTGCTTATGATAATTTTATTTGTTACAATTGTTAGAAATTTGTAATAATTAGGTCATTAATGTAAACAAAAAGCTAAAATACAAACCATGGCCCGTAAAAACAGCTTTGTTGAGATATTCGAAAAGTACCGAAAGGACATTCTGGAAGGTAATAAGCTATATGGTAGCATGTTACCACCTGAGAAAGAGCTGTCTAAACAAATGGGTGTTTCCAGACCTACCATTGCCAAAGTTTATAATTCACTGCAAAGCGAGGGATTAGTCAAAAAAAGGGCAGGTTTTGGAACTATAGTAACGCATAGCCGGGATGAAAAGCAATATACATTCGGTTTATTATTGCCCGGTTCCGGAGAAACTGAGATTTTCAGGATTATCATTGATCAGTTTGTTCAGATGGAAAAAGAGCGCGACTTCCATTGCCTATGGGAGGGAACCGTTGCCAACAATGCTGATGTTCGGAAAGAGATTATTTTGAAAGTCTGTCATTCCTATATGGATAAGAAGGTCGACGGTGTTTTTTTCTCACCCCTTGAGCGAACGGACAGAGCAAATGACCTGAATCAAAGGATCTGTAACATGTTCAATGCTAAAAATATTCCTGTGGTTTTGCTAGACAGGGATATCTTCCTGTTCCCGAACCGCAGTAAATTCGATCTTGTTGGGATTGATAATTACCAGGCAGGTTATTTGATGGCAGAACACCTGGTAGAGGCAGGATGTAAGAAGATTCATTTCTTCTGCAGGAGAAACTCTGCCTATACCGTGGATATGCGAATCGCAGGGTGCCGTTCTGCATTGTATGATGCAGGAATGCCTTTCACCAAGGATAATATATTTGTTACAGAGCCCAATAATATTGATGTAGTGAAGAAAATACCCATTGTCAAAAACAAGACCGGTATTATCTGTGCAAATGATTCAACAGCTGCTGTGCTTATGTCGACTTTATCATCAGCCGGTTTCAAGATTGCCTCCGATCTCCTTATAGTAGGTTTTGATGACATGAGATACAGCAGGAACCTTCAGGTACCCTTAACGACTTACCGGCAACCTTGTCAGGATATCGGCCGGTATAGCATCGATCTCATGTATAACCGCCTTCAGAATCCCAATCAGGCAGCCGTTACCATTAGTCTGGCCGGTAAACTGATCGTTCGTGAATCCAGTGCCTTTGTCTAAACCTTTAAAGCATATTATTATGAACTACCGATTTTTGTATTGGATAACCTTTGTTTCTGTGAACAGCGGGTTGCTTTTCGGATTGAATATGGCCGGAATTTCTGGTGCGATTCCCTTCCTAAAAGATTTTTATGGTCTTAATGATATTGCTCTTGGTCTGGCAGTAAGTTCCATCATTATCGGTTGTTTGTTTGGTTCCCTGTTTGCCGGGAGCCTTAGCGACAAATACGGAAGACGAAAGATGATGGTTATTACTGCGGTGCTTTTCATGATCTCTGCCCTCGGCTGCAGCCTGACTTCCTCTTTCTGGTTGTTTGTTATTTCAAGAATCCTGGGTGGTCTGGCGGTAGGTTCAGCTGCTGTGCTGTCCCCAACTTACATTTCTGAGATTGCTCCGGCAGAAAGGCGTGGCACCTTGGTCTCCTACAACCAGTTTGCCATTGTAATCGGTATCCTTTTAGCCTATTTTATTGATTATGCCCTGGTGGGATTGGATAGCGGATGGAGATATATGTTGGCGGTCCCGTTAATCTTCGGTTTGATTTTTCTTTTGCTCCTGCATATATCGTTCCCTGAAAGCCCAAGATGGCTTGTTAAAGTTGGAAAATCCGATAAAGCGAAAGAAATACTGGAGAAACTTGGGGGAGCGGATTATGCTAAAACTGAATTAATGGCTATCAGAGCAGCAGGAAGCGATCAGAAGGGCGATTCCGGGGTACATGTCAGGGATCTTTTTAAAGGAAGATTGGGGTATGTTGTACTGTTGGGTACTTTGTTGGCGGCTTTTCAGCAAATTACCGGCATAAATGCTGTGGTGAATTACGCACCTTCAATTTTTCAGAAAACCGGTGTGGGCAGTGATGTGGCATTACTGCAGTCGATCATTGTTGGTTTTGTGAATTTCCTGTTTACGATCGTTGCCATCCGGTTGGTGGACCGCAGCGGTCGAAAAACCCTGCTGACATGGGGAGCTGCGGGAATGACCATTTCCCTGCTTTACCTCTCCCTTGCTTTTAATGCAAGCGGATTGGGTGTGCTTATTTCGTTGCTGGCTTATATTGCTTTTTTCGCTGCTTCATTGGCCCCTGTCATGTGGGTAGTAACCTCTGAAATATATCCCACACGGATCCGCGGTGTAGCTATGTCGTTTTCCACTGCTGTAAGCTGGATCTTTACGCTGATCGTCGTACAGTTTTTTCCCTGGATGCTTAGCAATCTGGGAGGAACAGCCAGTTTCGGCATATTCGCCTTTTTTAGTCTGGCAGCCTTGTTATTTATCATTTTCTTCATCCCCGAAACAAAGGGCAAATCATTGGAGCAAATCGAAAAGGACTTGAAGATTGGCCATTAGCATTGTTCGTGTTGGTGTAATCTCCATGTTGTTGCAAACAGTGATTTTCCACTGCCCATAAGCCAGGACCGGGATTTTTTTATCCCGGTCTTTTTTTTGTGAAATCCGGAGCCTATCCTGGAATGTTCAGTACATACTATTTTATCAATTAATTTCAATAAACATTTACATTGCTTGATAATTAGTTAACATTATAACCAAGATTAGTTAGCGTAATGTTAACAATAACTATTTTCTAAAATCATTCAAATTCTTTAATTTATTGAGATTAGAATTGAATAATATCCATGAGATTTTAATATTAAAAATAAAATATTCCTAACATATTCCATTATTATATTTGTTAAAACACAGTAAATCAGATAAAAAATGTATGTGAAAATTTTTTATCGCGAAAAACAAAAATTTTGGTGAAATATCTTGCGTATTATATAAATAATTATGACATTAGTCATATAATTGACTTAAATGTAAATCAAATGTAATTTAATTATGAAAAAGACGAGCATTGCCATTATCGTTTTCTGTCTTTTTATTTTATCTGCCAGAAATGTATGGTCAACCGAAATTGAAATAGTCATCACAAAAACCTACCTGAATCTGCCTGTATCAAGAAAAGCTGAACTAAAAACCATGAAACTATTGGTAAATGGTACATCCGAAATGGAGTTTACAATCAGGTTAGCAAAGGATGTTCCTGATTATTGGGTTTTTATAGATGTAACCGCCTACAAGGGCAAAAGGGTTATACTCATTCTTGATGATGCGGCGGGTAACCTTTCAAGTATATACCAAGATAATGTAATGGCTGGCCATGATAGTCTATATCTGGAGGTTAAACGGCCGCAGTTCCATTTTACACCGAAACGGGGATGGAACAATGATCCAAACGGGCTAGTATTTTATGAGGGTGAATACCATCTTTTTTTTCAGCACAATCCTTATGATGTTCTATGGGGTAATATGCACTGGGGCCATGCTGTGAGTAAGGACCTTTTGCACTGGACTGAGCTTCCCGAAGCCCTTTACCCGGACCAACTGGGCACCATGTTTTCGGGTTCTGCAGTAGTTGATCACAACAATACAACAGGTTTCCAGAAAGGCGAAGAAAAGACCATTGTAGCTTTTTACACGGCTGCAGGGAGTACATCTGACATGTCCAAAGGAAAATTATTCTCGCAATGCATGGCCTACAGTAATGATAAAGGAAGATCATGGATCAAATACAATGGTAATCCTGTGCTTCCGCATGTGATTGCAGAGAATCGTGATCCAAAGGTATTCTGGCATGAGCCCACAGGAAAATGGGTAATGGTGCTGTATATGAAGGATAAACATTCTATTTTTTCTTCTTCTGACCTGAAGAAATGGCAGCATGAGAGTGATGTTTCCGGCTTTTTCGAATGTCCCGAGTTTTTCGAATTGCAGGTCGATGGTAATTCTGAAAACACACGATGGGTGATGTATGGAGCCTCGGGGACTTATATGATCGGTAGTTTCGACGGAAAAAAATTCGCGCCCGAATCCACCAAGAAGCTTTATACTTCGGGAGCTTTGTATGCTGCCCAGACTTTTAATAATATCCCGGTTTCAGACGGAAGAAGGATCCAGATCGGATGGGGCAGGATTCCGCAACCCGGAATGCCCTTCGGACAGATGATGTTGTTTCCCACGGAACTTACCTTAAAAACCACGCGTGATGGCATCCGGTTATTCAATAACCCGATCCGTGAGATTGAGTTGCTGACAAAAACAGAACAGAAATGGGATAATCTTACCCAACAGGAAGCCAATGAGAAACTTAAACAGTACGGGCCAGGCGAATTATTGAGAGTGAAAGCAAAAATTGCTCTGGATGATTTTTCGCTTACAGGGCTAACTCTTGGTGGCAACTCTATCCTGAAATATGATGCAAATTTTAACCTGGTAAACGACATTCCCTATTTCACTGACATTCCTGGAAGCATGGAACTTTCTATGGAATTGTTGCTCGATAAAACTTCTGTGGAGGTTTACATCGATGGTGGCAGGTATTCATACAGCATGGAAAGAGAACCGGCTTTGAATACTGAAGGACTTGTATTTACAGGCAATTCCAGGCTCAACGTGATAGACCTTGAAATTCAAACATTGAATGCAATATGGTAAAAAACGGCGACTTAAGTTTTTTTATGGATATTCAGACAATTAACTATTAAAACCTAAAATTATGAAAAAAAGCTACTTCTTGAATCTATTGGTAATGAGGTTGATACTCCTCACGGCCTTTATATTGCTGCTGTCAGTAGTAGTACAGGCGCAGAATGTAACGGTCAGGGGAGTTGTAACCAATTCTTCTACAGGTGAGACATTGCCTGGTGTGAATGTACTTCAGCAAGGAACGGTCAATGGCACCAGCACTGGTGTTGACGGAGCTTTTTCGCTCACAGTGCCACAGGGTTCAACACTGATTTTTTCTTTTATCGGGATGAAAACCCAGGAAGTTGTTGTGGGATCCAGCACTGTTATTAATGTTACCATGGAGGAAGAAGCAACAGCATTGGAAGAAGTTGTGGTAACCGGATATTCAACGGAGAGAAAAGTTGACCTGACGGGTGCCGTTGCTGTCGTTGATGTGGGTAAGGTGAATGATATTCCTAAGGCCAATCCTATGGCAACCTTGCAGGGACGTGTTCCCGGATTATTTATTGAAATGACAGGAAGACCTAGTGGGCAGACAAATCAGGTTCTGATCCGGGGTTTGAAAACACTGGGAAACAACGATCCGCTTTATGTAATTGATGGAGTACCTACCAAGAGTTCTGTCGCATTTGCGGATCTGGACCCAAACTCCATTGAGTCCATCCAGGTATTGAAAGATGCTTCCGCATCATCCATTTATGGTGCCCGTGCTTCTAATGGTGTCATCATTGTAACAACAAAAGCCGGAAAAGGCAAAATCAAAATAGAGTTTAATTCCGCAACAACCTGGCAAAAACGGATAAGGGAAGTTGAGGTTTTAAACACTTTGGAACGAGGACAAGCCTTGTGGCAGGCATCCATCAACGATGGCAGGGATCCGGCTGCACATTCAGCGCTATACAGTTATGACTATACTGGAACCGGAGCCGATGCTGTCCTCAACCGTGTAATTCCGGTTGAGTGGGTAGGAGGAGATCCTTCATATGGGCTTAGGGCGCAGATTCCCGGTACCGATTGGCAGGATGCGGTTTTTCGCACCGGTTGGATATATAATAATAGCCTGACGATTTCGGGTGGAACGGAAAATTCTACAGCTCTTTTGGGCATTGGTCACCTGAAAAATAAAGGGGTTATGGAATATCAGGATTTTCAGAAGACGACTTTCCGCGTCAATACTTCACACAAAATGCTGGGAGATAAGTTAAAGATCGGTCAGAACCTGAATGTTGCAAGTACCTGGGAAGTGCCCCAGCCTAGCGATCTTGGTGGTGCCGATATGGAATACCTGTCAAGAGGAATGCAGCCTATCCTGCCGGTATATACCGAGGACGGGGAGTGGTCAGGACCGGTAGGTGCCGGATTTTCAGACCGGAACAATCCTCTGCACATGCTTTACATCCACCGGAACAACAAGAATACTGCAAAACTG
>DATEVU010000023.1:0-37845 GCA_035258345.1 Bacteroidales bacterium
AGTTTCGTTCAGCGAGATCACGGTTTCCATCAGGGTGCGTTCTCCTTCCTGGATATATTGTCCCATTGAATGCAGGTCAGCCGTAAAATCAACACTGGCAGGGTAGATGCCTTTGCCTTCCTTTCCTTCGCTTTCGCCATACAATTGTTTCCACCATTCTGCGAGGTAATGCAGCTTGTTTTCAAAATTGGCAAGGATCTCAATTTTTTTCCCGGAACGGTAAAGCATGTATCGTGCTGCTGCATAAAGGGCAGCAGGATTCTCCCCGAAAGCAACGGAGGAAGAACACATCTTTTCCATATCGGCCCCTCCCCTGATAAGGGAGCGGATATCAAATCCCCCAATGGCCAGCGGGACCAATCCCACCGGGGTAAGTACAGAATAGCGGCCTCCAATTTCATCTGAAATGACATATGTTTTAAATCCCTCACGGGTGGCGGCAATCCGAAGGGCTCCCTTTTCGGCATCGGTTATTGCCACGATCAGATCCCTGGCAGCAGCTTTTCCTGCTTTCTGTTCCAGGTGGTTTTTCAGTATCCTGAAGGCAATGGCCGGTTCGGTTGTGGTTCCTGATTTGGAGATAACTACAATGGCATACCGGAGTGTATCGAGTACTTCAATAAGTTCATTCAGGTAATCTTCGCCGATATTCTGACCTGCATACAGGATAACAGGGTTTTTTCTCTCTTTTTTCAGGTGGAGAAACGAATGCGAAAGTGCTTCGGCTACAGCCCGGGTTCCAAGGTAAGAACCACCGATACCGATAACCACCACCGCATCGACCTGTTTTCTGATCCTTGCCGCAGTGTCTTCAATATCTTTTAATTCTGCGTCGGAAACGGAGGAGGGGAGGTTCACCCAACCCAGGAAATCATTCCCCTTTCCGGTTTTGTTTTCCAGCGCTTTGGCGCTATCAGATACTTTTGCCGACAAATGGTAGATGTCCTCTTTGGGTACAAACCCAAATACTTTGCTGATGTCAACTTTCAATGTTTCCATGGATGGTATGATTTATTTTAAGTTTTCGGTAAGCAGTTTTATCTCCAGTGCAGGCGATACCTTATCGTAAAGGATATGGAATACCGCATCGGCAATTGGCATATTCACCTTGTGTACCTTGTTAAGTTCCCGGATGCATGCCACCGCATAATAGCCCTCTGCAATCATGTTCATCTCAAGCTGGGCTGTTTTAACGGAATACCCCTTCCCGATCATCATGCCAAAGGTGCGGTTGCGACTGAACTGGGAGTATGCCGTGACCATAACATCACCAAGATAAGGCGAGCTCAGCAGTTTACGCTTGCTTTTGTAAGTTTTATCCAGAAATCGCTTGATCTCCAGCATGGCATTTGAAATAAGCACCGCCTGGAAATTATCACCATATCCCAATCCATGGCATATTCCTGCCGCAATGGCAAAAATGTTTTTGAGCACAGCGGCGTATTCGGTCCCGTAAATATCACGTGAACTTTTCACTTTCACATAATGACACCGGAGAAGGGGAGCAAGTATTTCCGATTTTATCTTGGTGGAGGAGGCAATGGTGAGGTATGACAACCGTTCAAGGGCAATTTCTTCGGCATGACAGGGTCCGCTGATGATGCTTATGTTCCTGAACGGCACGCTGTACATCTTGTTGAAATATTCAGCCACGGTCAGGTTCTCGGAGGGAACAATTCCTTTGATCGCGGAAATAACCATCCGTTCGCCAAAATCACCATGAAAAGCGGCCAGTGAATCTTTCAGGAACGGGGCCGGGATGGCAAAAATAAGGATGTCGGCAGATTCTATAGCTTCCGTAATGGAACTGAAAAAATTGATCCGGTCAACATCAAATTGAATATCGCTGATGTAATTCGGATTGTGCTTGTATTTGCGGAAATATGCTATTGTTTCTTCCGAACGCACGAACCAGTTGATCTGATTCACGTTGTTCAACAGCAGTTTTGCCAGAGCAGTGGCCCAGCTTCCGCTTCCCAGGATCGCGACTTTTCGCTTATCGACCATTACAGGTAGTTGATTTTTTTGTGAATGGCAAAAATAACATATTTATCAGAAGTGATGTAATTATGTCCAATAATTCAGGGTCACGGGAAGGTATAGCTGAAAGTAACAGCCGGACTGAATCCCAATACGGAATGACGGCTCACAGCAATATCCGTTTTCAATTTCCTGGCCAGAAATCCTATGCCAAAGCAATACACGGGAAATTCTCCGGCAGAGATACCGAACCTGGCATGCAGTGAATCCCGGAAAAAATATTCAAGACCTCCGCGGATAATGGGTTTACAATGCGACTCTTTCTCGGTCTCAATACAAATCATCAGTTCATCTCCCAGGGAATAGCCTGCACCAATGGTAAATACTGCAGGAATCCTCATCCGCCCGTAAGGATGATATTGTTGTTCTGCAGGATTGTAAGCATGAAATCCGACTATCAATCCTTTTACCGGAAGAAACTGTATACCGGCTGCGGGAACCAGGGTGAACAGGTTGCCATAGCCGGCGGCCTGGTTTATTTTCAAATAATGCAGTCCTATCCCGGCCCTGAATTTATTTCCGAAAGATTTTCCATAGGCCAGGCAGAGCTGGCTTTCCTGATAAAATGAATAACCCGAGCAACTGTAGTTCACACCCAGGGTACCTGTTTGAACCGGTATGCACATGGAAAAGGAACCTGCACCTGTTTCGGGCATCAGGAAATGGTTTTCACAGTTCAGGCTAAGTGTAAATCTGTTTATTGCAGCAAGCCCGGCCTGGTTTTGCAGGCCCGACCATTCATCAGCCAGCATAACACTTGTACTGCCCATTCCAAGGGAGCGGGCGCCTGCAGGGAACAAATCATGGGTTGCTTTACTGTAAGTCCCTGAACCGAATGCCAATAACAGCATTGCCAAAAACCTGATCTTCAATGAGAATGAATTTAATAACCGCTAACTCCCGCAATTTCACCAAAAACTGTAGTATAACTTACCGCTGCGCTTATCCTACCTTATGGGTGAATTTTATTTTTGAGAGTTCTTCATTGGCTTGTTCAATTTTCTTTTTAAGATCTGTCTTATGTTTTTTCAGGATTGCAGCTGTTTTTTCATCATACAGGGCAATCATCTGTGCTGCCAGGATCCCTGCATTTTGCGCCGCGTTTATCCCGACTGTGGCCACGGGTATCCCGGGGGGCATCTGAACGATGGCCAGCAGTGCATCCAGGCCTTCGAGCGAGGCCTTAACGGGAACGCCAATTACCGGAAGGGTGGTCATCGAAGCGATCACCCCCGGCAGATGTGCGGCCATGCCGGCAGCTGCAATAATGACTTTAATGCCGCGTGATCCTGCATTTTTGGCAAATTCCTCCACAGCTTCCGGGGTCCGGTGTGCGGATAATGCATTTATTTCAAATGGGATCTCAAATTCATCCAGAATTTTAGCGGCAGCTTCCATCACCGGAAAGTCCGATGTGCTACCCATAATAATACTTACCAGCGGTTCCATACCCGTAAAAATAGTTTACACCGACTAATATAAGGCAAATATTCGTATCTTGCGAGGGTTATTGAAGCATATTGTGCATGAGCAAGATTACCCTGCTTGACAAGGAGTTTTCACTATTTATCACGGCTGATAAAATTCAGGCTGAGGTGCAGGCAATTGCGGACCGTATAAATATTGATCTGAAAGATGAGGACGTGATATTTATCGGGGTACTGAACGGAGCTTTTATGTTTGCCTCTGACCTGTTGAGAAAGATCAATTTCAATGTTCAGGTGTCATTTGTGAAACTTGCCTCCTACCTGGGAACCTCAAGCAACGGAAAGGTAAAAAGGCTCATCGGGATCAATGAGTCGCTGAAAGACAAAACTGTGGTTATCATTGAAGATATTATTGATACAGGAAATAGCCTCGAGAGTATCATCAGCCAGCTAAAAGGGTTCAGGCCCAGGCAGATTTTTGTTGCTGCGCTGCTGCTTAAAGCCGACGTGTACACCCGGGATTTAAAGCTCAACTACGTGGGATTTCGTATTCCGCCGGATTTTGTGGTGGGTTACGGACTCGACTACCAGGGTTTCGGCAGGAATCTCCGGAATATCTATACACTCAGCGAATAATGCCAGGAAGATAATTGTTTAATTTAATAGCCATTGTATGTTGAATATTGTTTTGTTTGGCCCTCCGGGCGCCGGCAAAGGAACACAAGCCGTGAATCTGATCGGGAAGTATAAATTGGTGCACCTGTCAACAGGTGATATCCTTCGGGGAGAACTGGCCGCAAAATCACCCCTGGGTTTGGAAGCCAGGAAGTTTATGGACAAGGGTGAGCTGGTTCCCGATGAAGTGGTAATCGGGATGATCGAAGTAAAACTTGATCAGCATGCCGGAGCCGGGGGATTCATATTTGATGGTTTTCCCCGTACCAGTGCCCAGGCAGGCGTGTTGGACAAACTGCTGGAAAAGAAAAATACGGCAATCAGCATTATGGTTGCCCTGGAAGTGGAGAAACAGGAGCTGATCAGCCGGCTGATGGGCAGAGGCAAGGCTTCGGGACGTGCCGATGACCAGGATATGCAGGTAATTGAAAACAGGATTTCCGTTTACAACCGTGAAACAGCACCTGTAATTGACTATTACAGTGCATTGGGAAAATTCAGGTCGGTCAACGGAATGGGAAGTATTGAAGATATTTTTGGCAGATTGTGCGGGGCAATCGATGAAATTAATTAGGGTTGCAAGTAGTAAGTTGTATGTTGCGGTTGTGATTGTTGTGATTGTTTTTCCAGTCACCAATCACCAGTCACCAGTCACATCTTTATGGAATCTAACTTCGTAGACTATATTAAAATTTTCTGCCGGTCAGGCAGGGGAGGCAAGGGTTCAGCCCATTTGCGCCGCGAGAAGTTTATTCCAAAGGGAGGTCCCGATGGCGGTGACGGAGGGCGCGGGGGACATATTATCCTGCGTGGGGACACCCAGATGTGGACTTTGCTGCATTTGCGCTATAAGAAACACATATTTGCCGGTCATGCCGATGATGGCATGAAAGCCAATAAAACCGGTTCCGACGGTGAGGATGTGGTGGTGGAGGTTCCGTTGGGAACGGTAGCCCGGGTAGCTGAAACCGGAGAGATGCTGTTTGAAATAACCCGGGATGGGGAGGAACATATCCTGGTGAAAGGCGGCAGGGGAGGACTCGGAAATACGCATTTCAAATCGGCCACGAACCAAACACCGCGCTATGCACAGCCGGGTGAACCTGCCATCGAAGACTGGTACAGCCTGGAGCTGAAGATCCTGGCAGATGTGGGCCTGGTTGGATTTCCCAATGCCGGGAAATCTACGCTGTTATCAGTTATTTCTGCAGCCAAACCAAAAATTGCAGATTATCCCTTTACCACCCTGGCACCCAACCTGGGTATCGTAGCTTACCGTGACTCGCTGTCCTTTGTTATGGCCGATATACCCGGCATCATTGAGGGCGCGCATGAAGGGAAAGGACTCGGATTACGATTTTTAAGACACATTGAACGCAATTCGATCTTACTGTTCATGGTCCCTGCGGATAGCAAGAGTATCCGGAATGAATACAACATTTTACTGAACGAGTTGCGGGAATACAATCCCGAGCTGCTCGACAAAAAACGGGTGCTCGCAATCACAAAGAGTGACCTGGCCGACAGGGAACTGATGCAGGAAATGGAGGCCGACCTGCCCGATTTGCCCTGGGTTTTCATTTCTTCCCGGGCCAGGCATAATTTGCACAAGCTTAAGGATATCCTCTGGAAAGAATTAAATTTCTGAGCCATGCTGGAAAAACTCATGCAAACTGATCAGCAGGCACTGTTGTGGCTGAACTCGCATCACTCGCCCGTCTGGGATTCTATCATGTTTCATATTTCCGGAAGACCAGAATGGATACCTTTCTATGCCGTGATTTTGGGATTTTTGACCTGGAAATACAGATGGAAAACACTTTGGATCTTACTTGCCGTGATTATCCTGATAACGCTTAGCGACCAGTTTGCTAACCTGCTGAAATCGGGAGTTCAACGCCCGCGGCCTTGCAAGGATCCTGAGATAAGACACCTGGTGCACCTGGTCAACAACTATTGCGGAGGGGCATTTGGATTTGTTTCGGGTCACGCTGCCAATTCATTTGCCCTCGCCACCCTGGTTTCACTCCTGTTCCGGAGGTGCTGGGTAACAAGCGGTATGTTGGTGTGGGCTGCAATTGTATCTTACAGCCGTATTTACCTCGGTGTGCATTATCCGGGAGATGTGTTGGGTGGTGCGGTTCTGGGCGCTCTGCTGGGACTGGTTGTTTACTATGGAGTTAAGCGATTGATGTTAAAGGTTTGAGAATTTAATAAACCCCGCTTTCTTCCCGGGCAGATGGTTGATCAGAAATTCATTGAAAAAAAGAAAAACCGGGGATCCTATATCCGATATGGGTTACGGTACCAGTTTTACCGATTTATCGGAAATCATATCCTGCAACTGACTTAACAGTACCTGTTCCTGTTTGTCGATGTGACCATCAGCGGTAGCCTGATAGATGATCATATCGTATTCACTTTTCGTGATTTTATGATCTTCTATCGCCTTTTCAATCATCGATCTCAAATTCTTTGCACTGGAACTTATTTTCATAGCCAATTAAATTTCCTGCTAATATAAAAAAAACAATAATCAAAATATTTGGTTCACACTAAGAATGTCGTTTAACTACAATTCTCATAATTATATATTTTAACCTCACGCATACCTTTCTTTACATCAGCAATGTATTCTATATCTACAAATCCTGTATCGGGTTCTGAATTAGCTTCCTGGTTTACTGCCAGGTTTTTTACTTGTATACCCCGGGGAGCATGATTATTATTCAGTAGCATCAACTTCATGAAGAAAAACCTGCCATATCTGAATGGATGCCCCGGTACCGAATTGCTTTTTTGTCCGGGTTGTTAAAATTTTTACCGTGTTTAAGGTTTCATTGAGCAGAATTGTATCGCTGGCAGTAATACCAAAGATCGTTATGGTACATCCCAACATGCCGGTATATCGCTCGGGACTTTCCATATGCAATAGTTCCAGGGTTTTCAGGTCAGATACCGCAAAAACAACGGATTGATAATTGGATGCATCGATACGGCCAAGCAGATCGTTGAGATTCGCTGGCTTTTTCCCGGTTATGTTTGTGGGGGCAACAGATAGTTCTACCAGGGCATCTTTTTCATAAAAAAGTCGGTAAAGCATGTCCCTGACCTGCTGTTTAAACAAAGTATCTATATTTTTACCGGAATACAAACTCAAATAATCTGCAAAATCAAGCAATTTCTGTTTGGCTTTTTCCCCATATACCATGAGCCTGTCCCCCCAAAGATATTCTGATTTAAAATCCTCTTTAATCTCGCTCCGGATTGTATCCTGCTCAGCTATTAGCCATGCTTCCTTATCAAAATCAACATCGGGCTCACAGGATTTTGAAGACAGGATAACAAATCCGGTTAACAAAAAAATAATATGGTATATCTTTCTGTTCATTCGTTAACATAATCTTGCATAAACCGGATGGTGGTAATTTTCTCATGTGCATAAAGGACCTCAATTATCTCAATATTCTTTAGACTACTGGTGGGCATAGTAAGCATGTCAATAAACTCCATTTTGTTGAATAACTCCATCCCCATCATTCCCTTATTGAAAACCTGGCATATATAAGCACTGTCCGAGATTATATTTTCCAGCTGTGCTCTTCTTTTTTCCCAATCTTTAACTTTTGAGCTTGAAAAATAATAGATCATCAGGGCATAGTCATTAATCTTCAGCTGTATCTCTTCGTTTCTTTTTGCCTTATTCAGGATACGTGTAATGGTATCTGTAAAATAGTAGGGGGCTTTCACCAGGAACTTTATTTTTTGTTCACCGGTTTTATAAGTAAAACATCCCACTGTGTTACATACCTGTTTTATCGGTGATTCATTGTCAAATATTACTAACACCTCAATGGTTGTGTTTTTTATCGGTTCTTTCGTGTCTTTATCGACAAAGCAGAATTCATAGGTGGCTAAACTGCCTGTTTTAATTAATAACCAGGCTAATATGAAAAAAATCAGGGCAATGACCGGCAACAGGTAGAATATGCTGTTTGATCCTTTATGCTCAGCGATCAGGATAATTTTATCCCTGTTTTTGTATTTGAATTCTGACCAGTCGATATAGCCGGTATACCGACTGAGAATATTCAGCAGGTCAATTCTTGGAAGTCTCTCGCTGTTCGTTTTGAAATGATTGTAAAACCACTTTTCACTGAAGTAGGCATTTACTTTTCGCTGCAAGTCATCCTGAAAATCAATAATCTCCTGACCTTTCCAGTCCTCAATAATTCTGCCAATGCCAGCATTGGTATGTTGCATGACCTCGACAATCTTTGTCTTCATCAATTCAAAATATTGTCTTTCTAATGTGTCCACAAAGTTAGATGCTGGTAATGATCAATCCTTAGAAAACACTTGTAAAACAATTTACAACTTAAATGCAGGAGATATTCAAAAGTCGCACTGGATTTATCAATATTTTTAAACCGAAAATCCTTACTGTCAAATTTATATAAAAAATTCACGATTACCAAAACCTATAAAACCAGTACCCATGAAAAGCAGGATCGGATTGCCCAAACGGATTGAAACCATCAACAACATCCAGTTGAACAGTTGCGAATGGATATGTTGCAGTAAGGTGAACTTATTGTTAAGTTGCCTGCTGATTATTGTTTTATTCCCCCCCAGGATGTACGGTATTGATGTCGCGAAGGGCAGCGAGCGCGGGGTTTTTGAGGCCTATGAATTAAGGATCAACGGTGAGACTGAAAAGGCTGAAGCATTACTTGATGAAATATTGAAGGAGGACAGCACCGATGCCCTTGCTTATTTTGAACTGGCCAGGACCAAGCACCATGAGTTTTTGGGAGGGACACAATTTTCTGCGGAAGAATGGAAGGAAGTCATGCATGCATTGCAGAAGGCAGTCCGGTACGCTCCGGACAATGAGATTTTCGCATTTTATTATGCCTATTCCTGCTTCTTTAACGCATTTATCAGCATGATGCGGCAACAACCGGATGTGGGTGAAAAAGTCACCCTAACCTGTGACGCATTTAAAAATGTCCTAAAGCTTAATCCGGATTGCCATGAAGCACAACTTTATATGATTGATATTTTCAATTACCTGCCTGCAGAAATGGGAGGAGATAAGGAGAAAGCCGGGATCATCGCTGCAGAATTAAATACGAGAGACGAACTATATGGTGCTATGGCCGATGCCAGGCTTTTACCGGAAAATTCAGATTTTGTTATGTACTGGCAAAATATCGAGAAAGAGGCAGGCCATAATGCCCAGCTGATGGAAGAGTTGGGAAGGGCTTATTTGTTGAAATCCGACACGGAAAATGGCACAAAATACTTTCAGGATGCCATCCGTGCGGATATTACCCGGAGATACCTGTATATGCACCTGGTGCGATATCATATACTGTCGATCCAGCAGGACCCTGATGCAAAAGCTGCCCATCTGGGAAAGGCCATAGAACTGACAAACAGCTACATGCAATCAACTCCCGAAATTCTTGCGCCCTTGAAAGCTTATGCATACGGTATATTGTCATTGATCAAAATGATCGGCGGAGAAGAAAGCAGCAGTAATGAATACCGGGAGATGGCAACTGCATTGGACCCATACTATTCTAAGGCAATGGGTATGCCGTCGTCAATGCTGTATTGCCCGCCTGATGAGGTGAAGATTCAATACAGTTCATTCTTTATGCCCTTTTAAAAAATTCCAGTATCAGAAATATGGGATTAATAGATTGACTTTGTGGGTTTTCACGAATAAATATCGTACATTTAAAATAAGAACCAAAACCCTTAACCATGATCAAAGAAATCCACGATCACATGACCCAGGAGCTTCAACAAAATGCAAGAACAGACACCGTTTTTGTTTTATCGGCTGTTGTGCTTAATCTTGTAATACTGGCCATTAACTGGGGGGTGGCATCACCAGGCCCGGAGGGATATGCTCCTTATCAGGATATCATATTAAGTTTACTGACTGCAGCCGTGCTGATTATTAACTTCCTGATTGCAAAGGCCTTGCTGGCCGGACGTGACATGAGGCTCAAACTGTTAACAGGATTGATCCGGATGTACAAGGACAATGGCGTGGACAAGTATTATGAACCAAGCTTGTTAAGTGCCTACAGCATGCGTTACAAGTTTTTTCTCACGGTGATCATCATCCTTGCCGTAATTACCATTACTGCACCTCTTATGGTTAGGATATTCAGTTAGGGTGTCCTTCCGAAGGTTACTGTTTTTGTGCTTTCTCAAAGCACCAGCCTAGGGAACATTATTACACCAGGATTGTTATCTTTATGTTAGATTTCAAATCCACTATTAACGCATACAATTATGGACCGACGGAATTTTGTTAAACGCGCCTCTGCCGCTGCCGGAATACTGGCGATCAATCCATTCGGATTCAGGCTGGAGGCAGCGAAAGTCAAAAAGCATATTTTTGACAGGGTCATGCTCGGTAAAACCGGAATTGAAGTATCCAGGATGGCCATAGGTACAGGTACCAACGGGTGGGGTAAGAATTCAAACCAGACCAGGCAACTCGGTATTAAGGGACTGGCTGATCTGCTCCAGGCTGGATTTGACCGGGGAGTTTTTTTCTGGGATTCTGCTGACCAATACGGTACTCATCCGCATCTGAAAGAAGCCCTGAAGGTTGTTCCCCGCGAGAAAGTGGTGATTTTATCCAAGACCCATGCCTCCACCGAGGATGAAATGAAAGCAGATCTCGACCGTTTCAGAAAGGAGCTGGGCACTGATTATATCGATATCGTATTGCTGCATTGTATGACAAGCAAAAACTGGCCTGTTGAAAAGCGGGGAGCCATGAATTACCTTTCAAAGGCCAGGGAGAGTAAATTGATCCGGGCACACGGGGTGTCCTGTCACACCCTGGAGGCCTTGCAATCAGCCGCTGCTTCACCCTGGGTGCAGGTTGACCTGGCACGGATCAATCCGGCAGGTGCCGAAATGGATGCAGGAGTACCTACTGTTACGGCCATACTCAGGCAAATGAAGCAATCGGGGAAGGCGGTCATGGGTATGAAGATATTCGGTGCGGGCAAGCTTTCGAACCGTAAGGATGAATGCCTCAGGTTTGCCCTGGCTCAGGAATACCTTGATTGTTTCACCATCGGGATAGAAAATATCGACCAGTTGCTGGATTTGGAAAAACGATTGCCTGAATTAAGCTGATGTGTATTACATGATCAGGAATTAAATGTCCGGAATCTCACGGTTTACTATTCCAAATTAATTTCTATTTTTGACGTGTTTTCTCCGAGTTTTCATTTCTAAAGGGTTCCGCCCATGAAATGTAAACCGACGGGTACAGGTGGAAATGCCTGTGCCTCCCGATGGAGTAAATCCTGAATTTGGAAAGGAGACTGAATGGAGTATATTTTCCTGGCTTCACTATTTGTTATTGCCTTCCTATACTCATCGGTGGGTCATGGCGGTGCCAGTGGTTACCTGGCCCTGATGGCGCTGTTTGGCATAGCACCGGTTTACATGAAATCCACCGCACTTTCACTTAATGTTTTTGTGACCGCCATTGCCTTCCTGACATATGCCCGTGCCGGATACTTCAGGTTCAGGCTTATTTTCCCCTTTCTGATCACCTCCATTCCCCTGGCATTTTTAGGTGCCCTGATGAAAGTAAAACCTGGTGTATATGAGATCATTCTTGGAATTTTCCTGCTTTTCGCTGTAGTCCGCATGCTTTTTATACCGGGTGCCATCTCAGAACACCCGTCAAAACCACCGGTATGGCTGGCCTTGATTATTGGTGCCATACTGGGATTCTTTTCCGGCATGATCGGCATTGGCGGCGGCATAATTCTCAGTCCTATCCTGGTTCTGTTTCACTGGTCAACCGTAAAGGAATCAGCGGCTGCTTCGGCACTTTTCATTTTTCTCAACTCTTTATCGGGTTTATCCGGTCTTGTTCATGGCGGAATAACTTTTGAATCCCATCTGATGCTGTGGATTGCAGCAGGAGTTCTGGGAGGCATTGCGGGATCCTATAGCGGCAGTTACAGGGTAACACCCGCAAAACTTAAATATGCATTATCGGTTATATTGCTGATGGCCAGCATAAAACTTTTTATATTCTGAAATGACAGTACCTGAGCTGCCACATTGGTTAATAATTGCTGGTACCGGAAGGGACTCAGGCAAGACATCGTTTGCATGCAGTTTAATCAACCAGTTTAAGGGAAAAGTGCCGCTGGTTGCCCTGAAGATAAGTCCGCACCGTCACCGGCTGGCACTGGGAGGGAGGATAATTGTGGATAAGGATTTTCTGTATATTTCCGAAGAAACCGATCCACAGACCGGTAAGGACAGTTCACGGATGCTGGCGGCCGGAGCCGACCGGTCGTTTCTTATCATAGCGGCCGATGAAGAACTTGCAGGGGCAATAGAAAAGATACAAAGCATGGCAGGTGCCGGGACTTATTATATTTGCGAATCAGGCGGGCTAAGGCGGTATGTAAATCCCGGACTGTTTATGATGATAAGCTGCCATGGGGAAAACGAAAGGAAAACAGACCCGTTCAACCTGAAAGCCCTCGCGGATGTTTATATTACATGCAGCGAAAAAAAAATTGATTTCGACCTGGACAGGATCATTATTGCTGATAACAGATGGAAAATAAGACAAGATCATGATACCCTTTGAACAAGCCCTTAAGATCATTGAATCCTCGGTAAGCCCGCTTCCGGCAGAAAGCATGCCTTTCACGCAGGTCCTGAACCGTGTTCTTGCACAGGAGGTTGTCTCAGATGCGGATATGCCTCCCTTCAACAAGTCGGCTATGGACGGATATGCCTGTCGAAAAACCGATCTTGGAAATGCCCTCGAAATAATCGATTTGATTCCGGCGGGAAAACTGCCGTCAAGGACAATCGGACCTGACCAGTGTGCAAGAATAATGACAGGAGCAATGGTGCCGCCAGGGGCCGATTTTGTCCTGATGAAAGAACACGTGGGAATTAATGCATCCGGCAAGGTTTACCGCTTAAAAGAAAGTGAAAATGAGAATATTTGTTACCGTGGAGAAGACTTAAAAGCCGGTGATACCATACTGATCCCGGGGACCAGATTATTGCCGGCCCATCTGGCCATGCTGGCTGCAGTTGGATGTACACACCCCCGGGTACATAAAACACCCCGGGTTGCCGTGCTATCCACCGGCAACGAGCTTGTAGAGCCCGCACAAATACCCGGGGCCGGTAAAATCCGGAACAGCAACGGATACCAGCTGGTTGCTCAGGTATCACACATGGGACTCTCATCCGCCTACCTGGGCATTGCCCCGGATGAGGCATCAACCCTGGAGGGAATACTGTCGGATGCGCTTGAGAAATTCGATGTGGTGCTGATTTCGGGTGGTGTATCGGTTGGAGATTATGATTATGTTCCGGAAGTGCTCAGGAAGCTTGAAGTAGAACCGCTGTTCCATGGGATTAATGTTAAGCCCGGCAGACACCTGCTTTTTGGCAAACGGGGCAGTTGTACCGTGGTGGGTATGCCCGGGAATCCGGTTTCATCTTTTGTACAGTTCGAGGTGTTGGTAAAACCTTTGCTGAACCTGCTCATGGGGTGTGTTGCCAAACCTGTAAAACTGAGGTTGCCATTAGAACAGGCGTATGTTCGTAAAAAACCGG
Source organism: Bacteroidales bacterium (assembly GCA_035258345.1). Classification (GTDB taxonomy): domain Bacteria; phylum Bacteroidota; class Bacteroidia; order Bacteroidales; family UBA10428; genus UBA5072. The sequence goes on from DATEVU010000023.1 coordinate 13,794, forward strand.
ATACCCTGTTTTTTATTCCGGTTGATATCACTGAAAACGGCACTGCCCTACCGCTGGAATATCACGGATCAGCTCATATACATGCCTATACAAGGGCCGGGGGGATCATGGAAGTTCCGGTGGGCGTGAGTGAAATTAATAAAGGAGACCTGGTGGATGTTCGACCGCTTTAACAGACATATCAATTACCTGAGGATATCGGTGACAGACCGGTGTAACCTGCGATGCCGGTATTGCATGCCCGAGGAAGGCGTACAACACCTCAGGCACGACGATATTCTCACCTTTGAAGAGATCACATCCCTGGTCAGAGCAGCTGTCAGCATGGGTATTGATAAGATCAGGCTAACCGGCGGAGAGCCACTGATAAGAAAAGGAATAGCCGATCTTGTGGCTATGATTGCGTCCGTGCCGGGGGTTCGGGACCTTGCCCTCACAACAAACGGATTTTTTCTGAAGGAGTACGCGGGATCTCTTAAAAAGGCAGGATTACACCGGGTGAATGTAAGTCTGGACACCCTTGATCCGGAAAAATTTAAACGGATCACCCGGGGTGGCGATGTCAGGCAGGTGCTGGAAGGTATCCGGGCTGCCTGTGATGCAGGGCTTCATCCTGTAAAGATCAACTGTGTTGTATTTAAATCGTCGAATGAGGAAGATGCCCTGCTGGTCAGGGATTATGCCAGCAGGGAGGGTCTTCAGGTACGGTTTATCCGGCAAATGGACCTGGAAACAGGTGAGTTTTCACTGGTGGAAGGCGGGGACGGAGGTAACTGCGAAATTTGTAACAGGTTAAGGGTAACAGCCAATGGCATGGTAAAACCCTGCCTTTTCAATGACCAGGAATTTCCGGTGCGCATTTTGGGTGCACAACAGGCATTGATCAATGCCTTGAATGCCAAACCGCAAAAAGGGTGTAATAACAAAACCGGGAAATTTTATAATATAGGCGGATAACTATGAAAAAACTATCACACACCGATCCACAAGGCCGTGCCCGCATGGTGGATGTCGGAGAAAAAGATGTTCAGCAACGGGTTGCAAAGGCCTCCGGGTTTATAAGCCTTTCCGGTGAAACGCTTGTACTCATCAGGGAAAATGCCATGAAAAAAGGAGATGTGCTTACGGTTGCTGAAATTGCAGGCGTGGTAGCGGCCAAAAAGACCGCAGAATTGATACCGCTTTGCCATAATCTGGCGTTGGACAAGATACTGGTAACCGCTGTTGCCGGGGACTATGGAATAACCATTACCAGCGAAGTGCATTGCACCGGTAAAACAGGCGTGGAAATGGAAGCATTGACCGCCGTGAGTGTCGGACTTCTTACCGTGTACGACATGTGCAAAGCCGTGGATAAAAGTATGGAAATAGGACAGGTAAAGCAGATTGAAAAAACCAAAACTGATTTACATTACTGATATGGAGAAGATCAAGATATTATCCGTAAACATTTCTGAGAAAAAGGGTACTGTAAAGGAACCTGTTGATGTTATCCTGCTCACAGATCTGGGAATTCGGGGAGATGCACATGCAGGGAAGTGGCACCGGCAGGTAAGCTTGCTGGGAATTGAAAGCATTGAAAAAATGGAGCCTGCTGCCGGCAGGAAATTAATAGCCGGAGAATTTGCTGAAAATATTACCACACAAGGGTTTCCCGTATTCAATATGCGTCCGCTCGACAGGCTGGTCTCAGGCAATCTTGTTCTGGAGGTCACCCAGATCGGTAAAAAGTGCCACGGCGAGAAGTGTGCCATTTTCAGAGAAACCGGGGATTGCGTAATGCCCAGGGAAGGAATATTTTGCAGGGTGCTGGAGGGAGGCATGCTTCGTGCCGGCGACCATCTTGAATACCTGCCCAGGGTAATGCAGGTGAAGGTAATAACGCTCAGCGACCGCGCCAGCAAGGGTGAATATACCGACCGGAGCGGCCCGCTGCTTGCGAAACTGGCCGTGGATTTTTTTACCGGGACAGGCCGGCTTGCCGAGGTTGGACAGGTTATCATTCCTGATGAGCCGGATCAGCTGAGAAACCTGATCCTGGAATTCTCCGGGGCGGGGGCGGATATTATTTTCACCACGGGCGGCACCGGGATCGGGCCACGGGATATAACCCCGGAGGTAATTAAACCGTTGCTTGATAAGGAGATACCGGGTATCATGGAAATGATACGGGTGAAGTACGGTACACAATTTCCCAATGCGCTGGTCAGCCGGAGCATAGCCGGCGTTATCTCCAAAACCCTTGTATATGCCTTGCCGGGAAGCCCGAAGGCTGCTTCGGAATATGCCGGTGAGATATTTGCAACCATTGAACATTCCCTGCGCATGCTTCACGAAATCGATACCCACTGATGACTGGCCCTGATGTTACCGGTATTGTGCTGGCCGGCGGGGAAAGCAGCCGCATGGGACAGGACAAGTCGCTCATGCTATTCAGGGATCAACCCCTGATATGTTATGCCATTGATTCACTCCAGCCGGTTTGCCGCAAGGTTGTTATCAGTTCAAACAAAGCAGTATATGATTTTACAGGGTGTGAGGTATGGCCTGATGAGATGTCCGTGAATGCCCCGATGATCGGAATCTATACCTGCCTGAGGCGATCGGAAAGCGAATGGAACCTGGTTCTTTCCTGTGACATGCCGCTGGTGGATACCCGCTTATTGGAATTCTTACTCACCGGTTGCATCGATACCGATCTGGTAGTTCCGGACCATGATGGCAATTGCGTTGAACCCCTGTGCGGTGTTTACAACAAAAGGTTGATTCCCTTGCTGGAAAAGCTTATTCATGTGCAGGATTACAGTCTGATGCATCTTATACGGGAGGCCAGATCGCGCCTGATTGTAATAGGCACAGAACTAGCTTTCTACAGGCCCAACATGTTTCTGAATGTTAATACCATCGAGGATTTCAGGCTTCTCAACCCCGACGGGGTACCCCGTCGGGGTGGGTGATGTTTTTTACCCAAACCATTGTATAACAGTTCAAGGCTTCTTATCTTTAAACCATTGATAATTGGTTATACATGGCTTTAGAGGTACTGAAAAATATTGTCATCATTTTTGCCCTGTCCACTTTTGTAAACTTTTTGTTTAACAAAATAAAGATCCCGACAATAGTGGGATACCTGTTAACCGGTATTATTGTTGGTCCCTCCATGCTGGGCATAATCAGCTCTCCCCATGAAATTGAACTGATGGCGGAAATTGGCGTGGTCATGCTGCTTTTTACCATTGGTATTGAATTTTCGCTGAACCATTTGCTGAAGATCAGGAGGATCGTTTTTCTGGGTGGATTTCTGCAGTTTCTGTTCACGGTTATGGTAACGCTTTTTATCGCCAGGGGATATGGTATTGACTGGAAAGGGGCTTTGTTCGTAGGATTTCTTACTGCACTCAGCAGCACGGCGGTTGTTCTGAAGATCCTGCAGGAGCGGGGGGAACTCACCTCCAATTATGGGCGCACTGTACTCGGAATACTGATATTCCAGGATCTCCTACTTGTGCCTCTGCTTCTGATCATTCCCGTTCTCGGCGGGGAAGCCACTCTTAGCGGTCATCAGATTTTAATCCTGGTGCTTAAAGCCATATTTATTATCGGATTCATTTATGTTGGAAACCGTTGGCTGATGCCGAATTTTTTAAGGGCAGTGGCCATGACGAAAAACCAGGAATTATTCTTAATGAGCATCCTGCTCATTTGTTTGTCCGTGGCACTGCTTACTTCCCAACTGGGTATGTCACTGGCCTTCGGAGCATTTCTGGCCGGGTTAATGATCTCTGAATCGGAATACAGTCATAATGCGTTCGGACACCTGATCCCGTTCAAGGACACCTTCGCCAGTTTTTTCTTTGTTTCCATCGGGATTTTGCTTGACCTGGGTTTTGTATATGATCATCCGGTACTTGTTGTTTTTACCGTGGTACTGGTAATATTTTTCAAAGCTTTGCTGGCTGGAGGGACGGCGTTTTTGCTGGGACACACTTTCAGGGGAACCATCATGGTGGGACTGGCATTGAGCCAGGTGGGTGAGTTTTCTTTTATCCTGGCGAAGCTGGGGTCCGATCACAATTTAATTGCAACATTCCACTATCAGTTGTTCATTGCCGTTGCCGTTTTAACCATGTCGGCAACACCGCTGCTCATTAGGGTATCACGACCTCTTTCAAATGTATTGCTGAAGCTGCCATTACCCGCAAAACTGGTGGACGGGATTTTTCCTTTACCCCAGATCGATATACCGGAGTTAAAAAATCACCTTGTCTTTATCGGAAAGGATTCCCGGGCAGTGAATTTATCGGTAATGGCCAAGAACATGAAGCTGCCTTATATTTCAATTGTATTTGATCCGGCAATGGTGCGAAAGCGCCAGTTAAAAGGTGAAAACGTAGTTTACGGCGATGCCGTCAATGAGCCCATTTTATTTAAGGCTCATGCTGATAAGGCGGACATTGTGGTTATTTCCATAGGCAATCTGATCACTTCCATGGCAATAATTAATAAGGTAAGGGGGATGAATCCACATGCCCATATTATTGTAAGAACAAAACAGGTTGATGATATTGAAGAACTCTATAACCTGGGAGCCAATCAGGTAATTCCGGAAGAATTCGAAACCTCCCTTGAGTTGTTTGAGCGGGTATTGGCTAAGTTGTTAGTCCCCCGGCGGCAGATAAACTCGGTGATTGCCCGGATCAGGGATGACCATTACGGAATTTTTCTGGAAAAGGAAATAAAGTCTGATTTATCAGCCATGATGGATAATGCAAATATTGAGATCATGGCATTTAAGGTGGACAATGCGTCCCCTGTAAATGGGAAAAGCCTCATGGAAATTCAGTTCAGAAAAACCTACGGAACCACGGTAGTAGCTTTATTACGCGAAAAGGTTCTGCTGGACAATCCTGATCCGGAAACCATTTTCGCTCCGGGTGATACGGTTTATATCATGGGCCGGTCGGAGCAGATAGCCAATGCAATAGAACTTTTTTCCCAAATCGGAAAAGAATCAGATAACTTTGTTGAGACCTAATCAGAGAACCATGAAAGCTACCGTTTGCCGGAAAGCTCATTTCAATGCGGCACACAGGATATTCAATCCTGCCTGGGACGACCGGAAGAATGAAGAAGTTTTCGGATTGTGCAGTTTGCCCAACTACCATGGCCACAATTATGACCTGGTAGTCAAACTAACGGGAGAGATCAGTCCTGATACCGGATATGTTTTTGACATGAAGGTACTTAAAGAAATCATAGATGAGCATGTAGTCAGACACTATGATCATAAAAACCTGAACCTTGATGTGGCCGATTTTGCCAGCCTGATCCCTTCGGCAGAGAATATTGCAGTGGCGATATGGAACAGGCTGCGCAGTAAGATCAGCAGTGATTATTCGTTAGCGGTGGTGCTTTATGAAACCGAACGGAATTTTGTTGAATATTCGGGAGACGATACGGCATCATGAACCTGTGGCAACAAGTTAGCCGGGGCTTAGTGTGGCTGATGATACTGCCCATTAAGTTTTACAGGTATTCCATTTCCCCGTTACTGCCCAACAGTTGCCGTCATGTACCCACCTGTTCGGAATATGCCATCGGTGCACTCAGGATTCACGGGGTTTTCAAGGGGAGTATATTGGCCATCTGGCGTATTCTCCGGTGTAATCCCTGGGGAACGCACGGCTACGATCCCGTACCACCTGCCGATAAATGGAACAATAAAGGGGGTTAATCTTTCCTTTCACGGCACCCCTGACCGGCAAGTACACTGAGAATGGCCAGGAGGAGAAAACTGTTGGCAACAATGAAATAATTGGCCTCACGCCGTATACCAAATGGATTATTTCCCAAAAAAAGTGCAATGATTCCGAAAACCATAATTGCAACAGCAAGAATGCCGCTGGACCAGGCTAGAAAGTTGAATAATTTCATGTTAGTTTTGTTTTAAGCGTTTATACCAGGTTTTTTGCCACCCGCTTCAGTTCACCGGTAATATGATTCAGTGCTGTTAAATTAAGCCGGGTACGATTGAAACTGTCGATGATACTGTTGTCGTTTTGCTGGATCAGGGGATACCATCCGCCGGGCTCCGGCAAATCACCCTTTATCCTGGGAACAATATGGAGGTGCAGGTGTTCAATAGTCTGACCTGCTTCAGGCTTTTCCTGGACCGACCAGTCGAATGAATCCGTATTAAAAGCTTTCATGAGTATGCGGAGTGCTGTTCTGGCAGTGTCGAAAAACTCAAACAATTCATGATCGCTGAGCTCCAGAATACCGGTAACATGATTTTTAGGAATTATCAGGGAATGCCCCGGAAGAACAGGAGCAATGTTACAGATCGCCATAAAACCGTCCCGGGCATAAAAAACGGAAGAAAGTACGGATTTATCACAAAACGGACAGGCATGGATATTGTTATGAATTGTCATAGCCCGGTGCGTATTTTACAAGAGCAAGTTACATAAAAAAAAAGTTACTTTTATGATTGGAACAGGTAAGAAAAGTAATATGCCAGCGGAGTTTCAGACTATAATTTTTGATCTTGACGGTGTCATCATCAATTCCGAGGAATTGCATGCCCGGGCCAAGCGGATGACATTAAACAAATACGGTATACCTTACCCGGAGACTATTTTTGACGATTTCAAGGGTCGTCCCGACCTTGATTTCTGGAGCTACGTAATGCACGAACTTTCAGATGGCACGTGTTCTGCGGCCGCACTTGACGCCTATAAACGCACTGTTTATTTCAGTATATCAGATGAGTTGTCACTTATTCCCGGGGTGTCGGAGTTTATCGCCATCACCAGGAAACAGTTTGTTCGGATGGGTCTGGTATCCTCCGCCACGTTGTCCGACTTCTCCTTTGCAGAAAGAAAATTCGCGATCAGGAAATGGTTTGATATTATTGTGCTGGGCGAAGATACGGAACAACATAAACCTCACCCCGAACCCTATCTTAAGGCCTTGTCGCTTTTAGGTCCAACACCATTCCCGGCTGTTGTTATAGAGGATTCACCCAATGGCATCAGGTCAGCCAAAGCAGCAGGATGTCATGTATTTGGTATTACAACCAGCTTTACGGCTGATGAACTGAAGACGGCCGGGGCTGACCGGGTTGTGGCCGGTTTTCCGGAAATTATATACTTGCTGAATGGGGCGCATCCGGCTGGCTGACTGCCTGCAGGATGCCAGCCAATGGATGCGCCGCATCACAACATGAACTATTCTGCAGGGGCATTCTTTCCGCGGAGCATGACCAGATCATTCAGGACGACTTCGGTATAGAAGCACTTCTTTCCGTCCTTATCGTCATAAGCCCGGTGGGTGAGTTTGCCTTCCACCGCTACTTCGCTGCCCTTTACCAGGTATTTTTCAATGGTTTTGGCAAGGTTTCCCCAGGCTATAAGATTGTGCCACTGGGTTTCGGTGATTTTTTTTCCACTGGCATCACGGTATGAATCCGTGGTGGCAAGAGAAAACCGGGCAACTGATTTGCCGTTTTCGAATGTCCGGATCTCCGGATTCTGACCGAGGTTCCCGATCAGCTGAACCTTGTTGCGTAAGCTATTCATAACATTTGTATTTAAAGTTAAAAAAATTGGGTTGATTAATTTGTTCAACTTGACGATACAAAGTAACTTACACCCTGAATGCTTATCCGGTTAATAATCAGTTATTGTCATTTGTAAACGACAGTAATTGATTGTACCCGTTTACAAACGTTTATAATGTAGCAATACAAATACATATGTTATGGAAAGAAGATGTCTTGAATGCAATGATGTGTTGCATGGTAGAACCGACAAGAAGTTCTGTTCCGATGCATGCAGGAATACTTACAACAATAAGCTGAAGAGTGTTGCGGGAAGCCAGTATGTCAGGAAGGTCAACGGTATACTGAGCAAAAACCGCAACATCATGGCAGATCTGAATCCCGAAGGCAAGACCAGGGTACACAAATCAAGATTGACCAAAAGGGGATTTGATTTCGGATTTGTCACCAACCTGTATACCACAAAAACAGGAACAGTTTATTATTTCTGTTATGACCAGGGCTATTTGCCGCTGGGAAACGATTTTTATATGCTGGTAAGCCGGAAAAAAGAGGGGTAGTTGAAAAAAGGAAGGTTTTTTAGAGCGAACCGATGGAATTGGCTAGTTCTTCCACGCTTATGGGTGAATTCGGCAGCACATTACGGGGGGCCTTTTTGCCAAACTTTACAAATACATTGTACCGTTTGCACACCTTGTACTTTTTATTCACCTGCAGGCAGTATAAACTTCTATAGGTTAAACCAACCATTTCATTATGGTTAACTTTGTTCAGGTATACCGAACAATCCTCAATCAGCGGGCAACAATCCTTCATGTCCATAATTTCAATTCAGGTCAATGATTAAAAATAGCTTCGGCATATTCCTTATATATAAACCGGGCTTTTCGTAATTTTTCCTCAAATATCTGTCCTTTTTCGAGAATATCTTCATCATCTGTTTCATAATTCCAGTTAACCTCAAATTCCCTGACCTGGTTATTGGAATCGATCGTCCGGAGTATTTCCAGCAGCTTCTTGGAAGAGGCGCTGTTGAAATATTCGAGCTCAATGGTGAATACAACTTTGGGAGCAATAAGTATATTGACCCAGTCAAGGAATGGCTGGTAAAAAGCAGTTACGTCCAATATCAGGGAACGCCCTTTGAGGGTAAGGTTGCCGTTTGTCTCAAACACGGCAAGGGGCGTAGTACTGGTCGCTTTTATCGTCAAATTCTCCATATTCAGAGGTGTTCTTCTTATGCAAGTATACGAAAATGTTACATACGTGAATTTTTTTTCTGATGAACCGGAGGATTTCAATGACGATAACGAGGGAATTGTTGAGTAAAAATTAATGGGGGAAAGAGTGGAGACCCGGCTTTTTCAGCCGGGTCTCCGCAAGTTGATTATTTTTTCAACAGGTCCCTTATTTCAGTCAATAACTTTTCTTCCTTAGAAGGTTCAGGCGGTGCAGCCTGTATGACTTCTTCCTTTTTCTTCAGGTTATTAATGGCTTTTATTAAAATAAATATCGCAAAAGCTACGATCAGAAAGTCAAAAGTTGTCTGTACAAAGTTTCCCCAGTTAAGTGTAACTGCATTGATTACATTTCCTGCCTGATCAACACTGGCTTCCTTCAGGGTCAGCGTAAGCTCGGTAAAATCAACCCCGCCGATGAGCAATCCAAGTGGAGGCATGATGACATCATTCACAATGGAGGAAACGATCTTTCCGAATGCAGCGCCGATGATGATACCAACGGCCATGTCGGCCACGTTGCCCTTCATGGCGAAATCCCTGAATTCTTTTACAATACTCATGATAATAGGTTTAAGGGTTTAGAATATGAAAGAAAAGCCAATGGCAAGTACCTCCTTGAACTGGATCCTGGGGCCTGTTTCATCTGTTATGCCATCATCATTATTATCGATCTCAATATCAATATCATCGTCGTACAACAGGTGTGTAGACAAGGTAGCGGAAATGTATTTGTTCACCTTCATGGAAAGTAATGTTTTCCATCACTGTCTTTTTAAGGAATATACGCAGGTAGCCGCCAAACTCACTTTTAAAGTTTTCGCCGGGGTCTACCCCTGATTGTATGTTCATTTATAATGAATTGTAGTAAATATATGAAAAAACAACACAGCTATAAATCTGAATATTTATTATACCCCATGAACCTTCCGGTACTAAAATATACCATACATCAACCTGCCGATACCCAGGTAAATGGACAGTCCGATAATATCATTGGTGGTGGTGATAAAAGGTCCGGTCGCCAGTGCAGGGTCGATATCGAACCGTTGCAGCACAAGGGGTACGAAGGTGCCGAAAACCGAGGCAAACAGGATCACTGAAAAGAGGGCCAGGCTCACGGTAATTGTCAGCGCAAAAGAGTCGGTAAAAAGAAGGTTGTACAGAAATATCAGTCCCGACAGAATAATCCCGTTGATCAATGCCACGGATAACTCCTTCATCAGCTTTCCGGCTATGCCCTGCAGATCGATTGTACCTGCAGCTATACCTTGCACAACGATGGAGGATGATTGTACGCCTGCGTTACCTCCCATGGCACCGATGAGCGGAAAGAAGAGGGCTATTTCGGGAGAAATTTTCAGATCGCTTTCATGCATGCTGATCACCCTTGAGCCGAGAATTCCACCGGTGAGTCCGATAATCAGCCAGGGAAGTCGTGCCCGGGTTAGCAGGAAAACATTATCGGAATGCTCAACATCCTCCGTTATACCGGAAATTAACTGGTAGTCTTTTTCCGCTTCTTCCTTGATCACATCCACCACGTCGTCGATGGTTATCCTGCCAAGGAGCCGGCCAATAGTATCAATTACGGGAAGGGATACCAGGTCGTATTTTTTCATGATATTGGCTACCTCCTCCGATTTGGTGTCTGTTTTCACCGAAATGATATCGGTATGCATAATATTTCTGATCCGGGTGGAGGATCGGGAGATCAGCAGCTTTTTCAGGGACACTGTGCCTTTAAGCATTTCATCCTCATCCACCACATACACATAGTAGAACTCATTCACTTCACCGGCCTGCCTGCGGATCTCACGTATACAGCGGGCAATATCCCAGTCCATATTTACCGTGATCAGCTCGGTAGCCATAAGTCCGCCGGCGGTATTCTCATCGTAACTGAGCAGGTCAACGATATCGCCGGCCTGTTCAATATCTTCGATGCTTTGAAGAATCTCTTCCTGTTTTTCCTCCGAAAGTTCACCCAGCAGGTCGGCGGCATCGTCCGATTCCATGTTGTCGATTACATTGCGGGCAATCAACTCGCCTGACATTTCCTGGATGAACTTCTCCCGTTCGTCCTCTTCAAGTTCAACAAGTACATCTGCTGATTTCTCGCTGTCGAGGAGATTATACAGGTATCTCGATTCTTCCGGCTCGATCTCCGTGAAGATTTCCGCGATATCGGCAGGGTGCAGTTTATTGATCATCTTCAGCACCAGACCGTCATTTTTTGCTGCAATCAATAATTGAAGCTCTTCTACAAACTCACGTGTAAGTTCGAAATGCATGGGTTATCAGATTTAAGGTCCTTCAGTTGGGTGATTATTCCGCAATCCGGCTGCATTCTCAGCAAGCCGGGTGAGTCTGACAAAATCATCAATGCCCAGTTGCTCAGGACGTTTCTGAAATATGTCATCGGTCGTGTCCAAATTTAATAAAATGTTTTTTAATGAGTTACGCAAAGTTTTACGGCGCTGGTTAAACGCTGTTTTTACAACCTTTGCAAACAGTACCTCATCACATTCAAGACTTGTCCGGTTGTTGCGGGTAAGCCTGATAACGGCCGACTGCACCCTGGGAGGCGGATTGAATACCTGGGGAGGAACGGTGAATAAATAGCTGATTTGATAATAGGCCTGCAGAAATACGCTCAGGATCCCGTAATCCTTTGGTCCGGGAGGAGAGGCTATGCGAACGGCTACTTCTTTCTGGATCATGCAAACTACCTCGGTCACCAGATTCCGGTGTTCCAGTATCCTGAAAAAAAGCTGGCTCGAAATGTTGTAGGGAAAATTTCCGATCACTGCAAAGGGTTTATTGAATAGTTCGCCGAAGTTGACATCGAGGATATCGGAAGAGACTATTTTATCCTTAATACCCGGGAACCTTTTTACCAGGTAGCTTACCGAGGCATTATCGATCTCTACAAATTTCAGGTCTGTATCCGGTAAGGCCAGCAGGAACTCCGTGAGTACACCCATGCCCGGACCTATTTCAAGCACTCTGGTGTAATCGTTAAGCGACAGGCTGTTCACAATCTTACGCGCAATATTTTTATCTGTCAGAAAGTGTTGACCCAGGCTTTTCTTAGGTTTTACAGGGATCACAAATGCAATGATTTTTGACAAAAATACCTATTTTCGAAGTCCCAATTCTACCGCCATGCATTATAATTTTGATGAGGTTGTCAACCGCGAAAATTCCCAGTCTTACAAGTATGATCTCAGAAACGAGGTTTTCGGATCCCCTGATGTAATTCCGATGTGGGTTGCAGATATGGATTTCAGGACTCCTCCGTTTGTGATCGAGGCGCTTCAGAAAAGGATAGAACATGAGATCATGGGGTACACCTTTGTTGCTCCTTCGTGCAATGACACTATTGCCGGCTGGATACAGCGACGGTATAACTGGGAGATCAGCACCGGATGGATCAGCTTTTCCCCGGGGGTTGTCCCTGCGATCAACCTGTTGATTATGGCATTTACACATCCCGGAGATAGGATTATCATCCAGCCTCCTGTTTATTTTCCATTTTTTAAGGCAGTTGAAAACCACCACCGGTTGCTGGTGACGAATCCGCTCCGGTTTGAGAACGGAACCTATTCCATGGATTTTGATGACCTGGAAAGTAAGATCGATGACAAAACCAAAATGCTTATTTTATGCAGCCCGCATAATCCTACCGGGAATGTATGGTCGCGCGACGATTTAAAAAGGATTGGGGATATTTGCCTGAAGAACAACATGCTGTTGATTTCCGATGAGATTCATGCCGACCTGGTGTTTCCCGGGCAGAAGCATATTCCAACAGCCTCAGTTTCGGAAGATATTGCCGGTATTACCATTACTTGTATGGCACCCAGCAAGACCTTCAACCTGGCCGGGCTCTCCACGGCTTTTCTGGTAATACCTGAAGGCAGGTTGAAAGCGCAATATGAGAGGATACTCGACCAGGTTCATGTGGGAGCAGGGAATATATTCGGATTTGTTGCCATGGAAGCGGCGTATGCGCATGGTGATGAATGGCTGGATCAGCTGATGGAGTACCTTGCAGGGAATCTCAAATTCCTGGAGGATTTTATTAAAAAACATATTTCCAGGATACGGGTAATTGCCCCGCAGGCTACTTACCTGGTATGGCTCGACTGCTCCGGGTTGAACATGTCGACGCGGGAGTTGCGGTCGTTCATGATCCACCAGGCAGGTGTTGGTTTTAACGATGGTCCGCAGTTTGGAAGGGAAGGGAAGGGATTTCAGCGCATAAATATTGGCTGTCCCCGGTCGGTACTTCATGAGGCATTGGTAAAAATGCAGGTTGCCATCGACAAGTATTTTGAAAAATAGAGAACTTTTTTGAAAAAATGCAGTAAGAATAGATAATCATTTTACTGTAAAATTTAATTAATTTAGTTTTCAGTATTTTCAGGTATTTAATCAGTATTTGCCATGAGACTTAAAATAGCTGCTAAAATTGGATTGGGATTTGGTATCTTAACCATTGCTGTGATTATCAACGCCTGGGTAACCAGTATTGCACTTGAACGGAGCCGCAACATCAATGAAAAGATCACAAGTGTATATACTCCTTCTCAGGCTTTCATTTCCGATTTGTATACTACAATCAGCGATTCCCGCATGCTTATTAAATCCTGGGTTTTTATTGATAAAATATCCGACACACCCGATAAGGTAACCTTGCAGGACCTCCACGCAAAAGACTACAAGATGGTTATGGATACGTTGAAACAGCTGAGCCTGCTCTGGGACAGTGTCAGTTTCCGTTCCAGCCTTAATTATATTGATTCGGTGATTGTGGATTCCCTGTTCCCCAAACACCAGTACATCATGGAACAGTTGAATTCGTTCGAAAATTATGATGATCCCTTCGTGGTTTTCGAGGTTACACCCATGGTGGAAGATGGTGGCGATGTGATGATGCTTACCCGCAGGATATTGTTCCGGATCGATGAACTGAATATGAAACAGGAGGCAGTGGTTGAACAGGGTCAGCAGCAGATGATCGCCACCTTCAACCGTTTCCAGAGCTGGATCTTCATCATGGGATTGATCCTGGTAACCGGTGCCATTGTAATTGGGATTATAACCATCAATTCCCTGGCAAAGCCGGTGAATCACACCAAGAATGTTCTGCTGTCGATGGGCAAGGGTGTACTTCCCAAAGAAAAGCTTACCGAAGGAAGCGATGAGCTTGGACAGATGTCACAGGCACTGAATATGCTGGTGAAGGGGTTAACGAATATTTTCGGTTTTTCCGTTGAAATCGGGAAGGGAAATTTCGATACCCGTTTTGAGCCGCTTAGCGATGAAGATGTGCTTGGACATTCGCTGCTGGATATGCGTAATGAGCTGAAGAAGGCGGCTGAGGATGAAAAAAGGCGTAAACAGGAAGATGAACAGCGCAACTGGGCTGCCCAGGGGGTTGCCAAATTCAGTGATATTCTCCGCAAAAGTACAAGTGAACTCGATGAGCTTTCCTATGATATTATCAGCAACCTGGTAAAGTATACCAATTCCAACCAGGGTGGCATTTACATTGTGAATGACAACGACCGGGATAATATTTTCATAGAAATGAAAGCCAGCTATGCATATGACCGCCGCAAGTTCATCACCAAGCGGATTGAGATCGGGGAAGGTCTTGTTGGCAGGTGTTACCAGGAAAAGGAAAAAATATATCTTACCGAAATACCGCATGACTATATTAAAATAACATCGGGACTGGGTGAGGACAATCCCCGGGCACTGCTGATCGTGCCGTTAATTTACAACGATGTGATATACGGACTGGTGGAAATAGCCTCATTTATTGAATATCCGGACTATGTTGTAGAATTCATCGAGCGCATCGGCGAGAGTATAGCCGCTACCATATCCTCCAGCAAGGCACATATTCAGACCGCCCTCCTGCTTGAGCAATCGCAGCAACAGGCTGAGGAGATGTCGTCGCAGGAAGAAGAAATGCGGCAGAATATGGAGGAACTCAGGGCTACACAGGAACAATCGGCGCGACGCGAAGAGGAACTGCAGCGTGAGGTGAATGAATTGCGTAAACGTTTAAAAGAAATCACACAGTAACAACAGGAGATGCAACCTACATTATTGATCCTGGCGGCCGGAATGGGAAGCCGTTATGGCAGCCTTAAACAGATTGACCGTTTTGGTCCTTCCGGTGAAACCATTGTTGAATACTCGATATATGATGCGTTAAGAGCAGGTTTTGGTAAGATAGTCATGGTTGTCCGGAAAGGCTTTGTGGACGATTTCCGTGAAATTGTGCTTACGCGTGCCATGAAAAAAGCTGACATTACTTTTGTTTTCCAGGAACTCGACAGCCTGCCGAAAGGATTCACCCTTCCTGCTGAGCGCGTTAAGCCCTGGGGTACAGGTCACGCAGTTCTCATGGCTGCCGGTGAGATCAACGCACCCTTCGCCGTTGTTAATGCAGATGATTTTTACGGAGCAACCTCATACAGCATTATGGCCGGCTTTCTGTCGACGCCGCGGTCAGGGGGATTGGAGGAATATTGCCTGGTTGATTACCAGCTCGAAAAAACAATGTCGGAGACAGGTTCGGTCTCCAGGGGCATTTGTCATGTGGATGATGACGGATATCTCACAGATATTACCGAACATACCAAAATCAGCCGGAACGGCAATGTCATAATCAGTGAGTTTGCGGGCAAAGATCCGGTTATTTTTACCGGCCGGGAACGAGTTTCCATGAACCTGATGGGCTTCATGCCTTCGATGTTCGATCACCTTCATCAGCAATTCATTGATTTTCTTCATCAGCATCCAAACAGCCATGCGGCAGAATTTTACATTCCCTTTGCTATGAACGAGGTTATCCGTACCGGCAAAGCCAGGGTAAAAGTTTTACCCACGCAGGAACGGTGGTTTGGCGTTACTTACCGTGAAGAAAGGGATATCGTCGCTAATAACCTGAAAACCCTTGTTCAGCAAGGTGTTTACCCTGCTGACCTGTGGTCTTAGCCTTATTGATCTTTTAAACCTATTAAGCTATGAGTGTAGTAAGATTTGGCGTATCCCTGGATAAGGAGATCATGGAGGAGCTTGACAATTATGTGACTGTAAACAGTTTCCCTAACCGTTCACAGGCTATACGCAACCTGATCGAAAAATATGCCGTGGAACAGAAATGGCAGTGCGACAACCAGGTTGCCGGTGCCATTGTTATTGTTTACGATCATCACAAGCGCAATATCGACAATGAAATCAATGAGGTGCAGCACCAGTTTCATCATTTGATCCTTTCGAGCCAGCATGTGCACCTCGATCATGAAACCTGTCTCGAAACCATAGTTGTAAAAGGCAAAGCCAGTGAATTAACTGCACTGGCCGATCATATCATCTCCCTGAAAGGTGTGTATCATGGTAAGCTTGTTATGTCAAGAACATAAGAGTGAAAAGTGAAAAGTTAAGGTCGCAAATCTTTGATCTTTGTTCTTTGATCTTTGATCTTTTCAGATACTCATAGCCTTATAAATCTTTGATTGCTTCAGCGGAACCAGTTTCCCGTAATAATTCGTTTTTCCGCGGGTGGTGCCGCTAATGCTTGCATCGGCATAACCACTTGGGGAGATGTTAAAGAATATATCGTAGCTGCCTATCCGGGTCATGGTATATAGCCGTATCGAATACCCGTTCTTAGTCTTTCCGGTTTTCTGAATGTCGAACCGGGAAATAGTACCCTCCGCGGTTATGCCTCCCATGCCGTTATATCCTCCAATGCCGGAAACCGAAGCAAGCTGAATGGTAATATGGGATGAATCAACAGCTATAAAATTTATCCGGCTGTTTACCACAATCCGGTTACCCGTTTGATTTCCCACCGTATTCGCTTCAAGTACAAATTGCCGTTGCCGGACCATCTGGTGAACCAGTTTTGCGGTAGCTTCTTCATCAATGCGCCGTTGTTCAATTTTTTGCTGCCGGGTGAGGTTCTTGGTTGTTTTACTGTCAACAGATCCTTCCTCCTGGGCAAAAGCGGATAATGCCGAAAATACCGTTACGATTAACAATAGGATTGTTTTCATGTCAGTAACATTTTAAGTGATAAATATCGCTGTAAAATAATACAAAATATATGCCAGTGAATGAAAGGATGCCTTGACAAATTTACTATTATCTTTACCTTTGATGCCTCCGATTTATGAGAAACCGAACCGATGCCTGATATCATTCAACTTCTCCCTGATTCCGTTGCCAACCAGATTGCTGCAGGAGAGGTAATCCAACGGCCTGCGTCGGTTGTCAAAGAGCTGGTGGAAAATGCCATAGATGCCGGTTCCACTTCCGTAAAGGTTATTGCCCGTGAAGGTGGTAAGACGCTGATCCAGGTTATTGATAACGGTTGCGGGATGTCCGAAACGGATGCCCGGATGAGTTTTGAACGGCATGCCACCTCAAAGATCCGTGAAGCGAATGATCTTTTTGCCATCCGTACGCTGGGCTTCCGTGGTGAAGCACTTGCCTCGGTGGCCTCGGTGGCACAGGTTACCCTGAGAACCCGAAAACATGAGAATGAACTGGGATCGGAACTTGTTATTTCAGGATCGGCCGTGCAATCTCAGGAGCCGGTCAGTTGTGCAGCAGGCACCAGTTTTACGATAAAAAACCTGTTCTTTAATGTGCCGGCACGGCGTAAATTCCTTAAGACCAATAATGCCGAACTAAAGCATATTATCTATGAATTCCAGCGGATTGCACTGGCAAACCCGGAGGTGGAATTCCTCCTTGAACATAATGATACCGAAGTATACAACCTGCCACGAAGCAATTACAAGCAACGGATTGTGCATTTGTTCGGAAAGGCCATTAATCAAAATCTGACCAATATCGATACCGATACAAGTCTGGTGCGCATAAGCGGATTTATCGGAAAGCCCGAATTTGCACGCAGAACGCCCGGGGAGCAGTTTTTCTTCATCAACAACCGGTTCATGAAGCATCCCTATTTCCACAAGGCTGTGCTGTCGGCTTATGAAAAGATCCTTCCTCCGGAAACCATACCATCCTATTTTATATACCTGGAGGCTGATCCCGATACCATCGATATAAATATCCATCCGACAAAAACCGAGATAAAGTTCGAGAATGAACTGGCAATATTCCAAATCATTATAGCTGCAACACGCGAAGCCCTGGGGAAGTTTAATCTTATGCCCTCCATCGATTTCAACACCGAAAGTGCCATGGAATTTCCCCTGTATAACCGTGATGAGCCAATTCGTACACCGCAGATTTCATATAACAAAGACTACAATCCGTTTGACGAGGAGCTGAAGCATGGGGGTAGACGTGATCCTGCGGGCGGAGAAAATCTGAAACACTGGGAGAAGTTATACAGCAACGAAGGTCTGCCGATGCGGGAAACCGGATCCGGATCGGTTGAAACCGGACAACATGACCTGAGTTTTGATCAGCATAACCAGAAGGACTCTTTTATCCAGTTAAAGAACAGGTATATTCTTACGCCGGTAAAATCGGGGCTCATGGTTATCGATCAGCACAGGGCTCATGAAAGGATCCTTTTTGAACATTTTATCCGTTCTCTGGCCATGAATTATCCGGTAGCACAACGAACCTTATTTCCAGAGACCATTGAGCTTGATCCTGCAGACTACATGATGCTCCTTGAGATCATGGACGATCTCCACGCGATAGGATTTGACCTGCGTGATTTCGGAAGCAATACCGTGGTTCTGGGCGGTTACCCTGCTGACAGCCGCAATGAACATCCACGGGAGCTGCTGGAGGCATTTCTCGACCACTATAAAAGTACGGAGGGAGATATTAAGATCAGTGTGCGTGAAAAAATTGCCCGGTCCCTGGCGACGGCAGGTGCCATCGGTTATGGGGTAGCGCTTTCCGCCGAATCGATGCAGGAACTGGTGGACAATTTGTTTGCCTGTGAAAGTCCGGGATATTCGCCATCGGGAAAACCGGTTGTGGTGATATTGGGAAGCGAGGAGTTGGAGAAGAGATTCAGGTAAGGGCAGGTGAATGGTGCGGGATCAAAATCGAAATTGTACACCTGCATACAGGTGCCTGGGTAAGCCGGGATAGTAGTACCGGGGTTCGGTATTTCCGAGTCCCAGGGCATTAACCACCACCATTGAAGCGTAATGTGTGCTGGTAATATTGTTTATGCCGGCGTAAAGATTGATTGTTCCTTTTTTCTTCAATTGGAACTGAGAAGTCGCTTTGATATTGCTTAGAAAATACCCGGGATTTACCAGTATGTTCCCGTCGTCGAGGTATTGTTCTCCCGCATACTGCACATCGGTTACAATTTCGAGCAACTCCATGGGTTTCCAGGTAAGTCGCAGATATAGCGATTGATCGGGTATGCCTGGCAGCTGGTTTCCATTGTACGTATTGCTGTCATCGATGAAGTGGATAAAGCGGTTTAACGATTGTGTATAACTCAGGGAGAAAGAAAGCTCTCCGGGAAACCTGTTATACCCGAACAAGCGATGATGAAGCTGTAGTTCAATTCCCTGGTGACGTGTTTTACCGGCGTTTATGCCGGTGAAAATGTCTTCTGTTACCCTCTTGGTTACCAATAAGTTGTTGAGTTCAATCCAGTAAAGGGTCCCATCAAATCCGAATGTTTTGTCAAACAGGCTCAGGCGTGTTCCAATTTCATATTGAAATCCTTGTTCGGGCTTGATACCCGGGTTAATATCGCCTTCGGGCAGCAATGTCTCCTCCGGCGATGGGAGCGAATATCCGTGGCCTGCGGAAGCATAAACCGTCCAGAGATCATTGGGAGCAAAGTTAACTCCCAAACGGGGTGAAAGTATAATTGGAAATTTACGTCTGCCCGATTGATCACCATTGGGCAGAAACAAATCAGTAAGCTGATAGCGGATATGATTAACCGCACCTGCAAGTGATATGTTCAGTTTTGGGGCAGGCCGGTAGTACATTATTGCGAATATGTTGAACTGATAACGATTTTCCCGGTTTTCATTCAGGAGGATACCATCCCTGTCGAGTATCCATCTGTATTGTTCGGCGATCCATTCGGTACCCAGGACCAGGTCGGTTTTTTGTGCGTGAAAGGACAGTTTGTTGCGGAATCCGGCACTGAGGGACTGGTCGTCGAGGTTGTTAAAAGGACGTCTTTCATAGCTGTCATTCCATTTACCAAAAATAGTAAGCCGGTTGGTGAGTTGATCCGACAGATTTGAAGTAAGGGTTACCCCTGAAATTGCCTTAAAGTATTTTTTGTAACCCCCGATGGCCATCCAATTGGGTGCGGCGGCCCGGGGGTCGTTTTTAAACAGGGTTTTTCCCAAGGAACTTGGGATACCTCCGTTTACGCCAATCAACAGGAGCGTGTAATTCAGCGACCACCGGGGTTGTTTCCATGCAGCAGTTGTCAACAGCGAAGTGCGGGTATAGTGATTGTTTTCCCGGTAACCATTGGACCGTAAGTGGCTGATACTGCCCCAGAGGTTTGCCTTTCTCCGGTGAAGGTTTCCGGACAGATGGGTTTTAGCGGTATTGAAACTTCCGAACTGTGCACCCAGCGTTCCTTCATGAAAGTTCTTTACCGGAGTATACAGGTTGATACTGCCACCCAATCCGGAGCCATAAAGTGCGGAAGAGGGTCCTTTTATTACTTCAAGCCGTCCCAAACTTTGCATATCGATCTCTTCGGGTGTTGAAACGCCGTCGGAAGTGGTAAGCGGTATATCGTTGAGATAGGCCCTTATCCGGTTGGTGTTAAAAGGTGTCCGGCTACCCATCCCCCTGATGGTAATCCTGCCGGTGGCATAGGTTCCGCTTTGCATAGACACACCGGGCAGGGTATTGAGGGTTGTGGCCAGACTGGTGCCGTCCGACAGGCTAAGGTTCTTTCCGGCAAGCACGGATATACTGCCGGGTATGCTACGCAAGTGCCCGCTCACATGGTATGCTTCCACTTCTACTGCATCCAGCAGGATGACCGTATCGGCCGGCTGAGCATGAACCATCAAAAAACCGGATGAAAACAGGGAAAAGAATAAGGAAATTGCTGATCTCATGTCCGTGTAACATTTCCGGCCGGTTTATTCCATCGGGATCAACCGCACAATTTTTCCGGGATCTTCGATAGCAACGTAGATCAATCCATCAGGGCCCATTACTACGTTACGCACCCGCCCTATGCCTTCAAGAAGCTTTTCACGATGGATTACCGAATGGCCGCTGATCACCACACGTTCGAGGTATTGAAAACGAAGTGAGCCTACAAGCAGGTTGTTCTGCCATTGCCTGTAACGGTCACCTGTTACAAAAGTCATTCCGCAGGGAGCAATTGAAGGTGTCCAGAATAAAACAGGCTGTTCCAATCCTTCCTTTTCAGTGAGTTTGGTGAGTATGGTACCATCGTAATTGATCCCGTATGAAATAACCGGCCAGCCGAAGTTCAGTCCCGGTTCAACCAGGTTAAGCTCATCGCCGCCCCGGGGACCATGTTCCGAGACCCACAGCTCGCCGGTTAACGGATTAATTGCTGTACCCTGTGGGTTACGGTGACCGAAGCTGTATATCGAGGGAATAGCTCCGGGTGTATCAACAAAGGGATTATCTGCCGGAATCGATCCATCGTCATGTATGCGGTGGATCTTACCGTTGGTGTTGTTCAGCTTCTGGGGAAAATCAAAATGCTGACCACGGTCTCCGATCCCGAAAAAGAGATGTCCCTTGCCGTCAAATGCCAGCTTGCATCCGAAGTGATGACCCCGGTCGGTCTCCGGTGTGCCTTTGAAAATAACCTGCTGGTCTGTCAGCGTGTTACCCTGAAGCCTGGCCCGCATGATTGCCGTATTCCCGATACGTCTCCGGCTTTCGGAACCGGGAGATGAGTAGGATATGTAGATCCAGCCGTTTTCTTCAAAGTCGGGGTGCAGAGCCAGGTCAAGCAATCCGCCTTGTCCGAATGCCATAATGGGTGGCAGACCTTCGATGGGGGGTGAAAGCCTCCCTGCGGAAAAGCGATGAAGCGTTCCGGCACGCTCGGAGATCAGCAGGTCGCCACCGGGAAGAAAAGCCAGTCCCCACGGAACATTTAATCCGGATACTACAGTATCCACAGCATATCGTTGTGATTCTGATTCAATAACACTGCCAGCTGTCACTGCCGGTTTCAGCCTGCTCCTGTCTTCGGGTATCCCCTTTTTAACATAGCCTGCGAGGGCTTCCAGTTCGGCATCTGAGAAGGTTTTTTGAAAGGCAGGCATGCCAATATCCTCGATACCGAATTTGATGCTGCTGATCACGGAAACATTGCCTGCTTCGTCCATCCATGACTTCGCGGCAAATTTTTCGAGATTGTCGCCATGGCATCCGGCGCAGTAATTTTGATAATTTGAAGCAGCAGTTTTTTCTTCGTAAATAACACGTGTTAAAACGGGTTTACTGATCGTCTTAAAGCCAATCAGTCCCAGTAAAACCAGCAGGATGAAACTCAATAGTATAATTGCAGCCCGTTTCATATTCTTTTAACGAAATTTCAAACATAATATTGGACAGGAGACCGGCACAGTTTTATCGCTTATGTATTGTTACTCTTAATCAAATCATCAATTTCATCCAGGTGAAGTTTAAGATGCGTCAAATAACCTGTTATGCCATCTTCAAGTGAAATAAGTTTTTCCCCGCTATTCCACTGATTGGTTAATTTCGACGGATTAACCTGCTTTATAATATGAACAATATGCATGTTTGAAAATTTCCACAGATTCACCATGATATTCCAATCTTCCTCCTGGTAATTCTGGATTGCAATCCATCTGTCATTATTACCCTGGGAAGCGTAATTAGGAAACTGCAACGGGCTTTCCTGGTATTGTAAATGCACCATCCGGTGTGTATTGTTTGATGCAGAGTCAATCATATGGCCCAGGATCTGCTTAATCGTCCTGTTCTGACTGTTTCGCCTTTTGGTAATTACATCCGCCGGCAGCTTCAGCAGTTTGGATTCCCACTCATCAACCAGGTTAAGTATTCCCCGTGTTATAGATTCAAATTCAGGATTCATAGGTTTTTTTTTCTTGCTATGACTAAGTTCGTAAAATTTATTTAAAATATTGCAGGCTTACTCCCTTTAGATAACTTTATGATGCCCGGTCTATCAGGATCACCTGAGGTTACCAGAAATACCGGCCGTTTTTCCGGCGAATTTTCCCGGATTGAATACTCATAGGGAAGCCAGTCTGCAATGCGTTGTCTTGCCATTTCCCCTTCCCAGCTTATACCCGATGGATCGAAATATCCGTTACTATCAAAGTACACGAGATCCTTAAGAAATACAACATAGCTCGAACCCAGTTTTGTATAATGGTATATAACCAGATTTTCTTTGTAAGTGAGAAATTTTTTTTGATTATCTTCTTCTATTACAATATCATCGTAACTTAGGATTACATTTTGTGAACTCCTGATCGCAAATCCGCCTGATCGTATATCATTTGCCCAAAGTGCTCTGAAAAAGTGTGTTCTTGATCCGAGATAGGTGAATCTTCGCCTTCTTTCAAGGGACATTTGCTGAGTTTCATAAGCTGCCAGATCCTCTTTAAAAATAATACTTCCTTTGTACAGGAAAGAAGTACTTTTCTTATAATACTCAAATTTGTCGAGGTAATAGGTGATTTTGTACCCCAAAGCCCTGTTGTAAATCAGTAATGGTTTGGAAGCGAATGCTTTCAGGGTATCGTCATAAGCCCCAACATTAAATGTTATATCGTTTTCATTTAGTATTTCACATTTCAGTGCATTTGAAGTAGTACCAAGAAACTCATCCTTGAAAATTTTTAAATTGGCTTTCCTTTCCCTGGAATATGGTCTGGCGGTTATAACAACTTCGCTCAATTCATAAACCTTGGGTGCCAGATAAACAGTTAATGGTTTGTCCGGTGAAACTTCGGAGAGTGTAATGGAATAGTAGCCTATAGCGCTTATGGATATTGGCATTGAAGCATTTTTTGAGATATCCAGTGCAAAATGTCCATGTTCATCCGAGGTGGTGCCGACAAAAGTCCCGTTAAAATAGACGGATGCATACCAAATTGGGCTCTCTGTGGCCTCATCCAGGACCGTCCCCTTAATAACCTGACTATAAGTAGCAATATAAAAACCTGAGAATAGAAATATTACAATGTATTTTCTCACATGGTTCTGTTTTAGGGAAGTTTAAAACCACCGGAACATT
>DATEVU010000024.1:0-27177 GCA_035258345.1 Bacteroidales bacterium
CATCCCCCGTGGTGATCGGGGCCTACGGTTCGGGCGAAAGACCGGTGATCTCCAACCTCCGGCAATTGTCGGGCTGGGAGCAATCCGGGGATAACCTGTGGTTTGCCGGGTCGGAGGATCCTATATCCATGGTGTTGATCAACAACAAGCCGGCACCGCAGGGAAGGTACCCCAATTCGGGTTACCGGACGATCACCGGTGTTGTTAGCCGCACCGAGTTTACGGATAATACACTCCCACAGCCCGACGGATACTGGAAGAATGCATCGGCGGTGATCCGCACCAACCGTTTCGTGATCGATAATATCAGGATCAAAGACCAGGTTCAGCACCGGATCATTCTTGAAGCGAACACCAGGTACCTCATTACGAATAATTTCGGTTATTTCATCCAGGATCATTTAAATACGCTGGATGCTTACGGAGAATGGTATTATGATCCATCGGCCAAAAGGCTGTATATCTGGATCCCAGATGCCGGAAACATTCAAAACCTGGTGATCGAAGGTTCGGCAATTGACCGGGGGATCAGCCTGGTAAACTCATCGCAGGTGCACATCGAAAATGTTCAGGTCGCCGGTTCCGCCGACTGTGCCGTTTATGTGGATGATTGTTCTGCCGTGCGTATCGTTCGTTCGCGGATCTATTATGCGAACAGGGACGCCATAAGCGTTAGGGGCTCCGTCAATATTGAGGTTTCCGGTTGCGGGATCTCTAATTCGGGAGCCAACGGAATCATCTGGCAGGAAAACAGTCAGGGATCGATCATCAACAATAACATTACCGGAAGCGGTCTTGTTCCGGGGAAAGGAGAGGACAATTCATACAACGCCATTACCCTTACCTATGGTGATCAGAACAGCATTGCCGGAAACACCATCGACAGCAGCGGTTACTGCGGGATACATTTCCTGGCCACCAACAACCTCACTATTGAAAGGAACTTTATTAATCATTCCTGCCTGATCATCGACGATGGCGGGGGAATATATGCCTCCGGCGCCAATTATGATTTCCAGGGCATTAAGATCTCGCGCAATATTATTATGAATTCCATCGGGAACATCGCAGGGACCAATGAAACACAGCCTTTTCCCAACCTGTATACCGCGGGGATCTACCTCGACCACAAATCGAATAACATGATACTGGACCACAACACGGTGGCCGGCAGCGGATTGGGGATCTATATGAATAACCCGCGACACATCAGGACAGAGTACAATACTGCCTTCAACAATTATTTTCAACTGCACATCCGCAATTCCGATGCGGGCAACACCATGAACAACTGCAGTTTCACAGGCAATATACTGGCTTCGGCAGGCAGTACCGCAAACCGTCATTGTCTGTACATCAAATACGTCAGGAATATTTTTGATCCGTCATTCAGGAACACCTTTGAAGGAAACTACTACATAAATGCATTCAACAACGAGATCATCACCCTGAATAACGAAGGTGTTTCACCGGCCACGACAACCCGGTATGATTTTACCTCGACCGGCATATTCTCCTTTGACATGTTGGCAAAAAGTACACCTTTCTCCTTTGCATTTTCAGGTATCGCTACGCCACAGGAATTTATCCGGTTAAAGTACAATCCGGCAGCTACGGTAAGCCAGGAAAGTTTTCCCGAAAAGTACCGGACAGCTGACAATAAGATCATTACCGGCCTGACCCTGGATCCTTATACTTCAGCGGTTGTTTTCCGGGATAACCGGCTGATGCTGTCCGCCGGAAGCAAACCCGGCGGAGATTCCGTAATCTGTGCAGGCAGCAAGAGCGGCCTGTTCACTACAGGCCCCGGCATGAACAATTCCGGGCAATGGACCATAAGTCCCTCCCATGCCGGTGTTTTTACCCCCGGAACAGGTAATGCAACGCTTTATTTGAATCCGCATTTCACGGGTGAAGCCCGCGTAGCTTATGCTTACAGCGATCAGGGCAGTATCGGGCTCACACCCGATAAGCATATCGCTATTAAATCGGACATTTCGTCTGTTCCCATGCCATCCGGAAGCCTCGACCTGGTTCAGGATAAGTACCGGGGTGTTTTCTCCGTCCCGGGTCATTTACAGGGCGATACCTATCAATGGTTTATCGAGCCGGCCGGTATTGCCGAAATTGTCTCCGATAAAGGTGACACCCTCATCATCTCCCTCGATCCCGCCAGCTTCAGCGTGTTGTCCGTTTCGGTACAAAAACAAAATGAATGCGGTCTGTCTGCTGTTTCGGAAAAGCTTGTCTTTGTGAACCAGGAAACAAACCTGGATTCATTGATCAAGGAAAACCGGAAAAACCTTGATTTTCTGCTGAACTCAGATGTGTTTGCCGATTATCCCGATGCCCGGTTAATGCTGTACACCCTGGATGGAAAGAAAATAATCGATTGCCTTGTCATTGACCATTCCTTTTATGTAAACAAGGGTGCGCTTGCCGGTAACAGGATGTACCTGTTTTCAATTCACTATGGCGGAAAAACAATATCTGACAAGTATTTTCGCAGGAGTTAATATTGCCCCTGGTGGATAGGAGTATGGTAATAACCGGCTACCTTTTCACCAGGAAAGGCAGGTTCTCGATCAACCCGTAATCGGTCCATGATCTTTCACTGATTGGGAAAACACCTACCTTGCCACCGGTTTCCTGTACTACTTTGATCAGATCCGTAATATGAAAGAAAGTGTTCTCGGGAATTAACGGAAGCACATCCGGCTCAAGCAAATATACCCCCGAGTTGATCTTAAATGTAATTTCCGGTTTTTCGCTGAGCGATTCCAGCATGCCCTGCTGACCCGATTCAATGGTGCCATATGGTATTTTATAATGTTTCAGGGCAGCCACAATGGTGATCCGGTTTCTGCTTTCGGTATGAAAATCGTATAATTCACGCAGATCCTGGTCAATGAGTATATCACAATTCGAGACAAAAAACGTGGTATTTATCCTTTCCTTCAGCAGAAACATGCTGCCGGCCGTTCCCAGGGGGCGATCCTCCCGGAAAAACGCTATCCGGTAGGCCGGATTCTTCAGTGTTTCAAAATAATGCGCGATCATCTCCGCCTTGTAGTTCACCGAGATCAGGAAGTTGTTGCATCCGGCCTCAACAAAGCGATCCATAATATTTTCGATGATCGTCTTTTCCCCGATGGGTATTAACGGCTTAGGAAGTACGTTGGTAAGCGGTTTCAGCCGGGTTCCTTCACCTCCGGCCATAATGACCACGGGAATGCTGAATTTTTGTTGCTGTTTGTTGCTGATACCCTCAAAAATGTCCTCCCAGAACAAAACACGGGTGAGATTTCTTTCCTTATCCAGAACAGGCATACATTCTATCCGGTGTTCCATCATTTTTTGCCGGATGGCGGACATGGGCTCATCGGAATAGGCCACGATAATGTCTTCCCGGATCAGCTGAATGACCCTGGTGTCAAGGGGAAGATTCCTGATAATGGCGCGCTGCAGGTCACCGATACTGATCAGACCCAGAAACCTGTTTTCCTTCATGATCAGGAGAAGCTTCCTGTCGGCGCTGTCCATCCTTTGGAGCGCCGAAAGGATGGTTTCTTCACCGGTGATAAGCAGTTGCCGTATTTTTTCGTCGGGTTGCGGATTCATTTGCGTCGGGTATTTGGGTATTAACTCTTTATATAGCTGCTTGGCAGATTAACAACCCTGTCCGCCAGATCATACGCGTGAACGAGGTCGACTGCCTGGCACCGGGCATACATGGGCAATTTATTCATCAGGGTCCATACGGGCCTGGTTTTTATCCCTTCACTGTTGGTAACCGTGAGAAAAGCATCCCTTTCCTCCCTGGATCCCAGCCGGATTGCGTTGAGCCAGCAATTGGAACGGCTGTGGTCAATTTCATGATTGTACAGGATATCACTGTTGCTGAAGAAATTGCTGTAAATAGCAGCCGTTTTTCTTTTATTGGATATAAAGGTATCAAGCATTTCGATCTGTGCCACTCCCAATGCAGCATTTATATTGGGCAGCCTGAAATTGTAACCGACGGCATCATGAACAAACTCCCAGGGATGGGGAACCTTTGCCTGGGTGGTCAGATGTTTGGCCTTCCCTGCAATTTCGGGATCACCGGTGAGGATCATTCCCCCTCCTCCGGTAGTTATGATCTTGTTGCCATTGAAACTGAGCACGCCGATCAGGCCGAATGTACCGGTATGTCTTTTTTTGTAGGTGCTTCCCAGGCTTTCAGCAGCATCTTCGACCACCGGGATATGATATCTTCCGGCAATTTCAACGATTTCGTCTATCCTGCAGGGATTTCCGAAGGTATGCATGGGAACCACAGCGGCAATGGGTTTTAATGTTTGCCTGTTGATGCATTTTTTCAGTTTTGCATCGTATTTGGCAAACCGGGCCAGGAAGTCATCCAGCTTTTCGGGCGATAACCCCATGGTATCCCTGTCGACATCGATAAACACCGGGTGGGCCCGGCAATACGATATTGCGTTTGCCGTTGCGATAAAGGTCAGCGGCTGGGTTATCACTTCATCCCCGGGATTTACGCCTGCCAGTTCCAGTGCAATCTGAAGAGCGGCGGTGCCATTTACCGTTGCCACGGCGTAGGTCGACCTGGTATAATCTGCTAGCAGCATTTCAAACCGGTCGACATATTCCCCCACGCTGGAGACAAAAGTACTATCCACGCAATCCTGCAGGTATTTCTTTTCATTGCCCGTGAAAGCAGGCTCATGAAGTGGTATGATCCCCTCCGGTTTGTTAAAGATCGTGCGGATGAGGTCAATTATTTCTTTATAGGTACGGGTTGGCATAGGCAGCAGTTGATCAGATTTTGTCAGATATTGTATATTCCTGCTTTGTATTGTTGCAGGTTTTCCTTCTGTTGAAACCATTCACAGGTAATCTGTATCCCTTTTTCAAGGGTATATTCCGGTTTGAACCCGGTAAGTTCCCTGATCAGGGTATTATCCCCCCAGAGGCGGAACACTTCGGAGTTTGCAGGCCGGATCCGTGCCTCATCCCTGGCAACTGTAACGTGACCGGCACCCATGGTCTTTTTGATCAGCTCAAAAAGATCCAGCATGGAGATCTCGTAGTTGGAGGAGATGTTGATCTCCTTCCCGACCGTGTTTTCATGGCTTGCGATCGCATGGAATCCGTTACACGTATCCCGCACAAAGTTAAGGTCCCTTGTGGGTGTAAGGTCCCCCAGTTTTAATTCCTTAGCGCCGGCGGCAATTTGCGTAATAATGGACGGAATTATTGCCCTGGATGATTGCCTGGGTCCGTAAGTATTAAACGGCCGGGCAATGGTAACCGGCAAACCAAAGGCGTAAAAGAAGCTCATGGCAATTGCATCGGCACCAATTTTGCTGGCACTGTAAGGCGACTGCGGTTGTTTGGGATGCTTTTCATCAATGGGCACATACCGGGCCGTACCGTAAACTTCGCTGGTGGATGTATGAATTACCCTGATATTGCCGAGGTCCCTTGCTGCCTGGCAAATATTCAGGGTGCCTTTTACGTTGGTGTCGATATAGCTGTCCGGTGCAACATAGGAAAAGGGTATGGCAATCAGCGCGGCCAGGTTAAAGATCATATCAGCGTCCCGGCAGATTGTCCTGCAAAAATTCGGATCACGGATATCACCCGAAACAATCTCCAGGTTTTCGTTTTCGGGAATAACTTCCAGCCAGCCCCAGTTGTTGAAGGAGTTATAGCAGGAGAGTGCTCTGACCTTAAAGCCTTTCTCCAGCAGGAGTTCGGTGAGGTGCGATCCGATAAATCCGTCAGCACCGGTTATCAGGACTTTCTTATTCATGTTCGTACAATTCTTTACTTATGCGTAATATTATTTGTTCCATATGCCAACAGCCCTTTTGTTAAGGATCCTGTATGTCTGTATGGGTTCAAGGATCAGCGCGATCCCGTTTACCAGGATGGTGGTGAACATAACACCGGCAACGCCCAGGCGTGATTTTGTAAGCACAATGGCCAGGGGTATGAATACAATTACCTGAAAGATAATAACCACCGTGGTTAATTTCAGCTTGCCAAACCCGTTGATAAGATGTGTATATGGGGCCAGTACAACCGAGATGATGGCATACAGTGCCATCGTGATCGAGAGCAGAAAAGGAATGGTAACCCGGTCCCCGATCCAGAGGTTATACATAAAGCTGCTCAGGATAAGCATCAACAGGATTCCGCCGGAAAAGACGAGCGAGATAAGATTAAGCTTTTTCAGCACGTTCTTCAGCCATATTATGTCACCCTTGACATAGGCCTCAGTTGCTGCGGACCATATCGGCGTCATGATAATTCCGTATGCCATGATGGGGATCATAAAATACTTGTAGGCAATATTATATACGGTAACCTCCTGGGGACCCAAAACCTGGGTAAGAATAATGTTTGCCGTTGTAAAAAACATCAGGGATGCGATCTGGATGATAAAAAACTTGACACCAAGCCCCATCAGTTCGGGAACATGACTGAAATCAACGAACCGGAGTGCGGGACGGTACCGTTTATAACGCCCGTTAAAAAGCACAAGGGTCATGGTGATCAGAACCGTTACCGGAATAATGCTTAGCAGCGAACCCAGTACAACCAGCGAGCCCTCCCGCGTGGTTTTCAACAATATCAGCAATATGGTAAGTGCAATAATATTGCCGGCAGGCCCGAATGTATTGTTGACCGCAGGCCGCTGATCTGCGATGAGTATAATCCCGATCAGCCGGAAGATAAACCGCAGTATAAAAAAAGTGAAAACGATCAATGCCAGCACCGACAATTCCCGTTCCGGAACGAGGCTGGTATTGAGTATTTTAGTCCAGCTCAGAAAGGGGTTGATGAAATAGAACAGGAGAAGAACAACCGAGAAAACCATGATGAGGATGGCATAGGTAGTGCTCACATAAACCCTGGCCAATTCATGTTTGCCGGTGGCGGTTGCCTCGGCGAACTTGTTTCTTAATCCGTTCCCCAGACCAATGTCGAAAAATTCGAACCATCCGATGATGGAGGCCAGGGTAAGCCAGATGCCATACCGCTCCCTGTCAAGATAATCCAGCAGCAACGGCACATAGAGCAGCCCGATCAGGATGCTGATCCCCTTTAAACCGAAAGAATATAAAATGTTCTTCTTTGCCTTGACACTTCTTGCATGACCTTTGCTGATTTCCCCGATTATTAAACTCCTGATCCTGGTAAATTTCTTTTTCACCGAATGTATTTTTTAAAGCAAGATCATTGCGCAACCTGTATATGTTCCTGAATCCTTATGCCGTAACTTTGCTGTGCCGGCTGACAACATACCTGTGCATTGCATTGACGGATTCAAAATTATCTTCGACAAGATCTGCATCGGAAATCTGAATGGAAAACTGGTCCTCGAGAAAGGCGATAAGTGATATCATTCCCATGGAATCGAAAAAACCTTCGCGAAATATCAGGGAATCATCCTTGATCCTGTTAATATCGGTAAACGACGTTTCTGAAATGAACTTCCTGATCAGGCCTTTGGTTTCATCTGCAGTATTCATAGCAATTGTGGTGGTATTATAAGTTAGTAAATCTAAGAAAAAAAAGGACCGTATCCCGGTTATGCAATAACGTTTTGATATATTGCAGGGATTCGGTGATTAATGCAATTATTTATAATGTGATTTTAATTACGTGCTGATCCAAACCGGATTTGCCTGATATCTGAACAAGGTACAGACCCCGTTCAGGCCTTACCGGTATTTCGGTTGTGGCAGAGCGTAAGGTGCCTGCGTAAATTAAATTACCGAGCAGGTTATACACGGCAAGCCGGCTTCCAATGTTATCCTCAGGCACAGAAACCAGGAGATGCCGGTCGCGTGAGGTAACGGTTATGTCATGGCTGTCCGTTACTATTTGTGTACCTGTGACCGGTGTATTCATGGATCCGTTAATGAGTATCTTGTTAAAAATAATATAGTTGTTCTCGTATTTCGAAGGATTGTTCTGTATATCTGATCGTTGGTCGGCCAGCAATTTGGCTTCCTTTTCCGAAAGCGTAAATGGTGTTCCGGGATAAATTTTTACGGTGTGTGTTCCTCTGGCTGCAGAAAGGAAAAAGTTGTTCTCCCGGTAGTAGTAACAATAGGGATCGAAAAAATCAACCGTATTCCCGTTTCCGTCAATTTCAATAACTGCCCTGCCGGTTGCCGGTCCGCGGATTATGGATAACCCGAGGATATCGCCGGTATAACTGAATTCGTAATAATCGGCCGGATCTTCACCCAGCAGGAACTTGCTGTTGTCGTTGATAAAATTGTCGAGATAGCTGTAGACGCCTTTTTCTTCTACCTGGGTAAGGCCGTGGTTATTTTCCGCTTCCCAGTCAAACATATTGGCATCCTGATAGTTATCCTCTTCACGCGCGGTGACCAGCGTATGTGCCAGGGCCTGGCTGTTGCCTTCCATAAGCCTTACACATTTTGTGACGATCTGGCTGTAAATTTCATGGCCATATCCTGTGGGATGCACACCGTCTTCGGTAAAAACATATTTTCCCTCTGAATTCGTGTAATTGCCGGCATTTGCCACAACTCCCTTAAAAACAACGGTTCCTGAATTGAGCAGATCAACCACTTTCACGCCGCAAAAAATTGTTGGTATTTCATAATGCTCTGCTACGGCATCCTGTATGGTTGAGGTCTCGGGCATTTTCCCGTCAAATGCGTTGTCGAGCATGGTTCCTTCCCGGATCACATGAACAAAGCATATGTCGGTATTGGGATTCTTCTTCCATATCTTGCGGATTATGCCTTCCACACTGTTGTCAATTTCCGGGGGATAATTTGTGAGATCATTCACGGCAAACTCAATAAAAATCAGATCGAAATCTCCCTGTGACAATAGATCCTGCTCCAGCCGGAAAACACCGTATTTTGAATTGGTACCGCCAATGGATGAATTTATGCCGGTTATGTTGTTGTTGCTGAAATATTCCCTGAACCAGGTGAGTGATTTATCACGCCATCCATTGGCATCGGTAATGCTCCCGCCAAAATAGCCTATCGTGGTGGATTGTCCGCTTGACGCCTTGGAAATAAAGTTCGGCAAACCGTCACGCATCTGCAATTCAACGGTATCACTCAGCTGTGTCTGGCCCTTGGCGGTTAAAAAGAATGCCAGTGTTGTGAATATTACCAATAATCTTTTCATTATTTCCGGTATTTTTTAACAAATAATATGCTCATTTTAACAAACGTTCTACTTTTTTGTTAACAACAAAAAGGTAAAAAGGAGATATTTCTTTTACAAAATTATAAAAATGGTCTGTTTTGTTTAAAATAAGGTATGCTTTTCATACAAAGATGTATTTTATTTACCGGATGCTTCTTATTTTTGTAAAGGATTAAAATAATAAACCTTGCAGTAACATATATAGTAATATCCATGAATAAGAAATTTTTAATCCGCACCGGAATACTGGCAGCTTTTATCAGTACTGTCATCATTCCCCTGGGCTGTAACCCTGATTCAACCAGTAACCCTATGGACAACACAATTAACATTGCTTTTTTGCATCACAGTACCGGCCAGTCAGTCTGGAACGGGAACAGTGAAAGCCTTTCATACAAAATTGGCCGCGTGGTCCGGAAGATCACAGGAAAAAAGAATAACGGGGCAAAACTGCCCAGACTGGTAAAAGACTACAATAAAAAGAGTCCGGTGAAATTTACTATTGATGAAATCGTATTTCCCAAGACCGAACCTTATGGCTGGAAGAATTATCCCTATGACTATTATAACATCTGGGTTAAGAATGCCGGAGAACAGCCCTATGCGGAGGAACCCACCCTTGAAATGCTAACCGGAAAATACCAGGTTATTATGTTCAAACATTGCTTCCCGGTAAGCAATATAGGGCCCGATGCGGATTCAACCGACATAAATTCGGAATACAAATCGCTTCCTAACTATAAGCTTCAATACCTTGCCCTCAGGGATAAAATGCACGGGTTCCCGGATACCCGTTTTATTGTGTGGACCGGGGCCATTCAGGTAGAAAGCCTGATTACCGAGGAAGAGGCGGTCAGGACCCGGGAGTTTTTCACCTGGGTTAAGGATACCTGGGATTTGCCGGATGATAATATATTTATCTGGGATTTCTATGCTTTGCAAACTGACGGAGGCCTGTATTTCCCCAATGCGTATGCCAGGTCTGCCGGAGACTCCCATCCCAACAATGCCTTTTCGGAAAAAGCAGCCAGCCTGCTGGTTCACCGGATCGCAGACATCCTGGAAAACAAGGGTTCCAAAACCAATTTACTGGGTGAACTGCGGTAATCCCTGATCATAATAATAATCCGAAAAAAATTTAATTAACCGATTAATTAAGTTAACGTGGCCAAAACATTTGATTATTCCGGCCTGATCTTTAAAATTATTTACAAGATCAGAATGAAATTTAATTTGCGTGTGACGAGCTACCTGGTTCTTTTGAAAATGAGATTGCATGGTGTTACCGTTGGAAGTTCAGTGAAATTTGTCGGATTTCCCATGGTGAGAAGAGAACCCGGTTCCAGCATTATTTTCGGGGATAACTGCCGTTTCAATTCTTCCCGCAATTCAGTGAGGATAGGCCAGTTCAAGCCCTGCACCTTTGCCACGATCTCAAAAGACGCCGAAATTGTGTTTGGCAGCAATTCCGGAGCTACCGGGGTAACCATGGCGGCCGTCACCAGCATCAGGATAGGGAATAACGTTATGATCGGCTCCAATTGCACCATAGTGGACAACGACTTTCATAATCCCGATCCGGCTGAAAGGGAAATGATAACGTATCCTTCCAGGCCTGTTGTAATCCGGGACAATGTTTTTCTGGGTTTTAACTGTTTTGTGCTGAAAGGGGTTACCATTGGTGAAAATTCAGTTATCGGAGCCAACAGTGTGGTGGTGGCCAATATTCCTCCAAATTCAATTGCCATGGGAAATCCCTGTAAAGTTATCATGAGAAGGAACTGGACCGGTTCACCGGAAAAGGATCCCCCGGAGGGACAAAGCACCAGCGGAGAAGAAACGGCCAAACAGGGTTAAGACATTATGGGGATACAACGGATATGACATTGGTCATTCGTTTTTTATATCCTGCAACCAATATCAGCATGATTGTCAAAAACTCCGCACAACGAGTAAAATGATAGAACGAATAGTACCGGAATTTAGTAACATTGGTGTGGGTATGATTCCCGAAAATTACTTTTCGTTGTGATAACGGTTGAATATTTAAATTTATACTATGTCTAACGGAAAGCCCGTGAGGAAAGTGGTTTGGATCTGTAAATTCTCCAACCAGGAATTAATTGCACATTTTGAAAACTGGAATATTAAAGAAAGCAGCCCGTGGATCAATGGGCTGATAACGCTTTTTTCCAACAACGAAACCGTTGATCTGCATATTGTTGCACCAAATGTTTATAACAACCGCGACCTTAGTTTCCGGAAATCCGGAATAACCTATCATTTGTACAAGGAATTTCCTTCGTTCATTCCCCGGAAACTGGACCGGTATATTCGCTGGAACTACAGGACAGGGTTTGCTTCCCTGAAGAAGAAGGTATCGGCGATCGTTGACGCCATTCAACCCGATATCGTTCACCTGCACGGGGCCGAAAATGCCTACTATTCCGCAGCCATACTGCCGTTGATGGACCGTTACAAAACAATGGTCACCATCCAGGGTTTTATCATGGATTCATCCCCGGAAGGGATTGATCGGTATGTAAGGCGGGAACGGATAAGAGTTGAAAAACTGATACTTTCGAAGGGTGCTAATTTTGGTATCGAATGCGAATTCATGGTGGAGAAAATCAGGGAATTTAATCCCGGTGCACACTTTTTCAGGCATCATTACCCGGTAACCATACCCGGGCAGGCCAAGGATTATGCGCAGAACGGGGAAGAATACGATTGTGTTTTTTTTGGCCGGATATGCAGGGACAAGGGCATCGAGGATCTGATCAGGGCAATTGGACTTGTCAAAAGATCGAAACCCGATGTTACGCTCCATGTGATCGGATCAATGGATAATGAATATGCTGACTTTTTAAACAATTTGTGCCGGGAAAATGGTATATTGGATAACATATCCTTCACCGGTTTTATGAAAACCCAGGATCAGTTATTCCGGGAGGCCCTGAAGGCAAAGGTCACGGTCTTGCCCACTTACCATGATGCATTGCCGGGTACCGTTGTTGAAAGCATGTTCATGAAAATTCCCGTTATAGCCTATAATGTGGGAGGAATACCGGAGCTGAATACCCGGGGGAATGCCGTGATCCTGGTCGAAAAGGGAGATATTGAAGCGATGGCTGTAAAAATAACGGAATTGCTTAATGACAGGGAATACAGAAAAAGGCTTGGTGAATCGGCTTTCGGGATTATACATGATATGATCCGGCCGGATCGCATCGCCGGGGATATCCTGGAGGCTTATGACCGTATTGCACCAATCTCAGCTTCATGATCGAAGGGAACAGTATCATGCTAAGTAAGAAAAAGAACGCCGAAATGCATACAAATAATACCAAACAGCTGGTTACGGATTATTTTCTGCTTGTTTTCCTGATCGCTGTTTCGGGTATTCCCTTTTTCAGCTATACGATATTCTGGATAGTGGGATTGGCGGCTGCCCTGGTTGTTGCCCACCTGCGTAATTCCCTGTTTCTTATCCGAAGCAAAACGTTAATCCTGTATACAGTGATCTTTACACTGATAATTCTTTTTCAGGCAATTCAGTTTTCTCTTTTTTCCATAACCACTTTTGTCGGATTTATCATTAAGACCACCTTTGCTTTTCTGGTCATCAGCCTGCTGGATAAAAAGATTCTTACATACTTCGTCCAGGTGATTGTTGTAATTTCCCTGATCAGCTTCTTTTTCTGGTTACCGAATCTTATCCTGGGGCAATCCTTCGAACAATTATTAAGCACCGGACTGGCGCCTTTTTTCAAATCCCCCTTTTATGAACCCGGTTCATTTTACCGCGAAGCAAGTACAATAATCATATACACGTTCAACTCTTACGGATTCGGGATAAATGTACCCAGGAATTCCGGAGCTTTCTGGGAACCCGGTGCATTTGCAGGCATGATCATTATGGCGCTGATCTTTGATCTTATTCAAACGAACGGGAAACCGGGACGCAATTTTCTGATACTTACCCTGGCCCTGGTCACTACATTTTCTACCACCGGCTATGTTACGCTGGGATTTATCATGCTTAGCCTGGCGGTATCCAAAGCCCGCTGGTATGTAAGTGTTATTACCATACCCGTTATCCTGCTGATCTTTACGGTACTGTTCACCAGGATACCCTTCCTGGAAAGCAAGATCCGGCATCAGCTCCGCCTCGGGGTCAATGACCAGTATGTCGGCTCAAGATTTGTTAATGCTCAGCGCGATTTCAAGGATTTTGGTGAATACCCGATATTTGGCCGCGGACAAAGCAAGGAGACCCGTTTTGATACAAACATCAGCGAACTGATGCACCGGAATAACGGTGTAACTGATTTTCTGGTAAAATGGGGGATTACCGGCTTTTTTATCTATTTTCTTTTCGTTCTGAACAGTTTTTATCGGATATGCGATTATTATTCCTTTAAAAAATACTTTGCGCTTGTTTCACTGGTTACGATCTGGCTGATCGGTTTTTCGGAGATATGGTTCAACAAGCCATTTTTCATGGGACTCGTATTCCTGGGTGAGGTTTTCCGAAAATCTGCTGATGAATGACACTGGCAATCATTATTCCAACCTTTAACCGCAGGGACAGCTTATCTGCAATCCTGAACAATATCCGTGATGTTGCAGTTCCTGAAATGGTGATTCATGTTATTGCCGTCGTTGATGGTTCCAACGACGGTACGCTTGAAATGCTTGCAGGTGATTTTAGCGAGGTACATATTGTCCGGGGATCAGGCTATTGGTGGTATACCCGGTGTATCAATGAAGGTATGGTGTATGCCCGGGATCTTCACCCGGATTATATCCTTACGCTAAACGACGATTTATTACTGGACAAGGATTATTTCCGGAACATTTACCGGTATAGTCTTAATCCGGTTCAGCATGCCATTGCCGGTTCCATGACATTTACCGCGGAACAACCTGTAAGGATGGTCTCGTCCGGTGTATCTTCCCTGAACAGGATTTCTTTCCGTGCGAAGCATTATATCCGGATGTTTGCACCCGTGAACCCGGAAGAACTAACAGGCGTTCGCAGATCTGAAGTACTGGTTGGACGCGGGATGCTTATTCCCATGAGTATTATTGAAGCCATGGGCTATTTTGATCCGTATTTTGTACAATATCATTCCGATGCCGATTATTGTCTTCGTGCCCTGAAAAACGGCTACCAGGTTTTGATCAACTGGGATACAAAGATCTATAGTCATGTTTTAAAGACCAGTAAGGTAAGTTCATTCCTAAGATCGGACCTCGGCCCCTTTATCAGGAGCTTTTTCAATCCCTATTCAAGGAATTATGTTCCGCAATGGATCCTGTTCATTTACCGGCACGGAAACCGTTTATTTTTCCCGGTGAGTATTATCTTGTTTTTTTTGAAAACCCTGCGGGCATATTTTTTTAAATCCAAGCTTGACAATGAGCAATAAACACAGGATAATGATTATTCAACCGGTATTAACGGATTACCGGAAGGAAATTTTTGATATCATGTCGACAGAAACTGACCTTACCGTACTTTATGGCAGGGGAAAATCGGGAGTAAACCGGGTTGTGGCCGATTATGCAAGGGAAATTAACGGGATCAGCATTTTCCGGAATGAAGGCAGCTGGTTCCATTTTGCTTTTAATGATATCAGGAAGGGTTCACCCCGGATTTTTATCCATTATTTTTCGCCGGGCGTCATTTCATTGCCTCTTGTATTGCTGTATTGCAGGTTACGGGGTGTGAAGTTTGTCCTTTGGGGTCACGGTGTCGACCGTATCAAAGGATTTCACCCGTACCGCTCATTATCGGGATTTATCAGGCTGGTTTACGCAAGGATGGCTGATGCAGTTATACTATACGGACATGATGCCAAAGGAATTCTCGGCAGGTACATCCGGCCCGAAAAGATTTTTGTGGCACCCAATACACTGAATACGGAAAAGTTGCTGCAATTAAGGAATGGATTTGAGAAAACCGGAATGGAAAAAATCAGGGAGGAACTGAATATCAGGCATAAATACAACATCCTGTATATAGGCAGATTGTACCGGGAGAAAGGGCTGGAAGATTTCATCCGGGTGATAAGCGCCCTGGAAAAGGTTTTCCGGAATGATATCGGTGGAATAATAATCGGGGACGGACCGGAAAGAAAACATGTGGAAAGCCTTATCTCGGACAATAACCTGCAAAGCAACGTGCATATGACGGGTTCTATTTACGATGACACACTTTCCGGCAAATACCTTTTCGTTTCAGATGTTATGCTGATGCCGGGCTGCCTGGGGTTGTCGGTGATACATGCCTTATCCTATCATTGCCCGGTTGTTTCCGGAAAGCCCGGTCCGGATGGGCCTTTCCATCCCCCGGAAGCCGAAAATGTTATCGACAACCGGACTGGTTATTTTGCAGAAAATGCTGAGGATATGGCAAACTGGATCCGGGAATACCTGGTCAATGAGACCCTTAAGATCAGGGTAAAGGAATCCATTGACAAACAATTGGAAATTGTTTCACCGGAGAATATGCTCAATGGCTTTTACCTTTGCTTCAACTACCTTCTTTTGCACGATGCCAGGAAAAAACAGGATGGTATGATATGAAAATGACAAAAAGAAAGATACTCTTCGTACTGAAACTCCCTCCCCCGGTTCACGGATCAACTCTTATGAACCAGAAAGTGCACGACAGCCAGTACCTGAGAGAAAGTTTTACCTGCAGGTATGTTAGGGTAAGTTTATCCAAAAATCTGGATGAGATAGGGCATAAGTATTTCTTCAAGATAATTAAGCTGGTAAGTATCTGGGTTGCAACATTACGGGAATTGTTGTTCTTCAGGCCTCACCTGGTTTATTTTGCAATTTCGCCGGTCGGGGCTGCATTCCTCAAGGATTTTCTGCTGGTAAGCCTTATAAAGCTCACCCGCACGCCGGTTGTATTTCATATTCACGGAAAGGGAATGGGAATCGCATCGCAGAAAAACCGGGTATGGAAGTATATTTATAACCGGACATTCAAGGGTGAGTTCGTTATCTGTCTTTCCGGGTATCTTACCGGGGACATAGAAGCCTTTTACCCCGGGAAACCGTTTATACTTCCCAACGGTATTGGGGAAAGCTATATGGGTATCACAACCCCCGGTACCGGTAACGGTGAAATCCCGGCTGTCCTGTACCTGTCCAACCTGATGAGAACCAAAGGCCTGTTGGACCTGATCGATGCACTGACTATACTGCATAAAAAGGGGATAAAGTTTACGGCTAATATTGTCGGAGGGCCCGTGGATATATCCCATGAGTTCCTGAATGATTATATCGCACAAAAGGCAATCACCAAAAGTGTAAATGTACTTGGTCCGCTATACGGTCCTGAAAAACAGAGAATTCTTGCAAATTCTGACGTTTTGGTTTTCCCTACCTACTATAGTAAAGAGTGCTTTCCGATAGTTATTTTGGAAGCCATGCAAGCAGGCCTTCCGGTGTTATCCACCCTGGAAGCAGCCATACCGGATATGGTGGAGAATGGGGTTACCGGGTTCCTTGTCAGGCAAAATGATGCAGGAGAGCTTGCAGGCAGGCTTGAAACATTGCTGATCGACAGGGATCTCAGAAAAAGTATGGGAGCAGCCGGAAGAAAGAGATACAGGGAATTATTTACGCTTGAAAAATTTGAGACAGGTTTGTCTAACATTATCAAAACAATAACCGGATCACCATGATAGCAGGAATACTTACCGTTCTCAGAAGGCTGTTCTATTTACCCGCAGTACTTCTTAATTCATTCAAGATCAGGATAAACAACGTTAAAGGTGCTGAAAACCTGAGCATCAGGGGATCATTGCTGATCCTGAATGAAGGAAGCTGTTCTTTCGGCAGGGACATTATCATAAACTCATCGAAATATAAAAATATCATCGGCGGGGATACCAGGACCTCTGTAGTTGTTAAGAAGAATGCACAGCTAATTGTTGGCGACGGGACTAAAATATCCAATTCCGCGATCTATTGTGCACAGAAAATTGATATCGGTAAAAATGTAATGATAGGCGGAAGCTGCAGGATCTGGGATACGGATTTCCATCCGCTGGATCCTGAAATGCGCAGATCAGGGCCGAACGAGAATTTCCGGACCAAACCCATACGTATTGGAGATAATGCCTTTCTCGGTGGGTTTTCCATTGTTTTAAAGGGCGTGACCATTGGGGAGAACTCGGTTATTGGTGCGGGAAGCGTGGTGAGCAGGGATATTCCGCCCTACGAAATATGGGCCGGGAACCCCGTGCAGTTTATAAAAAAAATCGAAGAACGGCACCATGCAACGCATTGATTTTATTGGCACCCGGTTTTCCATTACCAATCCGGAAGATGCGTTTCGTTTTCTTGAAGGATACGATTGCACGCAGACGGGATATGTCTGTTTTCCGGATTTGTTTGTGATATCAAAGGCCGCGGAAGATCCCCTCCTGCAAAAAATTTTGAATAATTCCTTGCTTACCGTGCCGGATGGCAAACCGCTCGAATTCTGGGCAAAGATGAAAGGTTATTCGCAAACACGCACGGTTTCAGGGTATTGGTTGATAAGGAGCCTGCTTAAGACCAGCCATACTCATTTTTTTTATGGGGGTAACGCTGAAACGACCGAGCGGATGAGAAAAAACCTGATGCGCGAATTTCCGGATGCCAGAATACTGGGCTATGCATCACCACCTTTTTTAAACCTGTTGGAAATTGAAGGGAATGGAACCATCTTAAAGGATTTGCAGGACATTGCGGAACTAAAACCCGATTTCATCTGGATCGGGATAAGCAGCCCCAAGCAGGAATACCTGATGCATTTTTTCACTCCCGGCTTACAACATGGGGTATTGCTGGGTGTAGGAGGCGTATTCGATTACATTTCAGGAGACCACAAAAAGAGCCCCGAATGGATTAAAACCATAGGTTTAAGATGGCTGTACCGGATGGTCCAGGCCCCGCGCAGGTTATGGAAAAAATATCATTATATCCTGCGCACCATGACGAGAGTGCCTTTTTCCGGAAAACAAAAGGATCATTTCGTTTCGTAATAATCATACCCGTACCGGGTCTTCTTTACAAGCTGATGGTCATTATAAACAATGCATAAATGTTTATAATTCTTTTCCTCGAGTTTGTTTATAACGGTCGTGAATTCCCGTTTCGGGGTGTAATTCTCCCGGACCACATAAATGTTTACATCCGCTTTATCCATCAGAAAATAGGTATCGGATAATATACCAATGGGAGGTGTGTCAATGAATATATAGTCGTATTTCTCTTTAAGCCTTTCCAGGAGTTCATCCGTTTTCTTTGAGGCTATCAGTTCGGAGGGATTTGGCGGGATAGGACCGGCAGTGATAACATCGAGGTTTTCCACGCCTGATTTCTGGATGATTTTTTCAAGCTTTTCCTGCCCGCTTAAATAGGAACTGAGCCCGTTATCATTCTTCAGGTTCAGCCTTTCAAACAACATCGGTTTGCGAAGATCGAAACCAACCAGGACCGTACGTTTTTTCATCAGGGCAAGCGAAGTTGCCAGATTCACGGAAATGAACGTCTTTCCCTCCTGTCCGAAAGTTGATGTAATCAGGATCGTCTTCTTTTCTTTATCGTTGTTGAAATAATCCAGTCCCGATCTTAAAATTCTGAAGGACTCCGCAATGTGTGATTTGGGAAAGCTGTGAACGACGTTGCTGATGGCCTTGTTGTTTTTATAAACAAATCCCAGCACGGGTACATCGGTGAGCCTCTCAAGGTCGCTTCTGGAGGAAATCCTGTTTTGAAGGATCTCCCTTGCCTGGATGAACGCAACGGGCAATATCAATCCAAATATCAGACCAAGTAATAAATTGAGCTTTTTATTGGGTGAGATCGGACGGCTACCCATGATCCCGGCGGGCTCTATAATTTCAGCATCCGGCAGGTAGGATGCTTTTGCAATTTGCGCTTCGGCTCTTTTTTCAAGCAGAAAGGTATAAATGGCATCATTCAGGTTGAATTTTCTTTCGTAGCCAAACAACTCCCGTTCGGTACGGGGAAGTTTATTCACCTCGAAATTCAGCCTTTCAATACGGGCATTGATATCCTGAAGGGAAATTTCCGCGGTATTAAGGATGTACTTAATATTCTCGGAAATCGTATTCATCAGGTTCTCAATCTTAATATTAAGGGTCCTTAAATAGGGGCTTTTCTCCTGGTTATTTTCAATGAGTCTCGACCGCTCGGCATTCAGCTGTATAAGTTCCTGGATCAGATTGTTCAGCAAGGGATCATCAATGCCCATGGATGACGGGGCGATCAGCTCCTCCGAGACCTCTTTATTTTTACTGAAATAGTCATTTATATATTGATAATACTTGTATTTTACCATTAACTCCGCCTTCTGTGACTCCAGGTCCGACATCTGATCATATATTCTCCCTGTTTTTAGTGAAATATCCATAACCTGGTTTCTGGTCCGGTAACGCTGCAGATTCTCCTCGGCGGTTCTCAGCGAATCGGAAATAATATTAAGCTGGTTATCGATATATTCTATTGTCTTGACGGAAATATGGTTCTTCTTATCCTGGTTTCTGTCGAGATAGGACTGAGACAGACTTTGCAGAAAATCGATGTCCTTTAAAGGAACAGTTGATTCAAGCGTTAGCGCTGCCACGGAGGTTTCGATATCGTCGGGCGCGATATCAAGCGTTAATTTGTATCGCCTGATGAGATTTTTCAAGCTGTGTAATTCAAAGGAAAGTTTTCCTGACCGGGAATCAGCGGGATCGAAATTTTCATTTCGTATTACCTTGAAACTAAAGTATTCGGTTGTAATTGTAGAATCAAACGTTGTCACATCGCTGTACCGTATCTCCGGAACAATGTCCATGACTTTTTGTGAATCAAAACTGTAGAGTTCCAGGTCAGTTCCCCGGATACTGATCCTGAAGGTTTGATCATCAATAATTTTTATGGCAAACCTGTGTGAGATCAACTGGGGATGGCTCTGGTTAAGAATTACAACAAAGGGAGAAGTTTTATACAATT
Organism: Bacteroidales bacterium; assembly: GCA_035258345.1. Classification (GTDB taxonomy): domain Bacteria; phylum Bacteroidota; class Bacteroidia; order Bacteroidales; family UBA10428; genus UBA5072. Next base: position 20,251 of record DATEVU010000024.1, read on the forward strand.
CGCGGGTTACAAACCGCCTTTTATTAAAATAGGATACCGCAATATTCATTTTACTTACGGTAGCTTCGATCAACGGACTGGACTGGAGAATTACCAGCTCATTCTGAAAACGGTTTTCGGTAGGGATTATGCCGAATCCCTGCAGCATGCTGGATGAAGTAGCAGGAATTCCGTTCTCATCATCGCGGATAAGGATGGAAGATCCCACCCGGTATACCGGTATTGTAAAAAAGTTCACCATGAAGGCGATCGCAACCCCAAGGACCGCACAGATCATTACCTGCCTCCAGAATCGTCTGATCAATGCAATGTAATAATCCGGATCGATGAGATCCCTTTGTCTTTTTTGGATACTGTCTTTCATGGTCTTCTATTGCACAAAAAAGTTTAAAATCACGAGGAGGGTAGTCAGGGTCGAAAGCGTTAAAGACCATGGATTTGAGATTATTCCCCATTTTCTCGATTCAAGGGGCATTACGTAGATAATATCATCCTCCAGCAAATAAAAGTCCTTATCCTGGATTACACCGTCTTTGGTCAGATCCAGTATTCTTTTTGAAACGGTATTGTCTGTGGTCCGCAACAACACAACCTCCTGCCTGTTGCCGAAGATCGTCAGATCCCCGGCTAAACCCAGTGCCTCAAACAGGTTTAATGTTTCCTTGGTATAGAAATACTGCCCGGGCCGGTTAACTTCTCCCAGGACAGTGATGGTTTTATTTACAAATTTGATCACTACAATCGGTTGATTGAAATATTCATTCAGCATATTTTTAAGCTTCTCAGTAGCATCCTCAATGGTAAGACCTTTTAAATAAATATTACCGATGATCGGAAAATATATGTATCCGGAATCATTTACCGTATAGCTGATCAGATTAATGGATACTTCGTTGGTATAATTTAAGGAGGAACTTGTCGTCTGGCTGCTGAAAAAATTATAATCAACATCATCGAAACTTGATACCCGGATATGGAGCTCATCATTCGGCTTAATGATGTTTAACTTTTTTTCATGCAACTGATATATATTTTCATTTACAACAGGATCCTGAAGATACTCAAGTTTGGTTTGCGGAACGCACGACAGAACAAAGACAAGCAGGGTTAATAAAGGGAGAACCTGCCTCAGCCTGGCAAAAGGAATTTTATATTTCATGTGTTATGTATTGTTTGCATGATAGAAATCCCTGTACCAGTTCACAAACAGGTTTATCCCTTCTTTTACCTGAAAACGTGGCTTATATCCGGTAAGTTCATTCAAATTTTCCACTTCTGCCCAGGTCTTCCTTACATCGCCGGCCTGCATGGGCATCATTTCAATGATGGCGTTCCTGCCGGCCTTTTCCTCGATGGCACGGATGAAATCCATCAGCTTAACAGGTTTGCTGTTACCAATGTTCAGAATTCTGTAAGGGGCAGGAGAGGAGGAGGGATCGGGATCCATGCCGGTCCATGCTTTGTTACCTTGTGGGGGGATCCCTGTCAGAATCCGGAATATGCCTTCCACTATATCATCAATGTAAGTAAAATCCCTTTCCATTTCCCCGTTGTTGAATACCTGTATGGGCTTGCCCTCCAGGAGGGCCTTTGTAAATAGGAAAAGCGCCATATCGGGTCGCCCCCAGGGTCCGTACACCGTGAAAAAGCGAAGGCCGGTGGTGGGTAAACCATACAGGTAGCTGTAGGTATGTGCCATCAGTTCATTGCTTTTCTTGGTGGCGGCATACAGGCTGATGGGGTGATCCACGTTGTCATTTTCCGAAAAGGGGATCTTTTCACTCAGTCCGTATACACTGGAACTGCTTGCATAAACAAGGTGCCTGATGTGGTTATGCCGGCAGGCCTCCAATATATTCATATATCCGGTAATATTGCTGTCGATATAGGCGTAAGGATTGGTAATACTGTAACGTACCCCCGCCTGGGCGGCCAGGTTACATACACAATCGAATTTTTCGTCCCTGAACAGTTCAGCAATATTGTCGCGGTCCTCAAGCCTGAGTTTGATGAACCGGTAGGAAGGATACACCGAACTGGCAACCGCTTTGTTATAGTGAATGTCGTCTTTTGCAATGCCGGTGAGTTTCAGCCGGGCATACTTGAGATTAACATCATAATAATCGTTGATAACATCCAGTCCTGTTACTTCATGACCCTCACTTAACAAACGTTGCGCAAGGTGAAATCCGATAAATCCTGCAGTACCTGTGACGAGAATTTTCATGGGGTCGGACTAGGTTTGATAAGCTTTGGTGGTTTTATAATTTTCAAATTTATTATAAAAAAGAATATTAGAATCTGAATCTTGATTACTTTGGAAATAATTTTGATCAATTGCAGTTTTATGCGGTTAAGAAGTTATGCAGTTTAACCGCCTTGGTTGTTTACTAAAAAAAAAGGTACATTTTTTGTGGAGTAATTCGTTTCATCTCTTTTCAGAAAAGGTATGCAAATGCTAATAACTTTACTGTTGTCGGTTTTGATGCACAGCCATCCGCTGCACGTGTCATTCACCAGCATCGCAATCGACAGCATGCAGCACGAGGCCTCGGTTTCATTTAAATTTTACACCGACGATTTCAGCCTGCTGTTTTTCCACCTGTATGAAAAAAGTGTTAAACCTGAGAAGGACAAGCCCTTCACGCCCGGTGAGCAGGCCCTCATCAACCTATATATGGGAAATTCCTTTTTGCTGGTTTCCGGTAACGACACAGTAACACTTGATTTTGTGCGCAAAGACCAGGAAGATGAATTTGTATGGTTATTTTATAAGTGTACATGGCCGCGCGACAATCCGCAGAACCTGGTGCTTACCAATAAGCTGATGCTGGATCTATATGATGATCAGACCAATCTGGTTATTGTTTCAGACGGATCTGCAGAGAAGGGATATTCTTTTAATTACCGGAACCGCCGGTTGGATCTGAATATGCATAAAGCCCTGGAATAAGAATTAGCATAAGAATCTTTTAAAGATTTGTTACCTTTGTAATGATGAAAAGATTTGCAATCCTATTAACCATCCTCATCCTGATCCCTGCATGGTCCTATGCCACGCACAACCGGGCCGGCGAAATCACTTTCAAGCTTATCTCGGGGTATATGTATGAGGTATATGTCACCACCTTCACTTACACCGAAAGCGCTGCCAACAGATCCCAGCTTACTGTCGACTGGGGAGACAATTCATCATCCATTGCCCCGCTGATCAGCCGGGTACGCCTTCCCAATTTTTATTATCATAATATTTACAGGACCACGCATACTTTTCCCGGCCCGGGGATTTACCAGATCCTTATGCAGGACCCGAACAGGAATTTCGGTATCCTGAACATACCTAACTCGGTCAACGTTGTATTTTCAATCAAAACAACCATGATTATCAGTCCGGATATCGGCAACAACAGCACGCCCGTACTGCTTAACTTTCCGATTGACAGAGCTGCCGTGGGGCATATCTTCATCCACAACCCGTCGGCCTATGACCCCGACGGGGACAGTATTTCCTACAGGCTCACGGTTTGTACGGGACAGGACGGGAACCCCATTTCAAATTATGTGCTGCCGGCATTCAGCGATACCTTTTATGTTGATCCTGTAGTGGGTGACCTGGTGTGGTATACCCCTACCGACACGGGCAAATACAATGTTGCCATGGATATTGAGGAATGGCGGTTCGGGGTGAAGATCGGGAATATCACCCGCGATATGCAGATCGATGTGTACAACAGCGACAACAGTCCTCCCGTCAATCCCCCCCTGCCTGAATTCTGTGTGGAGGCAGGCAGCCTGATCGAGTTCCAGGTAACCACCACCGATGCGGACGGTGATTCCGTGAAACAATTGATGACCGGCGGACCTTTTGTGGTGGAAACATCACCGGCTGTTTTCGCCAGAGTAGCCCGCGGCCTGGGTTTCGCTACTTCCACGTTTACCTGGCAGACCACCTGTGACCATATCCGGCAGCAGCCTTACCAGGTAACCCTCCGGAGTGAAGATGTCAACAGCGATATCAGCCTGGTGGATATCGACAATTTCAATATCAGGGTACTGGCCCCCGCACCCGAAAACCTTCAGGCAACTGCCACCAGCACTGAAATTGACCTTCAGTGGGATCAGAGTGATTGCGGTGCGGTTGCGGGCTATTATATCTACCGGCGTGAAGGCGGATTTGATTTTACACCCGACAGTTGCGAGAACGGTGTTCCCGCTTATACCGGGTTTGAAAAGATAGGTACCGTGAGCGGACAGGCCACCACAACTTTCACCGATGACAATAACGGGGAGGGACTTGTACAGGGGATAGAATATTGCTATCTGGTCACGGCTTACTATGCTGACGGCAGCGAAAGCTTTGCATCCAACGAAACATGCAGTTCGCTGGTCCCCGGGTTCCCCGCAATCCTGAATGTGAGTGTTACCGGTGTGGATGAAACCTCCGGCAGCATTTTCGTTGCCTGGGCAAAACCGCGTAATTTCGATACTACTGAGGCTCCGGGCCCATATGTTTTCAGGATCTTCCGTTCCGAAACACCCAATCCCGCCGGTTTTGTCCTGATCGATTCGGTGCTTACCGCCGGTCTCAACGACACCACCTATACCGATTCGCCGCTTAATACGGTCAGATTCCCGTATTACTATATCGTTAAGATGTTTAACAACACGCCCGGTAATCGTTTTGAAATGAAGCCCGGAGAAAGCGAGATCGCTTCCTCATTGTATATAGAAATTACACCGGGAGACAACCAGCTGGCGCTCGACTTCCGGAAGAAAACACCCTGGATCAACGACCAGTATGTAATTTACAGGCAGAATGCATCGCTGACGTATGATTCCATTGCCACCTCCGACGTGAACAGGTTTGTTGACACCGGCCTGAAGAACGGGGAAACCTATTGCTACCAGGTTAAAAGTCTGGGATGGAGGCCCATTGACGATGTCATTTTCACCAATGCCAATATATCTCACGTAAACTGCGGAACGCCGGTTGACATAACCCCGCCTTGCCCCCCGGTGCTCCAGGTGGTATCACAATGCGACAGTTTCCGGAACGTGCTTATCTGGACGAATCCCAATAATTCGTGTGCCAACGATGTGGTGCGGTACAACATCTATTTTTCACCCGATATTTCCGCTGATCTTGATTCACTCACCAGTACCTCGCCTGCAACGGACACCACATTTATACACCAGATGAGCGAAGGATTCCTGCTGGCAGGATGTTATGCCGTAACGGCTGTTGATTCATTTGAAAATGAAAGCCCGTTCTCGGCAAGGATCTGTGTTGACGAATGCATTCTTTATCAGTTGCCCAATGTATTTTCCCCCAATAACGATAATATCAACGATATATATTATTCCAGCAATCTGAATGAAGCGGTTGAAAGAGTGGACATGAAGATCTTTAACCGTTACGGTCAGCTCGTATATGAAACTGCTGATCCGGCCATTAACTGGAATGGAAAATATAAAAACACGAACAGCACAGTACCATCAGGCGTGTATTACTATATATGCGATGTTTATGAGCCGCGCATCAGCGGTATCGAGATCAGGAGCCTGGTGGGCTTTATTCATGTATATGCCGAAGGAAATGCAGGAGAAACAACGAAATAGAAAAAGACCGGCAATAACGGCAGCCATAGCAATAGCCGTTACCCTGGCAGGATGGGTTCCTTTTGCCGCTGCTTTTGCCCAGGTACCGGATGAGAGTTACCTGTCGGGTGCAGCTTCGTTCATCAGCGGCAATTACGGTAAGGCAGTTGCAGACTATACCCTTGCCATTTCACGCAACAATGCCGGTGAAGACCTCTTCATCCGCCGGGGCGCCTGTTACCTGAAACTGCAGGATACGGAAAGCGCGATCCGTGATTTTAACGAGGCCAATGCAATATCTGCCGGTGTTGCCGACCTCTGGCTGGCAAAGGCATATTCCCTTTCGGGGAACACATCAGAAGCTGTTACTTTCCTGGAAAGTCACCTCGGTTCACCCTTCAGGATTGCCGGGGACATTATTAAACAGGACCCGGACTTTGATGGACTGCAAACCACCAACGAATGGTATAACCTGTGGCAGAAGGATTGGTATGGCGAAGAAGAAAAGACAATTGCCGATGTCCGCTATTTTTTAAAAAAGGGTCAGCCGGATAATGCCATATCGGTATTGGATGACAGGATCGTTTCGTCACCGGCCAGCGCGGACTTACTAACCCTGCGGGGTGAGGTAAATTACAGCACGGGCAATTATGCCGCCGCCATTGCTGATTTAACGGCCGCCCTTAACCTCCGGAAAAATACTTCCCGGAACAAATATCCCCCTTTGGAGGGGGCAGGGGGAGGATATCCCCCTTTGGAGGGGGCAGGGGGAGGACTCATCCTTCGTGCCCGGTCTTACCTCCAAGCCTACCGCTTCAAAGATGCCGTTACTGATCTTAACCGGATACTTCGGGAAGATCCCGCTGTTTTCCCCGCATACCTGCTGCGCGCGCAGGCAAATGCCGGGTTGAAATCCTATGATGCCGCCATCAAGGATGTGGTTACCTATCTGAAGTATTTCGACAATGACCTGGAGGCGGTGTACCGGTGCGGGGAGTATCATTTCCTGGCGGAGGATTACCTCAATGCCCTGAAGTATTTCAACCGGAACCTGAAGGAAGATCCCAACAATGCGCTGTACCATAAAGCCAGGGGTAAAACATACCTGAAGTCCGGCACTTACCGGTATGCCATCAATGATCTTTCCATGTCCCTCGATCTGAATCCCGACGATGCAGAAACCTGGATGTACCTGGGCCTGGCCAAGATACGGACGGGTGACAAGGTTAACGGTTGTTCCGATCTTCAGCGGGCCAGGCAGATGGGGAATACCGAGGCGCTGGGGTTGGTGATTGAGGAATGCCAATAATATCCCCCGCTGGCGGGGGT
>DATEVU010000025.1:0-14303 GCA_035258345.1 Bacteroidales bacterium
GGGCTTTTGGTGATTAACGATCAGTAAAATAGGGCGTTGCCCTATTCTTTTGCTTTTGCCCTTTCAGGGCACCTTTGCAGTTTTCAGATAAAAGGTGCAGAATATCTATACTTTACAAATATTATCTTGACGACTATACCGTAACCGGGGTTTTACGGACAATTTCAACTCTTAATTCGCATTATTCATCAAAATATACCCTGACTGCATCTGTCTTCAGCCGCAATTTCAGCCAGTCGATAATCTTCGCCCGGTCACTGCTTCCCAACCGTTTAGCCTGGACACCAACAACAACCAGCACAGCCTTTTCGCTTCCGCCTGTATCTGCCCGAAAAACAGATGTTTCCGCGTAGGAACAGCTTACTATCTGGGAATACAATGATTTGAGCTCTGCCAGCAGCTGTTTTCCCAATTCCTGGTTTTCGCTTCTGGCGGTCAGTTGTGTTTCTTTTTCCGACAATTGACCTGTTAACCTGCCTATTTCGGCTTTAAGCCCGTCTATTTCATTATTGCTGTCCGATATATCCCCAAAAGAAAAACCCTGCTGAATATCCAATACAACCTTCCCCAGGGAAAAAATTCCGGCTTTTTCCCTGATCTGGACCTTGTGCGTATCAGTGAGTGCGTTTCCTCCATAAACGAGTGTGATCGCTTTTTTGTCAGGATTGATTTCGCTTCTGAGCAAAAAATTACCCTCAACAATCCCCACCGTCTGAATGAATTTCGATGCATTTTCATTGAATCTTTCCTTTTGAACCAACAGGTAACCAAAATATATACTCGGGATTATTGTAACCACAATTACAGCTGTGATCCATCGGTTTACGCGTCTTTTCTGCGCATTATCAACAAGTGTAATAATGGGAAATTTCAGTAACTGTGATACCAGAACAGATGCAAGGGCTATGAATACCGAATTGATTGTGAATAAATAAAAAGCGCCGAAAAAGTAGTAAAATTGTGCGGTTGCCAATCCGTAACCTGCTGTGCACAACGGAGGCATTAAGGCTGTGGCAATGGCAACACCGGGTATGACATTCCCTTTCATTTTACTGCCAATGGCCAAAATACCGGCCAATCCGCCAAAAAACGCGATGAGAACATCATAAATAGTAGGGCTGGTTCTGGCAAGCAGTTCGGAATGAGCTGTTGAAACCGGGCTCATGGCAAAATACGCTGTAGAAGCAACCAGACTTGCAATAACGGCAAAGCTGAAATTCTTCATTGCTTTGCGGAATAGGGGAAAATCATAGGTCGCTATGCTGTAACCCATCCCAATAATAGGTCCCATAAGCGGTGAGATTAACATAGCACCGATAATTACGGCTGTTGAGTTCATATTCAACCCTACCGAAGCCACTACGATGGCAAAAACCAAAATCCACAGGTTTGTACCCTGGAAAATAATCCCCTTTTCCATGGTCCTGCGGATTATGTCGAAGTCTTCAACTTCGCTTTCAATGTTTAGATAATGAAGAGTTTTTCTGATTAACCCTTTCATGGCATATTTTCAACGTTATACTATTCAAAAGTATTACTTTCCTCATTTCCGCGCACAAAATATTGCATTAACTTTAGTGTGTATTAACCGATCCTGAATTTTAATCATGAATCAACTCATTGAATGTGTCCCCAATTTCAGCGAGGGGCGGGATATGCAGCTCATAAACCGTATTACGGCTGAAATTGAGAAAACAGAAGGTGTACGGCTCCTGGATGTGGATCCGGGGAAAGCGACCAACCGAACGGTGGTGACCTTTGTGGGAACACCTGATGCAGTTTGTGATGCTGCCTTCAGGGCCGCAAAAAAGGCCTCAGAACTCATCGACATGAGCAGGCACCGGGGTGCCCACCCGCGTTTCGGGGCAACCGATGTTTGCCCCCTGGTGCCCGTTGCGAATATAACAATGGATGAAGTGGTTATTTATGCCCGGAAACTTGCCCGAAGGATCGGAGATGAATTGCATATCCCGGTTTATTGCTATGAAAATGCTGCATTTGAAGAAAAACGTCGCAACCTGGCCAGTTGCAGGCAGGGTGAATACGAGGGACTCTCAAAAAAAATGGCAGCTGCAGACTGGAAACCCGATTTTGGCCCGGACGTATGGGACAGCAGGATTGCCTTTACCGGTGCAACGGCTGTGGGAGCACGGAATTTCCTCATTGCCTACAACGTAAACTTAAATACCACCTCAACACGACGAGCCAATGCTGTTGCCTACGATATCCGCGAAAAAGGAAGGATCAAAAAGGAAGGTGATCCGGTAACCGGTAAGATCAAAAAAGATGCACAGGGAGGACCGGTATATGAACCCGGACTGCTTAAAGCGGTGAAAGCCATTGGATGGTACATCGACGAATATGGCATTGCCCAGATATCCATCAATCTTACCGATCTTTCCGTTTCACCCCTTCACAAGGTATTTGATACAGCGTGTGAACGTGCTGGTGCCAGAGGTCTCCGGGTGACAGGTTCCGAGCTGGTCGGAATGGTGCCCCTGAAGGCTATGCTTGAGGCCGGGAAATATTTCCTGCACAAACAGCACCGTTCTTCGGGCATTCCCGAGAAAGAGATCATAAAGATCGCGGTGAAATCGCTCGGACTGGATGACCTTGCTCCTTTCGAACCCGAAAAGAAAATCATTGAGTACCTGCTGAAGGATACATCTCAAAAAAAACTGGTAGATATGGACCTTAGTGAGTTTGCCAACGAAACAGCCTCTGAATCACCTGCCCCGGGTGGTGGTTCCATTTCGGCCTACCTGGGTGCACTGGGAGTTTCCTTAGCTACCATGGTGGCCAACCTTTCATCGCACAAAGCAGGATGGGACAGCCGGTGGAAGGAATTTTCAGATCATGCCGAAAAGGGTATGGCCATTCAAAAAGAGCTGCTTCTGCTGGTGGATGAAGACACAAATGCCTTTAACCGGGTAATGGAGGCACTGGGAATGCCGAAAGGTTCGGACCAGGAAAAAGCCCTGAGGATCAATGCTATCCAGGAAGCCACCCGATATGCCACAGAAGTTCCTTTACAGGTAATGAAGCGTACCTGCGATGCCTTTGAACTTATAAAAGCCATGGCCGGGACCGGCAATCCCAATTCGGTTTCCGACGCGGGAGTGGGTGCCCTTTGTGCCCGGAGTGCCGTGATGGGTGCTTTCCTTAACGTGAAGATCAACGCAGCAGGGTTGGAGGATAGAAAATTTGCAGGCCGGATTCTCGCCGAAGGCGGGGAGTTGGAGGCTTTGGCGATCCGGTATGAAGAGGAAATCCTGGGAATTGTGAATGGTAAGATCGGGAGCTAGGAATTACGATTTTATTACCTGGTTTTAATAAACCTGGGAGAGGCTATCAGGTTACCCCTTGACGGGGTTTTGATTTTGCCTGCTCCATATTTCATTCAGTTCTGTCAATACAATGGGTTTTCCGTCTGTAACTACAATTGTATGTTCGTGTTGGGCAACGTAACCACCTTTATTTCCTGTCAGGGTCCAGCCATCCTTATCTGTGTTTGCCAAAGTAGAGCTGGTGGAAATAAATGTTTCAATTGCAACAACGGAATTCTTCCTAAATCTGGTCAGATTAGAAGGGTTTCCGTAATTCGGTATCTCGCTTGGTTCTTCGTGAAGTTTCCTTCCAATTCCGTGTCCGGTTAAATTCTTTATAACCCTGTATCCGGCACGCCTGGCTTCTGTCTCAATAATATGACCAATGTCCGAAATAAGGACCCCGTCCCTAATGGTATATATTGCCTTTTTGAGAATTTGCTTTGAAGTATCCACCAGTCCCTGATGTTGATTTATGTCTTCCCCCAATACAAAAGAACCGCCATTGTCAGCCCAAAAACCACCAAGTTCAGCAGAAACGTCGACATTAATCAAGTCTCCTTCCTGCAATATCTTTTGCTCGCCAGGTATCCCGTGGGCTATTTCATGGTTAAGACTAATGCAAGTCCAACCGGGAAATCCATACGTCATATGAGGGGCTGACTTTGCACCAAAGTCCTTCAGCATTTTTTTACCCAGGTCGTCTAAATGCTTCGTAGTCATTCCCGGTTTGGCATAGGCAATCATTGCCTTAAGCGTCAATGCAACCGCTTCGCCGGCTTCTTTCATTCCGGCAAGTTCGGATTCCATTGTTATTGACATGCTTTCCTATTATTAATTTGTTAATCAGTATTAACTCATTAAGAAAATGGTGCCTGCGTTTCTAAAATCAAACAATTATTTTTATTGATTGTTTGCTATCTGACAATTAATAAGCGCACTTTTTTGAAATTTTCAACTGTATCCTTTGAAAACATGCAGGTTGGAAACCAGTTTCTTTCCGCTTTTCCACACAATTTCCGGCAACATCTCCCCCTGGTTATACAATATCTCCCGGTAATCACTGCAGGGGAATGCAATGAAATCCGCCAGCATTCGCGGCTTTAAAACTCCCCTGTCATTCAGGCGGAGGGCTGAGGCTGCGCGGAGGGTAATGGCTGCAAGTGTTTCAGCCATGGTAAGTTTTTCATACATACCCAACACGGCTGCCTGCAACATCAGGTTTCCCATGGGGGCTGAACCCGGATTCCAGTCCGATGCAATTGCCAGGGACGCCCCTGCATCCAGCAGCTTCCGGGCCGGGGCGAATGCCGCACCAAGTCCCAGAGAAGCACCGGGGAGGGCAACCGGTATAACATTGCTGGCGGCTATAAGCCGGATATCATCATCCGTGGAGGACTCAAGGTGATCGGCGCTGACAGCCCCCGTCGCAACGGCTATGCTCACCCCGCCCCCGCTGAACTGATCGGCATGGACAACCAGGTCGAAGCCCATGTGACCGGCAGCATTCAGGTAATACAAGGCATCTTCTGCCCCAAAAGCTCCCTCATCCACGTAGATATCCACCCGATTGCTCAGCTTACCCGATTTAACCAGGGGTAAAATCTCCCGCAACACAAAGTCGAGGTATTCCCGCGCAGAACCGTTGAAATCCTTTGGTTTAATATGGGCAGCCAAACAGGTTGGTACCAGGTCGGCCTGTGTATTCTCACCGGCCATACGAATGGAAGTCAGCATCTTCAGTTCACTGGCAGCATCAAGTCCGTAGCCGCTCTTAACCTCAACCGTGGTTGTGCCTTGCAGCAACAATCGTTCTGCCCGCTTCACCAGGAGTGCAGCGAGTTCATCAGACCCCGCTTCGCGGGTTTTGGTCACCGTACTCCAGATCCCGCCGCCCTGCCTGGCTATTTCAAGATAACTTTCGCCCCTCAGCCGCATGGCATAATCCCTGGCCCTGTTGCCGGCCCAGCAAAGGTGTGTGTGAACATCAATCAGCCCGGGGAATACAACAGTTTCACCCTGGACAGGCTGTACATGGGGGGTGAGACTTTTCAGCTCCCGGAAAGTGCCTACAGCCTCGATCACTTCACCGCTGACCAAAATGCCGGCGTGTTCAATGATCTGCAGGTGATCGTCGGATACCGGACCTTTTGGGGGCAGGTTATCCATGGTGATGGCCTGCGTGAACGGGCCGATTAATGTAACCTTGTTCATAGCGGTTTCCCTTATTACCCTCAAAACTCCAGATTATAATCTTCCTTATTTTTCAAAGCCTCTTCATATCCTGCATCCGCATGCCTGTAAATGCCCATGGCCGGATCGTTGTAAAGCACGCGGTGCAGGCAGGCGGCAGCGCGCTTTGTTCCATCCGCAACAATTACCATACCGGCATGCTGCGAATATCCTATTCCTACCCCACCGCCATGGTGGAAAGATACCCAGGTAGCTCCGCCGCAGGTATTGGCCATCAGGTTAAGCAATGGCCAGTCAGATATGGCATCGCTTCCATCCTGCATCCCCTCGGTTTCGCGGTAGGGCGATGCCACCGATCCGCAATCGAGGTGGTCGCGCCCAATGACAATGGGTGCCTTGACTTTACCTGACTTAACCAGGTCGTTGAACAGGAGACCTGCCTTCTCGCGTTCACCCATTCCCAACCAGCAAATGCGGGCCGGTAAACCCTGGCAAGAAACTTTCTTTTCAGCTACCTTCAGCCAGTGGATCAGGTGCGCGTTATCGGGAAATGCTTCCATCAGGGCATCATCTGTCACCAGGATATCATCGGGATCACCGGAAAGGGCTACCCAGCGGAAAGGTCCCTGTCCTTCGCAGAACAGCGGACGAATAAACTCCGGTACGAACCCCTGGTAATTATAGGCATCTGGTTCCCCACCCTGACGGGCAAATTCCCGCAGGTTGTTTCCGTAATCAAAGACCACGCTTCCTCGTTTTTTCATATCCAGCATATATCCAACCTGCCGTGCCATACTTTTTAATGACCGCTTCCGGTAAGTTGCCGGATCATTCTTTCTCAGTTCGAGCGCCTTTTCAAGCGACATGCCAGCCGGAACATATCCGTTCAGCGGATCATGCGCCGAGGTCTGGTCAGTAAGCACATCCGGGATCAGCCCTTCGTGCAGCATTTCTTCCAGGACATCGCCAATATTGCCCACCAGACCTACGGAAATCGGCTTGTGCTTATCCATCGACTGAAGGATCAGGTGTCTGGCTTCGGCGAAACTGGTGGCTATCTTATCAATATACTGGGTGAGCAACCGTTTTTTGATCCTTTCGGGGTCTACATCCACGCCGAGAAAAGTATATCCGGCCATGGTGGCAGCAAGTGGCTGGGCACCACCCATGCCGCCCAATCCACCCGACACCAGTAATTTTCCGGTGGTCTTCCCGTTAAAATATTTCCTGCCGCATTCGGCAAAAGTTTCGTATGTGCCCTGCAGAATGCCCTGTGAGCCTATGTAGATCCAGCTTCCTGCTGTCATCTGTCCGTACATGATCAGGCCACGTTCTTTGAGCTGTTCGAAATAGTCCCAGTTAGCCCAGGCAGGAACAATATTGCTGTTGGCGATCAGCACCCTGGGGGCCTCGGGATGGGAACGCACCAGGCCAACCGGCTTGCCGCTCTGGATCAACAGGCTCTGATCTTCACGCAGGATGAGCAGGCAACGGATGATATCCCTCAATGCTTCGGGATTGCGGGCGGCTTGTCCTGTTCCCCCGTAAACTATGAGCTCAGCGGGATTTTCAGCTACTCCCGGGTTCAGGTTATTGAGCAGCATGCGCAACGGCGCTTCGGTCTGCCAGCTGCGTGCATGCAAAACATTTCCTATTGGAGAACGGTATTGGGGATGCTTTGCATAGGTGTTAATAAATTCCGAATAGTTCATGGGTCTGGTTTTTAAAATCCATACGCAGTTTTTGTGCCAGGGCTGAAGTGAGGGCAGTGAGTTCATGGTTCTTCACCATATCGATAGCCGACTGGATGTAGTCGCCCAGGTAAACATCCCTGTCAATATGGGGTATTTTGCTTCTGACATGGTCGTGACATGCATCGATAAGAGGTCCTGACCGGAGCGGCCTTCGAAAGTCAAACCCCTGGGCCGCACAGAACAGTTCAATGCCCAGTATCTTTTCCAGGTTTTGGACAATCAGCAGGGCTTTGCGTGCACTTACCGATCCCATGCTCACATGGTCCTCCTGCCCCAGCGAGGTGGGTATGCTGTCGGCACTGGCCGGAAAACACATCGATTTATTCTCACTTACCAAAGCCGCCGTGGTATACTGCGGGATCATAAATCCCGAATTTAGCCCGGTTTCTTTCATGAGCAGCTTGGGCAATCCTTCAATGGTATCCATCAGGGAAAGGTAAATACGCCGGTCGGCAATATTGCCGAGCTCCGATACTGCCACAGCGGCATAATCGAGCGGCAGTGCAAGCGGCTGGCCATGGAAATTTCCGCCGCTCAGGGCTTTATCCCTGTCAAATACAATGGGATTATCCGTTACCGAGTTGAGCTCGGTTACCACCATCTGTTTCAGATGCAGGTATGCATTCCGGGATGCCCCATGAACCTGCGGTATGCAGCGAAGGGAATAGGGATCCTGCACCCTGTGGCAATTGCGGTGCGATTCCACGATCGCGGAGTTGCCAATCAGCGTCCGGATGCGCTCTGCCACGTATATCGACCCTTCATAGGGCCGCAGTTCGTGCAATGCCGGATCAAAGGCCTTAACCGATCCCAGCATGGCTTCGAGGTTCATGGCAGCAATAATATCGGCGCTGTCAAGACATAGCTGGAACTGTTCTATCAATTTCACGGCATGCGCTGCAATGAACTGCGTACCGTTGATCAGTGCCAATCCTTCTTTAGGACCTGGCTCAAGTGCGATCAGTCCGGATGAAGCGAGCATATCCTTTGCGGGAATAATGGTTCCCCTAAAATATACCGTGCCGTATCCAATGAGCGGAAGAAAAAGATGTGCCAGGGGAGCAAGGTCACCGGAGGCCCCCACAGATCCCTGCGAAGGGACACAAGGTGTGACATTGTTTTCGATATGCCAAAGCATGCGGTTGATTGTCTCCATGGAAATGCCGGAATACCCCATGGCAAGCGAATGCACTTTCAGAATAAGCATAAGTCTGCTTATCTCCTCGGGTATGAGGTCTCCCACACCAACGGCGTGGCTGAGCAAAATGTTATGCTGCAGCTTACGGGTATCTTCATCCGATATCAGGGTGGTACATAAGGGTCCGAATCCGGTATTAATACCGTAAACGGTTTTCTTTCCGGCGACAATTGCTTCCACTTCGGCCCGGTTCTTTTGAATCCTGCCGGTTGCTTCCCGGGTTAGCTCACCATTAACCTTGCCCCGGCATATGTCAAGCGACAGACCAGGGGTAAGCCTGTCTATGCCATAACGGAATATCATCATCTGACTTTTAGTAAATTTAGCATAAAGTTATCAGAACCCACAGAAACACACACTGTCAAATATCATATTCCGGCATGGCCAAAATCACTAACTTTCCATAACTTTTGATGTTACTTTATCAAATTTTAATTTCAAAACTTGTTTTATGGCTACTAAGAATGTTATTATCATTGGTGCAGCAGGAAGAGATTTTCACAATTTCAACACGTGTTTCAGGGACAATCCCGATTACAGGGTGGTTGCCTTTACGGCCGCCCAGATTCCCGATATTGCGGGACGGAAATACCCGGTTGAGCTGGCCGGAAAACTATACCCGGAAGGCATTCCTATTTATGCCGAATCCGATCTCGAAAAGCTGATCAAGGAACTGCATGTGGATGAATGTGTTTTCTCCTATAGCGATATTCCCTATAACCGTGTAATGCATATCGGTGCCCGTGTAAATACTGCAGGGGCCGATTTTAAAATGCTCGGAGCAGGTCAGAATATGCTCAAAAGCAATAAGCCTGTGGTGGCTGTTGGTGCCGTACGTACCGGTTGCGGCAAGTCACAGACTTCCAGACGGGTTATCGAGATCCTGATGAAAATGGGATTGAAAGTAGTGGCTGTGAGGCATCCCATGCCTTATGGCAATATTGCCGAACAAAAGGTTCAGCGGTATGCTACCCTCGAAGACTTAGTAAAGCACAAATGCACCATCGAGGAGATGGAAGAATATGAACCGCATGTTTCACGTGGCAACGTTATTTACGCCGGTGTTGATTACCAGGCCATCCTCACGGCCGCTGAGAATGATCCCGACGGATGCGATGTTATCCTGTGGGATGGCGGTAATAACGATTTTCCCTTCTACAAATCCGATCTGACCATCACCGTTACCGATCCCCACCGTGCCGGTCACGAATTATCGTATTACCCGGGTGAAATTACCCTGCGGCTGGCAGATGTTGTAGTGATCAACAAAATAGATACTTCATCCCCCGAGAATATACAAATTGTTCGTGAAAATATTACCGCTGTTAATCCAAAAGCCCTGGTGGTTGATGCCGCATCGCCGATTACACTGGATAAACCGGAACTGATCAGGGGCAAGGCCTGTCTGGCAATTGAGGATGGTCCCACCCTTACACATGGTGAAATGAAAATTGGCGCCGGAACGGTTGCCGCCCTTAAATGGGGGGCAAGCTCGCTGGTTGATCCCAGGCCTTATGCGGTTGGCCGGATCAAAGATACTTTCCAGACCTACCCGGGAATTGGCACCCTGCTGCCGGCCATGGGATACGGAAAACAACAGGTTGCTGACCTTGAAATGACCATTAATGCCACCCCCTGTGATGTGGTTGTGATCGGAACACCCATCGACCTGAACAGGATCATTAAGATCAATAAACCCACGGTTACGGTAACCTATGAACTGCAGGAGATCGGCACCCCGAACCTGAAAATGGTGCTTGAGGAGTTTGTGAGAAAAATGAAGAAGTAAATAACACTTTTAGTTTTTACCAATGGAATACTATGACCTGATCCGCGCACGCGAAAGCATCCGCGATTATGATCCTGCACGGCCATTATCACCGGAGGTGCTCGAAAGAATACTGGATGCCGGACGCGTTGCCCCCTCAGCCTGTAACAACCAGCCCTGGGAATTCCTGGTTATCCGCTCTCCTGAAATGCTGGAGCGTGCAAGGGAATGCTATCACCGTCCCTGGTTTAAAGATGCTCCAAACATCCTGATAGTGTTGGGATTGAAGGATAAAGCCTGGGTAAGGGGCTTCGACGGATACAATTCCATAGAGACCGATCTGGCCATTGTTTTGACACACCTGATACTTGCAGCTGAAAACGAAGGTGTAGGGACCTGCTGGATCGAAGCCTATGATCCCGCCATCCTCCGGAAAGTACTGGATCTCGATGATAACCGGGTGGTCTTTGGTATTACGCCCCTGGGATATCCCAGACCGGGATTTGTTAAGAAAGGGAATAAAAACAGAAAGACCCTGGATGAGATCGTAAAGTACTTATAAGCCTAAAATTCCAACGCCAGCACCTGCATCACGGTTTTTTTACCCGCCCTGTATCCCCCGCCGGGGTCAAACTGCCATTCCCAGGTATCGGTGCTGGCAGCAGCGGGAAAACTTAATCCGGTAAGTCCGGTTGTCTCCAGTGTACCATTTTCAAGATCGGTGTTTTTTTCGCGTATATCGGTAATCAGACAGGATTTCCCGGGCCGGAGCAACCGCAAATGCGATTGCTGCAACAGGACGTTAATCCGTTCTGTCTCTTCCTCACCAAGCGGAATATACTTTCGCAGATAATCGGTGATCATCACCCCGATCTGGCTGAACAGATTCAATGAAATAATGAAGTCGGGAACCGGTTCGGGCTTGAAGTCACCGCTGCAGATCTGCTCGGGTGTCCACATGATCCTATGCCTTTTATAATCTCTCACTGCCTGAAAGGTGCTCTTCAGCACTCCTCCGGTAATGTCGGCAGATACGGTGGTGATATTGGGAAACCCTCTCAGCCGGTGGACCACCTGTCGCGGATGAACCGCATCGTACAGCCAGACATGCCCGGAAATTCGCGATAAAAGTTCCAGCGGAACATCCAGCAGCCATCCGCTGCCCAGTACAGCCATATTATCAAATTTCCTGTCATTCACTACACGGGCAATGAAGCCACGGGTCCGTTCCAGGTGGCCTTCCCAGGCCCCTTCGACATTTATGTACCGGTCGAACAGTCCACGGCTTTCGGCCCGAAAACCCATCTTCCGCAAAATCCTCCCCGGTATGCTTTCCGTATCCTCCATGGCAGGTTTTGTGATCCTGAGTTGTAACTTCACCTGTTGACAAAATTAACCCCAAAAAACTCACTTGCTCAAATATTTTAATAATTTCGGCCATTCAATAATAAATCGGCTCCTGCATGAAACCGTTCAAATCAGGTATCGTCATTGCTGCCTGGCTGTTAAGGATAACCCTGGCATGGTTCATTTACAAACACTATTTTCAGCCATTTATTCACTTTGAGTGGAAAACTTTTGATTTTTATATCGATACAGCCTATTTGCTGTTTGGCATTCTGCTGATCGCCGGGGGGCTCATGCAAAAAGCATCCCTGACAGTTGTATCCGGCCTTGCCCTTTTTATCCTTCCGATAATACAATTGGTCCGCTCGTTTCCGGAGGATGCTGGCAGTGTGCTTCTACTTTACCTGATTCCCCTTTCGGTGGGGTTTTACTTTTTCTCGGGGGGCAACAACAACTGATCCTGATCGCACAAACAGGATCTCCCTGATCAATCAGAAAATGAAATTATCGTATATTTGGCATAAACTTTGCATACCTTGCATGTATAACGATTTATGACCGGAAATGATCAATAAATTTATCGTAATACTTCTGCTCACCCTGGTTATGACAGGTGTTGCGGCCCAAACCGAAACACAACCTGCCGTTCCCCACGATACGATATTCAAGCTCAATGGATCGCTTCTGCCGGTTGATGTTACTACGGTTACTCCTACCTACATCAGTTTTGTTTTTCCCGGAAAGCCTGAAGAATTTACAATCGAACGGAAAGAGGTTCATAAGATCGTATACAAGACCGGTAAGATCGATATCCTGAATAAAGCGGCATTTGAAATGCTCGATGACAGCATGTGGGAAGCTGTGTGGATGACCGAGGACAAAAAAGAAGTAGGTGATCTGTACATGCTGGGAGAAATCGAGTCGAGATCCCCATCCAGTGCACGCAGTCCTTCTGCAGCAAAAAAAGGGGCCATAATTAAGCTAAAAAAGAAAGCGGCCAACATGAAGGGTACGCTGATCCTGGTGACCAAAAAGCAAACTACCGGCGGATACGGAGAATATCCGGGCTATTACATAAAAGGTATAGCCTATGGTACCGAACCACCGGCTGAAGGGGCCACACCCGAGGCAGGCGGAACCGAGGTAAAGGATGCCGGCATGTAGACCCCTGTTGTTGCCGTGCCAGGCTAAAAAAAGGCACGGACAAAATCAATTGAACCCGCATCCTTCACACTTTGTAATACCTCCAGATCATTTACTGCAGTAAGGATGCTTATCTCCTCATGCGGCATACCCGTCAGCAGCACCATAAGTTTGTCGAGCAGATGCTGCGGTAATTCATTGGAAAGAAGGTTACAGGCTTCTATCATTCCCCGGTGTACCTTAAGCCAAATGGTTACCCGGAGATTATCCGACAGCCATTCACCATGAAATTCATAGTCGGGGGACCAGCCGTAAATCCATTCCCAGGTGCTGTATTTTGAAACCGCAAGATTCTGTATGGTTCTTTCCTCCTGCGGGGTTAAATTATAATTGCTGTTCCCGGAATACGAAAGGAAATGATCCATCCATGCCAGCCGGAAATCAGCCATGCTCATATCCGGTAACAATTCAGATACATTCATTACCTTGCTTCGGTTCGATGGCACTGCTTTATCCACGTAACGGGATTTCCCGGGCCGGATGGCTTCATGCAGCATGTCCAGGTCGGCATTGAACAAAAGCGTACCGTGATGCAGAACCCTGTTTTTATAAATATGTTCGGCATTCCCTGAAATTTTTAAATCCTGAACCAAAATCTCATTTTTAAGTCCCCGGCGGGCCTCAATGCCCATATATTTAAGAAAATCCAGGACGGGATGGATGAAATTCTCAAAATCAACGAGTTTGCCAGCCTCACCATGCCTGATAAAAGTGAAATTCAGGTTCCCGGGCCCGTGAAAAACGGTACCGCCTCCCGACAACCTGCGTGCTGCCGGTATATGATTTTCCATTAAGAAACGGTAATTGATCTCTGCCAGGGTATTCTGGTGCTTGCCCACAACAACGGCAGGGCTGCTCTGCCATAGCATAAAAACATCCCGGTCGGTTTGCTTCAGCAGATACTCCTCTGCGGCAAGGTTAAAAAACGGATCAGGGTTGTTGTTCAGGATGCAATCCATGCGTTAAAGGTACGCAGGATATTTAGCGCGTTTATTCAGTGTATAAAAATTTTTCGTATTTTAACCTGACATTCTAAACAACCCAACATGGAGAAAGTAGTAGAGAGACTAATACGCTATGCGAAAATTAACACCCAGTCGGACGAAAAATCAAAAACTTGTCCCTCCACCCCCGGACAGCTTGAGTTGGCTGAAATACTTGTTGCCGAGCTCAGGGAGATCGGGATGGAGGATGTTTCGCTCGACAACAACGGCTATGTGATGGCAACCCTGCCGTCAAACGTTATGAAGGACGTGCCTGTTATTGGTTTTATTGCCCATCTCGACACTTCACCCGATTTCAGGTCCGACGGAGTGAATCCCCGCATTGTTGACCATGTAGGAAAAGCCATCGTACTGAACCCGAAGGAAGGTATCATCCTGTCCCCGCTCGAATTCCCTATAATTAACAATTATATCGGGCAAAAACTGGTGACCTCCGACGGTACCACTTTGCTGGGAGCTGACAACAAAGCCGGAATTGCAGAAATTATTACGGCCATGGAATTCCTGATC
>DATEVU010000026.1:0-4405 GCA_035258345.1 Bacteroidales bacterium
CCCGGGCGCATCCCTGAATTCTTTCCACACGAATATTCCCCATATTGCAGCTACCACGGGAGCCGAATTACTTAGCCCGTAAGATATTGCGGGACTGGCTGATCCAACTGACATGAAACTTACAGAATTTCCCAGGCACCAGATCGCCCCGCCCAGCAGTCCGAATGCATGCATCCTGAATTTCCCCTTGGTATAATCGGAACAGGTTACGGGTGAACCTTGCACAGGTTTCCTCATAAAAAGAGGATTGAATATCAGTGTGCTGATCATGGCTCCTACCGAAAAAATTACAACAGCGGTATAGGATGTCAGCTTACCCGCTTCCTCCGGAACAAAGGTTGTATCGAGTGACGATGCAACAAAACGGTAAAAGAAGGCGATCAGTATACCGGCTGAAAATGACAACAATATGCCCTTCAGTGGTGCTTTATTCTGCTGACTGGCAAGTCTGCGATACGATATCATGCTGAACACTATGGCAAGCACAATTACAGCCGATCCGCCGAACAACAGGTAGGGATTTCCCCCTGGTTTACCAATATAATTGATGACTATGCCAAGAATCCATCCTATTCCCCCTCCTATGGGAAAGGCTACGGACATGCCGGCAATAGATATTGCCGCCACCAGCAATAGCGTGCCAAGATTCCAGATTGCCCCGCCTACCGCAGCACTTATGACATGCGACCAGGCAGCCTGCTGCAAGTCCTGCAGGAAGCTCCTTCCCGCGTTGCCCATGCTGCCAAAAGTAAAGGCCATCACCAGCGAAAACAGGAATATTCCCAGGATGAAATCCCAGTAAAAAAGTTCAAACCTCCAGCTTTTTCCGGCAAGGTTTTGTGTATTTTGCCACGATCCCCAGCAAATCATGGCCAGGATGCATAACATTACGGCGAGGGTGTAGTTTTCGATGAGAATCATAATTAATGGTTTGAGGTTTGAGGTTAAACTTATTTATACTTTAGCATACTTATTCATACTTATTCATACAAATATATATAGAAAATTCTTATTTTTACATAAAAAACTGTGAGTTTTATTGAAATTAACACATCCTGGATCACACCTATTTACGAGCAAATTAAAGATAGCCTCCTCCGGGCTATCGAACAGGGTGAGTTGAAGAAGGGAGACCGGGTGCCGTCAATCCATACTATTTGCCGGGAATTTGGCATTTCACCCGGTACAGTTATGAAAGCCTATAACGATCTTTGCCGGGCCGGCACGCTGAGCGCTGTAAGGGGCAAGGGGTATTTTATTGCCAGTACCAGGCTGTCCAGGCACCTGAACATATTTATGCTGTTCGACAGGATAAACGCATACAAGGAAATCCTGTATGATTCGTTTATGCACCATATTGGCACATCGGCATCGGTTCAGGTATTTTTCCATCATTATGATCACGACAGGTTCAATTCACTTATCGGGGATAACCTGGGCAAATTCAATTTTTACGTGGTAATGCCCCACTTTAACAGCGATGTTTCAGACGTATTATCTAAAATTCCGGAGAATAAATTATTGATAATAGATAAGGAGGTGCCGAAATTGAAAGGAAGGTACGCCGGTGTTTATCAGAATTTCAAAGAAGATATTTACCTGGCCTTGAAAAATAACCGGACCCTGTTCAGGAATTACCGGAAAATAAACTTTGTTAAATCAACCAGCAAGTTCCAGTTTATTCCCGACGGACTGATAAAGGGTTTTGGACAGTTTATCCTTGAGTTTGGCATTAACGGGGAGGTCATCTCCAATATAAAAACCTATACGGTGCAACCCGGGGAGGTATTTATTGTTTTTCCCGAAAGTGATCTTATCTACCTGATCAAAAAGGCCAAGGAAAATAACTGGAAAATAGGCAAGGACATAGGCATTCTGGCTTTTGATGATGTACCCATGAAAGAAGTTCTGGAAGGTGGAATAACCGTATTATCAACCGACTTTGAATGTATGGGTAAAACGGCTGCCGAACTGATAATTTCCGGGAAAAAAGAAAAGCTATTCAATCCGTTTGCCCTGATCAGGAGAAAATCGCTTTAGTATTTGCAGGCTTTTATACGGCCGGCGTATATTTTGTTTATGACAAATCAACAGAATAACTTATTGGGAAGCTACCAACTTACCCGGTTGGTAAAACTGCACGGAAATAATGAGTCCTTTCCCCGAAGCCGTTTGCTTCGGGCCGGAGGACTTACCATGCAATATGAAAACGGTGCAATACGGAAAATAGAATCGGGCGGAACAGAGATCATCCGGATGGTTTATGCTGCCGTACGCGATCAGCACTGGCTTACTGTGCTGCCGGAAATTTCCGGTGAGAAGCTGACAAAAAGCAGCACCGGGTTCAGCATAAGGTTTGATGCACATTATAAACACAAGGAAATAGATTTCAGGGCTAGGTATTATATAAAGGCCTTTGCAGACAATCATTTCACTTTCGAAATGAAGGGAGAAGCATGGTCAACTTTTAT
Organism: Bacteroidales bacterium; assembly: GCA_035258345.1. Lineage (GTDB taxonomy): Bacteria > Bacteroidota > Bacteroidia > Bacteroidales > UBA10428 > UBA5072. The sequence continues at coordinate 2,472 of DATEVU010000026.1, forward strand.
GAAAAACAGGATAGGCCTTTGTCTTCTGCATCCCATTGAACCATGTGCGGGGAAGGAATGTATAATTACCCATCCCGATGGCTCCCAAAGCATACAGCTGTTTCCCCGGTCAGTTTATCCGCACCAGCCCTTCCGGAATATAGCTGCCATGCAGTGGAAGATCAATGAGCATACCGATGCCTTCCTCAGGTTTACCGGAGATGTATTTGAAACCGAGGACCAGCGGAACTGGACTGATGCTTCATTCAAAACTTACAGCACTCCTCTTGAAATTCCCTATCCTGTTGAGATCCACAAAGGCACGATCCTGAATCAAAAAATTGAACTGGATCTGCGGGGAGAAATGCCCGCTGATGCTATGTCAGGAAAAAAAGTTATTTTTAAGATCACGGCCGGGAATTCAATTCCACTGCCGTCGATCGGCACGGCGATCTCTTCAAGAAAACAACCGCTTACCCAGATCGAAGCCGGGTACCTGAAAGGTATCGGATTTAACCACCTCAGGGCAGAACTCCATTTATTCAGCCCTGGCTTTGAAAAGCAATTCGACCAGGTTATGCTGGAATCTTCGTTACTGGATCTTCCTGTTGAACTCTGCCTGTTGTTCGGGAAAGAACCGGAATTCGAAATGCAGTTGTTTTTACAGAGATACCGGAAGGATCCAATGAAAATCAAGTCCATATTGCTGCTGTCGCAACACGAGAAAACCACACCCGGTGATTTACTTGAAACCGTTGCACCCCTCATCCGGAAGTTATACCCCGGCATTCCGCTGGGAGCGGGAACTAACTGCAATTTTGCACAACTGAACCGTGACCGGCCTGATCCGGATACTGTTGATTTCATTAGTTTTGCCATGCATCCCCAGGAACATGCAGGCGATGACAAGAGCCTCTTTGAGAATGCAGCGGCTCAAAAATTTGCCGTGGAAACTGCGCGGCAATTCGAAGGGCACCGGCCGGTTCATATTTCGCCTGTGACATTGCAGCGCAGGTTCAATGCCAATATAAGCAATTTTGAAGAGCCGGCCCTGAGCAAGGCAATGCCACCACAGGTTGACGTCCGGCAATTATCGCTGGCCGGAGCAGCATGGACAGTCGGAAGCCTTAAAAACCTGCTGGAATCGGGTGCTGAATCAGTAAGCTATTATGAGACTGTTGGCGAGCGTGGTATTATGATGGGAGACCACGGATCACAATGGCCCGGGCATTTTCAGGCAAAACAGGGCATGTTTTTCCCGGTTTTCCATGTTTTCAGGATGCTGCTGAGCCTTGCGGATTCCAGGGTCTTACACACGGAGAGCAACATGCCGCTTGCCGCGGATGGCTTTGCCATACTATCGGATGAATACGGCCTGTTATTCCTTGCCAATATGTCTCACCTTACACAGGAAGTAGAACTAAGCGGGATCGTGTCCTATGAGACATTAGTGAAGATGAATACCCGTACTTTCAATCAAATTGTCCGTCCGGATTCCTTAAGAATTAAGCAGGATCCTCCTCCGGCTAAAACCGACGATACAACGTTGCAGATGCAGCCTTATGAAACCAGGATAGTGAAAATTCTGCTGAAATGATCCCAGGCTATTGTATGATGATCTTATCAACTCGTGACCAGTTTCCGCTGCTTGCTTTTACCACATAGGCCCCGGGTTGAAGCCGGATCCTTTCGGTAAAAATAGGTTCATTATCTATTTCCCTGCTAAAAACCAACTGACCTGTAAAATTAAAAATCTCCACCCTGGAATTCCTATTTCCTGGATTTTGAATTTCAATGGTGATCTCACCTATTGCCGGATTGGGATAAACACGGAGTGAAAGTGATATGGAGCCGTCCGGATCATCAATACCTGTAGTACAATAGGCTCCCGGTATATTGTTATCAATCCAGGCGGCCCTGTTCAGGATCCAGTTCTTCATATAGCTTAAATCCTG
>DATEVU010000027.1:0-5093 GCA_035258345.1 Bacteroidales bacterium
TCAGCATATAAACCGGCATGATGAATCCGCTCTGATATCCGGTGTTCAGATAAAAACCTGCCCCGTGACTGAATATGAAGCGCGTTGGCGTTATATCCAATAAACTCGATCGGGTTTCCTGACGGATCATGAACCAACAAAACCTCGTTTCCGGCACCGTCGACAGAAGTATTGTCCGGAACGGTTATTCCATTGTATTTCAAATATCTACGTATTTGTTCCACATCCCCGGTCTCAAAAGATACCGAAACCAGGCGGTTTTTAGCAGGCGCTTCCCGGTCTTCCACAAATTCGAGAAACTGCCTGTCATTTACTTTGAATGAAATCACCGGGCCCAGATCAGAGGGATAGGTAAATGCTTCATCAAAACCAAGAAACCGGCCATAATATTCCCTGGCAACCTGGAAATTGCTTACCAGGAAAGTCATTTTGGCTATGCCCCAGATGGCCGGCAGATCAGTTTCCTTCCCCTGGGAATGGACCAGCTGCGGAATTGCCAACAGAATAAGCAAGTACAATCTTATGATCATGTTATTGTTTCATTAAATCAACCCTGTTTGTCCGGTTGCCTTGTTTAAACATTTCAGTGCATTACAAAGTTCTCGCTTCGTTGTGCTTTTATCCCTGTCGTGCTTTTATTTGGGCTGTTTCGGCATCACGCGTGTGCTGCTCATGTGTTTTAAGATTGAACTCCTTCAGTATATCAGCCACAAATACATCCGGTGCAAGACTTTCAATGACCGACCATTCTTCCTCGTGGTAATTGGTGATCCGCACCTTCTTTCCATATTTCTTCCGGATCGCACCAAAATGTGCCACATACGGCCAGGTATGCAGAAATACCTTTTCCAGGTTTACAGGCTCACAATACATGTTACTGTCCCACCTACCCGTATGTACAAGCGTTTCTCCCGAAATGTCGCAAATTTTTGCAGTCCCGTGCCGTGTACTTGAAGCCACAACATATTTATGCTGCCATGCTTTTGCATTTACCATCTGACCGCCTGCATACGCCGATGGCCAGAATACAATATCTGCACCTTTATGCCGGAGTTTTTCCCAGCCATCATCCCAGAGTATATCGAAACATATCTGGATCCCGAATTTGCCGAATTCAGCCTGGAATACAGGCGGGTCAAGCGGGCCGGGAGTAAGTCCGTAAGCAATTTCATCTTCGGTAAGATGTATTTTCCGGTACTCTCCCTGTTTGGAACCATCCCTGTTAAAAACTACTGCAGCATTGTAAGTTTTCCCGTTTTCAACAGTATATACCGGACAGATCACATAACAGCGTTGCCTTTCTGCCAGCCTGGAAAACTCCTGTAATACATCGTTGCAGATTTCCAGTTGTTCCGGTAGGGTAAGGTTTTCACTGGTATTGGCCGTTGGAAAAACCTCCGGCAAACATAAAATATCCGGCTGATATATAAATATATCCTCAAGAATCCGTTTTACCTCTTCCATCATCAACCGGGAAGTAGCTGTGTGCAGACCCATTTGTGACAGCCCTCCGATCCATACTTCCCTTGGTAACCTGGTATTTGCTAACCGTTGAAGCGATGCGTTTCCGGCAATATTCAAAGGATATGCAGCAATCGCACCGGTTGCCATTGCTGATTGTTTAATGAAACTGCGCCGGGAAGAATTGTTATTTCTCATTTCAGGGTGGTGTGAAATTTTTTAGTTCACCATGCTGACCCAACAACCATTAAAGATAAAGCAAATCGATGAAAACACAAGTTATTTGAAAACGGGCCTGGCTTGTTACGTTAAAATCATCCTTTCATGTGCTATTTATGATCATGCTAAAACAGGCATAATTCCGGCCCTACCTGTTGAAAATTAAGAATACTCCCTGATACAGTATCAGCGCAACAAGTGCCAATATCATGGACTTCCATGCTGATAAGGCATGTGCCTTTTTTTTCATATGATGAATACCTTGCAATATATCAGGTTTTCTTTCAGGATAACAATAACAGCAAACAGCATCACATAAAATCCTGTTACCTCCTTCCCCATCTCTCCCTGATAAAAGTAGAAATTATTTTAAAATATGGTTATGCTTTACATCCCTTATTTCCGCAACAATTCATCCAGGTTTTCATGTGCCGATGTAAACCCGGCTTCAAAGCCCATTTCAATAATTTTTTCCAGATCAGCTTTATCAGAAAATGTAATCTCAACCTGTACGATTGTACCCCTGGGTGATTCCCTGAACTCACATTTCCAATGCATACCCGGAAAATTTGAGTCAATGGTACCCTCTTCATCGCAAAAATTGTCTATGCCGATAAACATTTTATCTGGCACAATTGCTTTGTAATCAGCACGAGACCAGGATTGTGTACCGTCCAGTCCTATCATGGCATAGAGCCAGAATCCGCCTTCCCGGAAATCCATTGATTTGGTTTTAGACTTCCACGGTTTTGGTGCCCACCAGAGATCCAACAGTTTACTGTCAGTCCATGCATTCCACACTTCTTTAATAGGTGCTTCAAATTCCCTTGTTATTTTAAGCCGGTTGTTGATTAAATCCCTGGAGATTTTAGTTTTGCTTTCACTTTTCATTTTTTGCCTGTTTTTGAATTGTTTAAAAAAATGTCCAATTGATCAAATCTGTCTTCCCACATTTTGCGGAATGGTTCAAGCCAGTCGTTTACTTCTGCCAGTTTCTTTGGTTGAATACTGTAATAATATTCCCGACCCTGAATACTCAGTGATAAAAGTCCGCATTCTGCCAAAATTTTAATGTGTTTTGAAATAGCCTGTCTGCTCACATCAAAACTGTCAGCCACCGTATTGGGCGTCAACGGGCCTTTGGCTATGAGTTGCATAATGTCTCGTCTTATTGGGTCGGCAATTGCTTGAAATACGTCGCGTCTCATCGTTAAATTTTTTATATGCTACCTTTCGGTTGCAAATATACGTGCAATTATTCGGTTGCGCAAATTTTTTTGCAATTTTTTTTTTACACTTAAAATTTCAGGCAGACGGGCGATAAAATGGGACGCCAGACAATCACTGCTGACTTGTACAGGCTATCAGGTTGTTGGAGGTATTTTACTGGTATTCGTATTTATAGATATAATTACCATAACAAACATCAAATCCCGGATCAATTCCAAAATAATAGGTTTTTTTCTCCGTCAATTTGTTCCCAAGATAAGTATTCACTTCAATTGTATGCTCTCCTTCAGTTATCCGGGTTAATCGGTCCCTAAAATCATATTGAAATATCCGGATATAGATAATAGCACCGGCTGCGGTTACTTTCTTTTCTTCTACTTTCAGATCACCTGAGTATATGTATGTTGTAATGTGGTGTAACTGACCGCTGGCAGTATGCTCATTCATGGTAATCAATCTTCCATTTTCATACGTATATGTACTAAATCCTCCCCAATATTCCCCTTTCCTTACCAAAAGATCATTCTCATATTCCAGTGGTGCTTCTGTTTCCTGTACGTTAACAACCTGCCCCACCATATCATAATCTGTCCTTTTGTGAATTATGTTAATCAATTGGTTCGCTACGTTGTATTCGTATGACTTTTCGAGTGTGCTTAATAAGGTTGCATAAGTCTCCCTGATCAATTGCAAGGCCGAATTATACTCAAATGTTGTCGTACTGTAAATCTCGTTATCAATAAGAGTGGTCTCAGACACCAGTTTTCCCATATCATAAACGTATTCAATCCTGCGCAAAATATTACCGGTGTTTGTCTGGCAATATACATACATAGCTACCGGTTGTTCCGGATTGGTTTTTTCACCTGGTATTTCGTCCTCTGAGCAACCAGGAAGAATTCCGTAAATGAGCATAAGAATAAAAAGCTGTTTCATGATCTTATTTCAATTTGATTCTGATTTGATTAAAGATGATCCTCAATTAAAAATGGTTGCGTCGGTTTTGCTTAAGCTCATCCATAATAAAAACGGCCAGGGCTGGTGCCTTGGCCGTCCGGGGTAACCTTCGTTATCGGTTAATTGGTTTCCCTATGCTTTACCCGGCACATAAAAGTCTTCCGGCTGCAGGTTGCATTTTTTTGCTACGGATTTGCAGTAAACCAGTTTCCCGGCATTGTTGTTTCTCGAATCAGATCCGAAGGTGAATTTAAGACCTTGTTCCTTTGCCATAAGAATGAATTTTTCATGGGGGGTATGCGCCATGTCGTTGATCTCAATGGCAATGTTCCTTGCCCTGGCAGCGGCAATGATCTGTTGCATCCGCTCATCCGTCCAAAGGGTATAATAATCGCGGGCAATGCATACTGGGAGAAAGAGTGGCCAGCCGAAAATATTGATCCTCTCCTTGTTGAGAATATTCAGACTGTGTGCCATGTATTGTTCCATGAAGGCCTCAGTATCCTCGATATAGGTTTCCAGCTGCCAGATAAACTGATACTGATCATTACCCAGGGGAATGGTTTGCGGGTCCATCAGCACGTAGTCAAGTTGGGCAAGCAATTCCGGAGAAAAGCTTTTCTCCCAGCCGGTTATCATCGGCTGTAATCCCACATATACCGGGTATTTCCTCAGATTATCAATGTATTTCTTAAGGTCGGTATCATCCTTTATAGCCCATTGCGCGGGATGATCCACAATACCAAATTTGACCTTGCGCTCTTCAGCAAGCTTCATAGCCTGCTCAATGGTGAACTGATCCGTTGTATGCACGTGCAGATCCATTGCATCAAATTCGTAATCACCGGCAGTTTTACAATTGCCCAGCAACGGTGCAACAGCAAGCATCCCGGCAGCCATGCCGGTGTTTTTTAAAAAAGTGCGTCTTTTCATGTTCGGAGTCTGTTAAATGATGTGAAGTAAATTGCGATTTGGGATTGTTCAATGTAATATTTTTTTTAATGTGTTAATCCAATATCCCCCAATTTAATTATACTACCTGAGAATTGACCGAAGGTCTCCCCGGCACTGATTTATTTATCTTAACGGAAAACATATGTGCTTTAAAGATGTTAATTAAACAGGTAACCAAAGAACTTCGGGTTATGAAATAAACCCTAGTATCAATAATTGGACATGCACGGTAATGCCTAAAGCGATTAATAGGGAACAAAAGGACAGTTTTA
>DATEVU010000028.1:0-10056 GCA_035258345.1 Bacteroidales bacterium
CGCTGTCCACCCCCCGTAACGGCTCCACTCCTCAGGGAAGGAAACATCCTTACCTTCCGTTTCCATCGCCCTGATGTTGTCAGCCAGTTCCTGCTCATTTTTGACCTTTCCGGGCCAGTCCTTATTATTCCATTGACCGAATTCATCCACGTAATATGTTTCCGCCTTTTCGAAGGGAACCGGGATTGTATCGGTGAGGTAGACGGAGGCAATTTCAATGCGGGGGAAATAATCCGGCAGCAACACCGGCTCAACACGAATGACAACCCTGCCAATATCGGCAGGGTCAAGCCTGTGTCCCATCACCGTTCCTTTCAACTGCCTTGGGAAACGGTCCATAAAAATATCCTGCCCGTCAAGGTGGCTCAAGGGTATTACAAGTTTTGTCTTCAGGAATGGTAAAATGCCCACCTTGGGGGATATCCTCGGCTGTTCCGGGAATTCCCCTGTCGTAATTCCCCCTTGCTGAACAATACCTGCTTCAGCGGGATCCCCTGCACGTTTGTAAAAATCAACATACACAATAGCACTGTATGGATTGTTGTTCATGATCTCACATACCAGGTACCGGGCCTTGACCCATGGCAGTGGGTCTGCACCGCTGGTAAGTGTTATACTGTATTCCTGCCCTGAAGAGGAGAATGTCATTGCCTTCCCTTTAAAAACACTGCTTTCCTGCCATACAACGGCACCATTGCTTTGCCGGATGATGGAGTCGAGGCTGAAGGCATACAGGCTTTCAGGCTGGCTGGCCTGTTTACCGCAGCCGGCAACTATGGCCGCTGCAAACAATACAATAAAGCTTCTCATATGTTTATTTGAATATGTAACGATTCCCCCATTTGCACATTTGCACATTTGCACATTTGCACATTTGCACATTTGCACATTTGCACATTTGCACATTACCTGATCTTCATCACCCAAAACTCCTGCTCCAGGTTTTCCCGCAGCTGTTTCAGTACAACACCGGCTTCTTCGCGGGTGTTGAACGCTCCCAGGCTTACCATGTAATACTTACCCTGCGGAGGCAGCAGCACGGGGGACAACCCCTTATTTTCAAGCCGGATTTTTTGTTTCCGGGCATTTTCTTCAACCTGGAATGATCCGGCGATGATATGGTACGGACCAACCCCCATGGTCAGCTTTTCCTCTACCGTGGTTTTGGTTTCAGGGACAGTAACTGCCGGGATCTTTACCTCTGGTGCCGGCTTCACGACCTCCGGATTTTCTTTCCCCTCCTCGTACAACAGTGCCTTTTCCCTGGCCGTGCGTTCGTCAATCTGCCGGCTCACCGCATCAAGGGCTGTATCGCTGTCCCCGGTGACACGGTTCCCGAAAACTATCCTGTCCGGTTTCCCTTTCTTTTCGGCAATAATGCTCTCCAATACCTTCCCTCCGGTAAAAGAATCCAGCAGGCTGGTAAATCGCAATACCAGGAACAGGCAGGCCGCGGCAACCAAAACTGCAGCCGGAATCCACCAGCGTTTGGTTTTTTTGGAAGGAGACGACGTTTGGACAACCCTGGGTAAGGGGATATTGATAGTTGGCAATCCAAATGCACCGGTGAGATTGATCAATTCGGCCAGCGGCTTAAAAATCATATCGCCGGCATCATCCCGGGTCAGATTTCCCAGTCCTTCAATAAGGGCTGATCCCGCTGATGTAACCTGACTCTCCGTTGATCGTATAAAATCACCAATTGCTTCCTGTGCTTCATCACGTGTCAGGTTATATTTTTTCATGATCAGTTCAGCCAGGCTGTCGTCCCCGGATTTTACGGCCGGATCGAAAACAATTTCCTTGGATGGCGGGATCAGCAGGTTGGTTTTATTACTGATCTCTGCCGGATGGTGTATTACAGAGAAGATCCCGAATTCCGGAATAACCAGCTTTTCTTTGTGCAGCAACAGTTCCCTTATGACAGGAGATAGGTTCACGGGCGCAAGTATTGAAATGATAACTTAAGAGCCTGTCAAAATTAACAAAATATTCATGGTAAGTATCAAATTACTATCTTAGTACCCGCATACTTTTATTTAATCTCCCTATGAAAAAAATCAATATGGTTGACCTTCACGGGCAATATCAGCGGATAAAAACCGAAGTTGACAGCGCTATTCAGAGAGTCATTGACAGCGCGGCATATGTTAAAGGCCCCGAAGTGAAAACCTTTGAAAGTGAACTGGCGAACTACCTGGGTGTGAATCATGCAATTGCCTGTGCCAACGGTACCGATGCCCTTCAGATAAGTCTGATGGCCCTGGGTCTCAAGCCGGGCGATGAAGTGATAACGCCCAATTTCACATTTATCTCTACGGTGGAAGTGGCTGTGTTGTTGGGACTGAAGCCCGTTATAGCCGATGTGGAACCCGGCACATTCAACATCGATATTGCATCCGTGGAAAAAGCATTATCGCCCAGGAGCCGGGCCATCATTCCTGTTCACCTTTTCGGCCAGTGTGCCAATATGGACGAAATTATGCGGATTGCCAAAGCAAATAATCTCATAGTTATTGAAGACGTAGCACAGGCTCTTTCTGCCGATTATACTGGCAAGTCAGGTGAAACAGTAAAGGCAGGCACCATGGGTCAAATCGGCTGCACCTCTTTCTTTCCCTCTAAAAACCTGGGTTGTTTTGGTGACGGCGGGGCTATGTTCACCAATGACAAGGCGCTTGCTGATGAACTTGCCGCCATTACCCACCATGGCATGCGGAAAAGATACTATTACGATACCACCGGGTTGAATTCCAGGCTCGATACCTTGCAGGCCGCAATCCTGAGTGTAAAACTGAAATACCTTGACGAATATTCCCGGGCACGCAGCAGGGCAGCAGGGTGGTATGACAAAGCCCTGGGCGGGACCAGGGGTATCAGCATCCCCGTGCGGTCACCGTTCAGCACCCATGTTTTCCACCAGTATACAATAAGGCTTGAAGGAATTAACCGTGAAGCGCTTCAAAAACACCTGGAACTGAAAGGTATTCCCGCCATGATATATTATCCGTTTCCGGTACACCTTCAGAAGGCTTTTCAATACCTCGGATACCGTGAAGGTGATTTCCCCGTATCCGAAATGCTCTGCAAATCGGTTCTTTCCTTACCCATGCATACCGAACTCGATGAGGAGCAGGTGAATTATATTGCCGGTAGTATTGTTGAATTTGTTAATTTCTGACCAATGAATACCGATTTTTTCGCTCACGAAACCGCAGTAATTGACGAAGGCTGCAGGATTGGAAAGGGCACCAGGATATGGCATTTTACACATGTTATGAGTGGCTGTGTTATTGGTGAGAACTGCAACCTGGGGCAAAACGTTGTGGTGTCCCCGCAGGTCACCCTGGGAAACAATGTCAAGGTCCAGAATAATGTCTCCCTGTATACCGGGGTTATTTGTGAAGACGATGTCTTTCTTGGCCCTTCCATGGTTTTCACCAATGTTATCAATCCGCGAAGTGCCATTGCCCGAAAGGATCAGTATAAAAAAACCCTGGTGGAAAAAGGTTCCAGCATTGGGGCCAATGCCACAATCATCTGCGGCGTGCGTATCGGCAGCTATTCCTTTATAGGTGCCGGGACCGTGGTCACCAAAGATGTTGCGCCCTATGAACTTGTTGTTGGCAATCCCGCCAGGCATTCAGGCTGGATGAGCGAATTCGGGCACCGGTTGCATTTTAACCAGGAAGGGATAGCTGTTTGTCCGGAAAGCCACGATGAATACAAACTTGAGAACAACCGTGTAACAAAAACCCGGACATCATGAACAAAAAAGTTTTGGTTACCGGTGGCACAGGCTATATTGGTTCGCACACTGCAGTGGAACTTATCCTGAATGGCTATGATGTTATCATTGCCGACAATTTATCCAATTCCCGGATAGAAGTCCTTGACGGAATTGAAAAAATTACCGGCAGGAAACCCTCATTCGAGAATTTTGACCTGTGTGACCTGCAGAAGCTAAGAGATTGTTGCAGGAAGTACCCGGGGATCGAATCGATAATACACTTTGCTGCCCTGAAAGCCGTAGGAGAATCTGTTGAAAAACCGTTGGAATACTATGGTAATAACCTTGTGTCGATGATCAATATCCTGCAGGTTATGCGTGAATCCGGAATCCCAAACCTTGTGTTTTCATCTTCCTGTACGGTTTATGGGCAACCCGACAAGCTGCCGGTGACCGAATCCTCCCCCATAAAACCGGCAAATTCACCCTACGGGAATACCAAGCAGATTGCCGAAGAGATTATCCGGGATACCCTGGCGGCAACACCCGGCCTGAAGGCCATTTCGCTCCGGTATTTCAATCCCATTGGAGCACATACATCGGCACTGATCGGTGAATTGCCGATCGGTACGCCCATGAACCTGGTTCCCTATGTTACACAGGCTGTGATCGGGATCAGGGAGGAATTGCATGTATTTGGAAATGATTATGATACTCCCGATGGTACAGGCATACGCGATTATATTTATGTAGTTGATCTTGCCAGGGCCCATGTTGTTGCTATTGAAAGGCTGGCAGCCGGACAGAACAAGGATGCCTACGAGGTGTTTAACCTGGGCACAGGCACGGGATTGTCAGTGCTGGAGATCATCCGTACTTTTGAAGTGGCTACCGGGCAAAAAGTTAAATACAGGATTTACCCCAGGAGGCCGGGTGATATCAACCGGGTTTATGCCGATACAACACTTGCGAACAATGAACTGGGGTGGAAGGCAGACACACCGCTGGAGGAAATCCTCCTGTCGGCCTGGAACTGGGAAAAACAGATCCGGAAAAAAGAAACCAATTAAAAGGTATTGCATGGACAAAACATTACTTATAACCGGAGGTGCCGGATTCATCGGATCACATGTGGTAAGGCTTTTTGTGAACAAATATCCCGGTTACATGATCATTAATGCCGACAAGCTTACGTATGCAGGCAATCTTGAAAACCTCCGGGATATTGAAAACAAGGCCAACTACAAATTTTTAAAAGTTGATATTACCAGTGTGCAACAGGTTAATACACTTTTTCACGAATACCGTTTTAACGGCCTGATCCACCTGGCAGCCGAATCACATGTTGACCGGTCAATTACAAATCCCCTCGAATTCATCAATACCAACATCCTGGGGACTGTGAACCTGCTCCATGCGGCCAGGGAGCAATGGCGGAATCATTACGAAGGAAAATTATTCTACCACATATCCACCGATGAAGTCTTTGGTTCCCTGGGGCCGGAGGGATACTTCACCGAAAATACGCCCTATGACCCCCGTAGTCCGTATTCCGCTTCCAAAGCCAGTTCCGATCACCTGGTCAGGGCCTATAGCCATACATATGGACTTCCGGTTGTGATCTCGAATTGTTCCAACAATTATGGGCCCAATCAGAATCCTGAGAAACTCATACCGCTGGCTATCAACAACATAAAAAGCAATAATCCCATACCGGTTTACGGTTCGGGAGCAAATATAAGGGACTGGCTGTACGTTGGTGACCATGCCAGCGCCATCGACATGATATTTCACCGGGGAAAGACCGGTGAGACCTATGCGATCGGCGGGAACAATGAATGGAGCAACATCGATCTGATCCGTCTGCTGTGCAGGCTTATGGATGAAAAGCTTAGCAGGCAGCCGGGTACATCTGAAAAACTTATAAGTTTTGTGACGGACAGGGCCGGTCACGATCTGCGATACGCCATTGATCCGGCAAAATTGCAGCACGAACTGGGATGGAAACCATCCCTTACCTTTGAAGAAGGGTTATCCGGGACGGCCGACTGGTATCTTGCCAACGATACCTGGCTGCAGCATGTGGTAAGCGGTGAATATGAAAAATATTACGAACAGCAGTATCTTCACCGGTGATCATTCAACAGTCACCGATTTTGCCAGGTTCCGGGGCTGATCCACATTGCACCCGCGCATGACCGCGATATGATAGGATAAAAGCTGCAACGGGATCACAGCCAGCAACGGCGAAAAAACAGCATCTGAAACAGGGATCTCCAGCAAATGGTCGGCCAGTTGGCGGATAGTGGTTTCACCTTCGCTGACCACCGCAATCACAATACCCTTTCTTGCCTTTACTTCCTGGATATTGCTGATGATCTTGTCATAGGAATTGTCCTTGGTGGCAAGCACCACTACGGGCATGTTCTGATCAATGAGTGCAATGGGGCCGTGCTTCATTTCGGCAGCAGGATACCCTTCGGCGTGTATGTAGGAAATTTCCTTGAGCTTCAGCGCTCCTTCCAGTGCTACCGGGAACAGGTATCCGCGGCCCAGGTACAGGAAATTGTTCACATTTTTATACAACCCGGCCAGTTTCCTGAACTCCTCATCGTGTTGCAGGATCCTTTCTATCTTCCCGGGAATTTGTGTAAGTTCGGATATATAATGCGTGTATTGTTCAACAGTAAGAACATTTCTTTTTCTGCCAACGAGGATGGCCATCATGGCCAGCACAGTGACCTGTGCCGTAAAGGCCTTGGTGGATGCCACCCCTATCTCGGGGCCTGCGTGCGTATACACACCGCCATCGGTTTCCCGTGGAATGCTTGCGCCTACCACATTGCATATTCCCAGCACCAGGGCACCTGCTTCCTTGGCCAGCCTGATGGCCGCCAGGGTATCGGCGGTTTCCCCGCTCTGACTGATGGCAATAACCACGTCATCTTTGTTGATAATGGGGTGACGGTAACGGAATTCCGAAGCATATTCAACCTCTACCGAGATCCGCGCCAGGTCTTCGAAAAGGTATTCACCCACAAGTCCGGCATGCCACGAGGTGCCGCACCCGATAATGATGATGCGTTTAGCCTCCACCAGCCTGGGAATAATGTGAAACAATCCGCCCAGGTGGAGTTCGCTTGCATCGGAGGCAACCCTGCCGCGGAAGGTGTCGAGTATAGAGCGTGGCTGTTCGAAGATCTCCTTGAGCATGAAATGTTCATAACCGCCTTTGTCAATTTCATCAATGTCCAGATCGAGCTGTTGTATTTGTGGTGTCAGGGTTATGTTCCTGATCGTCTTGAGTTTCAGCTCACCCTTGGTGATAATGGCCACATTGTTGTCATTCAGGTAAATGACACTCTTGGTGTATTCAACAATCGGAGTAGCATCCGAAGCAAGAAAATATTCATCATTACCTACCCCGATCACAAGCGGGCTGCCTTTGCGGGCTGCAATAAGCTTGTCCGGTTCATCGGCACACATGATCACAACGCCATAGGCACCCTCAACCTTGCTCAGGGCAAGTCTTACAGCCAGCTCAGCTGAAACACTTCCTTTCAGGTAAATATACTCGATGAGGTTAACCAATACTTCGGAGTCGGTTTCACTTTTGAACGCAATTCCACGGTGTTCGAGCCTTTCCTTAAGCTGGGCATAGTTTTCGATGATACCGTTGTGGATCAGGATAAATTTTCCCTGAAACGACTGGTGCGGGTGTGCGTTCACGTCATTCGGTTCTCCATGTGTGGCCCACCGGGTATGTCCCATACCAACGTGACCATTAACCGGATTGCCACTGACATAAAGCTCCAGGTCGCTGACCTTGCCCTTGCACTTGTATATATGCGTTCCGCCGTTGAGGATCGCGATCCCGGCCGAATCATATCCCCTGTATTCAAGGCGTTTCAAACCATTTACCAGCACCGGGTACACGTCACGATTGCCAATGTAACCTACAATTCCGCACATAGTATTTTAGTTGAGATTTCCAATACGTCACATGGATCCGTTCAGGACCTGATCGTAGAATGCAGAATAAGCGTCCACGTAGGATTCCGGGCCTTGGTATGGAAGCAAAAGCTTGCCGGTCTTCTCTGCATAGTCAATCACCTCAGGATGAATGCGCGGGCTGCCGGATATAATACCATCCGACATATTTATCGCCAGCTTGCAGTAATTGAGGTAACTGGGCTCATCCACAACTTTCAGATCACTTTCTGAAATGCCGTCCATGCTCAGTTTCTTTCTGAATGATTTATTTAACGGTTTGTTGAATTCATTATCATAGAGCGACAAGACCACCCTGGCATTTTTAAAAACAGGATCGTCATCGTACAGCCTCTTGATGTAAAGCGATAACAACGCTGAGAACCATCCGTGGCAATGAATGATATTGGGCGGCCATTGCAGTTTCCTCACCGTTTCAATCACACCCCTGGCAAAAAAAATGGCACGTTCGTCATTGTCATCGAAGAACTCACCGTTGTCATCGGCAAAAAGAAATTTCCGCTGAAAGTAATCCTCGTTATCAATGAAATACACCTGCATTCTGGCAGCCTGAATGGATGCGACTTTTATTATCAGGGGATGATCACTGTCATCGATGATAATGTTCATTCCCGACAACCTGATCACTTCGTGAAGCTGGTTTCTCCGTTCATTGATACATCCGTATTTGGGCATAAATGTCCGGATTTCCCTACCCCTTTCCTGTATGGCCTGTGGCAGATTTCTCCCTATAACCGACATCTCGGATTCGGGAAGATAAGGAGTAATTTCCTGGGAAACGTAAAGAACTTTTATTCCTGTCATTTAGCGCTGCGGCTGGTTAATCCTGTACAATTCAATTTTTTCAGAATATAGACCTGCAAAATTACGAAAAAAACTTGACAATGTTTTTATTATCATTTCAGCATAATAATAAATGAAAAACAGTAAGTGGAACAGTGGAAAAGCGTAAAAGTTAAAAAGCGGGATAGCGGGTTTTTACTCACCCGTCACCCGCTACTGTTTACTGTTTACTGGTTACTGGTCACTGCCGCAACCGCCCTCACCGGCGACCCGTCACCTTCCTTTATTTTCAGCGGAAAACAGTAAAAGGTAAATCCCAGCTCCGGCAGGCTGTCTACATTAACCAGGTTTTCGATAAGCACCATTCCCTGTGATAACAGAATTCTGTGCACGGGAAGATCCTGTGAATCTGCAGGATCAAAACTAATGGCGTCGATGCCGGCGCCCATGAGCCCGAATTGGGTGAGGTAACGGGCCGCATCCGGGTCAGGTGTCGGAAAATCCCTGAAATAGTCCCGGGTGCCCCAGTATTTGCTCCAACCGGTGTTAAAAAGAACGAAGTCGGCTTTTTTCAGTTTTTCTTCAAACGGTTGCAGGAAATGATGGCTTATACCGTTGCCCGAAATATCCCGGCAGTCAATTGCCACTCCCCTGCCCATAAACCGGCCAACGGGGGTGTTTTCCGTATTGAGGCCTTCGCCCAGAATATGATACCCGCAATCGAGGTGTGTGCCCGTGTGCGTTGAAAATTGCATAAATATCTCATTATAGCCTTCCTTGCTGATGCGGGCTTCCCTGGCCAGAATGGCTTCAGGGGTTCCCGGATAAACAGGCATGCCCGTTTCCAGGGTATGCGAAAGATCAATTACCCGGTCAGTTTTCATACTATTCATTATTTTGTTAACAAGGTGTGCAATATTGTCAATATATTGATGGCATTCGTCATAAGTTACAATCTTATTTGCAGCAATCACGTACAATCAGATGAAAACAAAACGAACCCATCATGGACAACATTAACATGGAACAAACAACCAGCACCCCTGCTGTAAAATTCAGCACAAACGGAAGGTTGCTGATTGAGGGGCATTCCCTGCCGGAGAACGTGCTCCGGTTTTATGATCCCCTCATTGCGTGGTCCCGGTTGTTGAAAGCCGAATCCGTGAAAATAGATATCAACCTCGAATACCTGAACAGTGCCTCCTCAAAAAAGCTCCTCGAATTGCTGAAGGTTCTCGATGCCAACAGCAGTGTGAAATCGTTTATGGTCGACTGGCATTATGAAGCCGATGATGAGGATGCACTGGAGAGCGGCCAGATTTTTGAAGAAATGCTAAGAAAAGCTGAGTTCAGGTACCACGAATACTCCGAATCAGTATAACGCAACCCGCAACAACCACAACCCGCAACAATCACAACCCACAACAATCACAACCCACAACAGCTTTCTGCTAATTTATCCGCTGAAAAGCCTTCCACCACATTTCCGGTATATTATGACTGCATGCCTGCTGATATTCCTCCTGTGAACA
>DATEVU010000029.1:0-6143 GCA_035258345.1 Bacteroidales bacterium
CTGGGAGAAATTGAATACGAGAATTTCAACGCTGCCAAAGCAAAGATCTCCATACAGGGCCTGAACGTCCATCCCGGCACAGCCAAAAACAGGATGAAAAACGCAATGCTCATTGCCATGGAACTGAACAGCATGCTTCCCGGTTCCGAAGTACCTGAGCATACCGAAGGGTATGAAGGATTCTACCACCTCAATGAAATAAACGGGAATGTGGATACCACCGTAGTGAATTATATCATCCGCGATCACGACCGCAATGCATTTGAACGTAAAAAGGACCTGCTTATCAAGATCGTTGACCACCTGAACATGAAATATGGCCAGCGCACGATTACACTCATCATGGTGGACCAGTATTATAACATGAAAGAAAAGATCGAGCCTGTTTTTCATATCGTTGAGCTTGCCAAAAAAGCCTTATCCTCCTGTGGAATTACCCCGAAAATAATACCCATCCGCGGGGGGACCGATGGTTCAAAACTTTCCTATATGGGTCTGCCCTGTCCCAACCTGTTCACCGGCGGTCATAACTTCCACAGCCGTTATGAGTTTATCCCGGTAAAGTCGATGCAAAAAGCCGTGGAAGTAATTGTTAAGATCGCGGAGATGAATGGAATGTAAGTCGTTTATATAGGATACGCAATCTGAAAATTATATAACAACCGGAATCAGAAGAATTGTCAACTTTGTAACGTAATTCAAATTTAAAGCTATGACAACTTCAATTAAGAAAACATTTCCTGTGCTGAACATGAGTTGCGCTTCTTGTGCCATTAGTGTGGAAAGTATGGTGAAAGCACAGAACGGAGTGGTAAACGCATCCGTTAATTTTGCAGCTGCGACTTTATTGGTTGAATATCTTCCAGGCTTAATACAAGTAGCTGATATACGAAAAGCCGTTCAATCAATTGGTTACGATTTGTTCCTCGACGCAGGTCCGGGAAAAAAAGAATCTCTCGAAGAGATCAATCAGAAAAAATACAATCAGCTGAAAGGTCGAACCATCGGGGCAGGTATCCTTTCGGTTCCTGTTGTTGTTATAGGCATGTTTTTTATGGATATGACCTATGCAAACGAAATCATGTGGATACTGGCCACCCCGGTGGTTCTTTGGTTTGGAAAAGGATTCTTCATTAACGCCTGGAAACAGGCCAAACACCGGTCAACCAATATGGATACGCTGGTGGCACTGAGCACCGGTGTTGCTTATTTGTTTAGTGTTTTCAATACCCTGTTCCCGCATTTCTGGCACGAACGTGGTCTGCACGGTCATGTTTATTTTGAGGCAGCAGCTGTAGTTATTGCATTTATTCTCCTGGGTAAATTACTGGAAGAAAAAGCCAGGGGAAATACATCTGCTGCTATTAAAAAACTTATGGGCCTTCAACCCAAAAATGTAACGGTAGTTCATGAGGGCGGCCACCAGATGCAAATCCCGATCGAAGAAGTAAATAAAGGCGATATTATACTGGTAAAACCGGGCGAAAAAATTGCAGTAGACGGGATGCTGATTAATGGCAGATCGTTTGTTGATGAAAGCATGCTGAGCGGTGAACCTGTTCCTGTATTGAAAAAAGAGAACGATGAGGTCTTTGCCGGCACCATCAACCAGAAAGGCAGTTTTCAGTTTCGTGCTGAGAAAGTGGGTGCCGAAACCATGCTGGCACAGATTATCCGCATGGTGCAGGATGCACAGGGAAGCAAAGCTCCCGTTCAAAAGCTGGTAGATAAGATTGCCGGTATTTTTGTACCGGTTGTCATTGTCATTGCAGTAATTGCATTTGTTTCCTGGAATATTCTCGGGGGTGAAAATGGCTTTACACAAGGTTTGCTGGCATTGGTTACCGTTCTGGTCATTGCCTGTCCTTGTGCTTTGGGTTTGGCAACACCCACAGCCATTATGGTTGGTGTTGGCAAAGGTGCCGAAAAAGGCATACTCATAAAAGATGCCGAAAGTCTGGAACTGGCAAGAAATGTTGATGCCATTGTGCTGGACAAAACCGGTACCATTACCGAAGGCAGGCCTGTTGTAACTGACATGGCATGGCTGGACGGAAACGACAGCCCGAAGAAAGTTCTTTTCAGTATTGAAAAACAATCGGAACACCCGTTGGCAGAAGCAGTGGTGAACCATTATGAAAATTTACAGGCTGTGGCAGTTTCTCATTTTGAAAGCATCACCGGTAAAGGGGCTACAGCGAGTATTGGTGATAAGGTTTATTTTGTTGGCAACAGCAAGTTGCTGGATGAAAATCATATTCAAATAAATAGTTATTTACTTGAAAAAGCAACAACCTGGAACAACGAATCAAAAATTGTGGTATGGTTTGCTGATAGTGAAAAAGCATTAGCGGTTCTGGCCATTGCGGACAGGATAAAGGAAACATCTGTTGAAGCAGTAAAACAATTGCAGCAGTTAGGCATCGAAGTATATATGCTCACCGGCGATAACGAAACCACTGCCAGAGCCATTGCTGATAAATCGGGAATCACGCGGTATAAAGCAGAAATACTCCCCGGGCAGAAAGCCGATTTTATAAGAGACCTGCAAGGCAGGGGTAAGATAGTTGCTATGGTTGGCGATGGTATCAACGACAGTGCTGCATTGGCACTGGCTAATGTAAGTATCGCAATGGGCAAAGGAAGCGACATTGCCATGGATGTTGCCAAAATGACCATCATCTCATCCGACCTGAATAAAATTCCCATGGCAATAAAACTATCCAGGCAGACCGTTGCTGCCATCCGTCAAAACCTTTTCTGGGCATTCATATATAATATTATTGGAATACCTGTCGCGGCAGGCATCCTGTATCCGGTTAACGGATTCCTGCTGAATCCGATGATTGCAGGTGCTGCTATGGCTTTGAGCAGTGTAAGTGTTGTAAGCAATAGCCTGCTGTTAAAATGGAAAAAGTAATCAGGTAGTTATTTAAAATCTATATCGTTGCCATGTCATGGAATGAAAAGTGCTATTCATTATCTTTATGACAAACCAAATACCTGCATATGAATAAGACTGTAATTACCCGGATATGGCATGGCAGAACCAGGAGCATTCATGCCGACACCTATCTGAACTATGTCGGAGAGACCGGGATTCGCGAATACCGAAGTATTCCCGGTAATCTGTCCGCCAAAATACTGCGCCGGAAGGAGGGTGATGTCTGCCATTTCTGGACTGTTACCGAATGGGACAATATGGACAGTATCAGGCGATTTGCAGGAGATGATTTTGAAAAGGCAAGGTATTATCCAATGGATAAAGAGTACCTCCTTGAATTCGAAGAAAAAGTAATACATTGTGAGACATTCCAGGCTGAGTTCAACTTTATTAAAGACAACAACATATGAGAATTATTTTTGCAATGCTGCTCATGCTTTACGGTTGCGGCAACAATGCCAAAAAACCTAAAGCAACCCATGAAGCGGATGTGATCATCTATGGAGGTACATCGGCAGCTGTTACCTCCGCCATACAGATATCAAAGTCAGGCAAGTCGGTAATTATTGTCGCACCCGATGCACACCTCGGAGGCCTGACCTCCTCCGGACTGGGATATACCGATACCGGGGATAAAAGTGTGATCGGTGGACTGGCAAGGGAATTTTACCAGCGGATCTACAATTATTATCAGCAACCCGAAACCTGGAAATGGGAAATGCAGGAGGAATATGGGAATGTGGGACAGGGGACGCCGGCCATCGATGGTAACCTTAAAACGATGTGGATCTTTGAACCCCATATCGCAGAAAATGTTTTCGAGGATCTTGTAAAGGAAAACAACATCAGGATATTCAGAAACGAATGGCTGGACAGGGAAAACGGTGTTAAGGTGGCCGGAGGTAAGATCGTTTCGATAACCACGTTCAGCGGACGGACTTATGCGGGAAACATATTCATCGATGCCACCTACGAAGGCGACCTGATGGCTGCAGCAGGTGTCAGCTATGTTGTTGGAAGAGAATCCAACAACACCTATAATGAGCAATGGAACGGCGTTCAGGCAGGTGTATTCCATCACGGGCACAACTTCGGGAACAGGAATATCAGTGCGTATGTAATTCCCAACGACCCGGCAAGTGGGGTTTTGCCCTGCATTTCAACGGAAAACCCTGGCCGGAATGGCGAAGGTGACAAAAAATTACAGGCTTATTGCTTCAGGATGTGCCTTACAAAAAATAAAGAAAACAGCGTTCCCTTTACAAGGCCGCACGGTTATGATTCATCCCGTTACGAACTTCTTATCCGGGTTTATCAATCGGGGTGGCGCGAAACTTTCGCAAAATTTGATCCGGTCCCTAATGCAAAGACCGATGTTAATAACCACGGTCCGTTTAGTTTTGATAACATCGGTATGAACTATGATTATCCGGAAGCCACCTATGAACGACGGTTGGAAATCATCAGGGAACATGAAAACTACCAGAAAGGGTTATTGTACTTCATTGCCTCCGACCCCAGGATACCCGCTGATGTTCAGAACGAGATGAAACAATGGGGACTTGCCAAAGATGAGTTTCATGATAATGGTAACTGGCCGCACCAGATCTATGTGCGGGAGGCCCGCAGAATGCTTGGTGCTTATGTGATGACAGAGCATGAAATTTTAGGCAGGAAGCCTGTTGAACAGTCAATTGGTATGGGGTCCTATACCATGGATTCGCACAATATCCAGCGGTATATTACTCCGGAAGGCTTTGTTCAAAACGAAGGGGATATCGGAGTACATCCCGAAAAACCCTATCAGATAGCGCTTGGGGCCATCCTGCCAAAAAAGGAAGAGTGCAGCAACCTGTTGGTGCCCGTTGCTGTTTCAAGTTCCCATATAGCATTCGGATCCATACGGATGGAACCCGTTTTCATGATCCTGGGACAAAGCGCCGGTACCCTGGCGGCTATGGCACTGGAGAAAGGAATTGGCATCCACGATTTGCCGTATGAAGAAATCAAAACGAAACTGGCAGTGGATGGGCAGGTTTTATCCCGTACTGCGGACGAATAACACATAAAAGGAATAAGCAAAGTGATGGTATTACTATAAACTGCGGTTTACAGCTGTAAAATAATAGTGAGGGTCAGCTATGGCCTGGAAAACTGAACTTTCAGGAACCAGAATTGTTATATTTTTCATTGTGCTAAAATACAAAAAAATCTTGTCGCAAATCGCCCTTCAATTGTCGTTTTTGCACACCATCAATTGCATAAAGTCACGCTAAGTTTGTACTGTTAAAATGAAAGTCAACCAAAACGATTAAATAAATATATCATGTCAACCACTACTAAAAACAAGGCCATTACCGTTGAAGCAGTCATTAATGCTCCGGTTGAAAAAGTATGGAAACTTTGGACCGATCCAAAGCATATTATCCGTTGGAACAATGCATCCGACGACTGGCATACGCCCGAAGCAGAAAACGATTTACGTGTTGGCGGAAAATTCCGCTCACACATGGAAGCCAGAGATGGCAGCCAGGGCTTTGACTTTACAGGAGAATACAGCAAGGTGGCTCTGTTCAGGCAAATAGAATATACCCTGCTCGACGGACGCAAGGTACGGGTATCATTTGTTGCTGATGAAAATGAAACCAGGGTTAAAGAAAAATTTGATGCGGAACAGATACACACAATAGAATTGCAACGATCGGGCTGGCAGGCTATCCTGGACAATTTCAAAAAATACGTTGAGACATCAGAGGTCCTGAAAAGAATTCATTTTGAGATCAGGATCAATGCCAAAGCTGAATTTGTGCACAGAACAATGCTCGATAAAGAAAAATTTGAAATTTGGTCGGCTGAATTCAATCCAACATCGCATTACATAGGATCCTGGGAAAAAGGTTCAAAAATTCTGTTCCTGGGAACCGACAACGATGGCAATATGGGAGGAATGGTAAGCAGGATCAGGGAAAATATACCCGGCAGGTCAGTAAGCATAGAACATCTCGGAATTGTTCAGCATGGCAAAGAAATACTGAGTGGCAGTGAAGTGGCCGGATGGGCCGGTGCTATGGAAAACTATACCTTTTCGGAAAGTAATGGTAAAACATTGCTTTCGGTTTCTATGGATGTCAATCAGGAATTTATGTCATACTTTATGGAAACCTGGCCCAAAGCATTGAAAAAACTGAAAGAAATTTGT